>NZ_NSGN01000002.1:0-312866 GCF_002285125.1 Corynebacterium gottingense
TCACAAGCAGCGCCACCGGCACACACCAACCACACAAAACGTGCAGCCAGCACAACACAGGCACGCAACCAATCCACAAACAAAAGTACATTGGCACACTATCGAGTTCTCAAACAACACACGCACACCAGACCAACCAGTCAAACACAACCAATCAGTGCTCGGCAGCGGAAAACAACGTTACACACAAGGTAAACAAAAGTCAAAATCGAGGAAAACCTCAACCAAACTCAAGCAACCAAGCCGGCAACACTGTGAAATTATCCCGTTCCCACCGAGCGACTCACTCGCTCTCGGCAACGAGGAAACACTTAACCACGAACAACACAAACACGCAAACCCCCAGCACACAACAGGTTTTTGGGCAAACAAAAACCGCCAACAGCTCGCTTACACGAAAACTGTTGGCGGTTGGTAGCGGTGAGGGGCTATCCCACCTTCTTGGCACCGGCGAAGTTCTTCTTCCCGCGGCGGAGGACCAGCCACGCGCCGTGCAGCAAGTCGTCACTTCCGGGCTTCCAGTCCTCGGATGCCACCCGCTCGTTGTTCACGTAGATGCCACCCTCCTTGATCGAGCGACGGGCAGCGCCCTTCGAATCGGCAAGGCCTGCGCCAATGAGCAGGTCAACAATGGTGGTCTCCGCATCGCGGAACTCGAACACCTGGGTCTCCGAAACCGCGGAAGCGAGCGTCTTCTCGTCCAGGTCGGTCAGTTCCGCCCGCCCGAACAGCGCCTGCGAAGCCAGCTCAACAGCTTCGCGGGCTTCGCGGCCGTGAATGAGGTCCGTCATCTCCTGTGCAAGACGCTTTTGAGCCTCACGCTTGAACGGTCGCTCCTCCACCTCAACCGCAAGGCGATCGAGTTCTTCCTGGTCCAGGAACGTAAACCAGCGCAGGTAGCGGATCACGTCGGCATCAGCGGTGTTCACAAAGTATTGGTACCACTTGTACGGGCTGGTCATCTCGGGATCGAGCCACAGCGAGCCGCCACCAGTGGACTTGCCAAACTTCTTGCCCTCGGAGTCGGTGACCAGCGGCACCGTCAGCGCGTGCACCTGCTCGCCGTCCATGCGACGGTTCAAGTCCACACCAGCGACAAGGTTGCCCCACTGGTCACCTCCACCAACCTGCAACACGCAGTCGTGGTTGCGGCGAAGCTGCACGTAGTCATTCGCCTGCAGCAGCATGTAGGAAAACTCGGTGTACGAGATGCCGTCGTTTTCCAGGCGGCGCTTCACCGTGTCGCGGCCAAGCATCGTGGACAGGGAGAAATGCTTGCCCACGTCGCGGAGGAAGTCGATGACCGACATGTCCTTCGTCCAGTCGTTGTTGTTCACCAACAACGCGCCGTTCTCGCCCTCAAAGGAGACGAACCGCTTGAGCTGACCGCTGATACGTCCAGCCCAATCCGCAACTGTGTCGGAGGAGTTCATGGTCCGCTCCCCTACGTCGCGGGGATCACCAATCATGCCTGTGGCGCCGCCCGCCAGCACGATCGGTCGGTGCCCAGCCTCCTGGAAGCGCCGCAGCATGAGCAACGGCACGAGGTGGCCGGCATGCAGCGACGGGCCAGTCGGGTCGAAGCCGCAGTACAAGCTGATCGGCGATTCCGTCGCGGCGCGCAGTGCGTCCAGGTCGGTGGACTGGTTGATCAGTCCGCGCCATTCGAGTTCTTCAACAATGTTTGTGCTCATCGGTGTCCTTCGCGCGTGGAAAAGCGCAGTTGTCTCGGGTAGTTGAATTCAGCTGCTGGGGTGAGGTCTTAGGCTGCGGGATAGGGCTCGGCTTCGTCGATAAGCAGCACCGGGATCCCGTCGTCGATGCGATACGCGATGTTGAGGCGCTCGTTGACCAGCAGCTGTTCGTCTTCCCTGTATGTCAGTGGGCCCTTGTCCTTCGGGCAGGCCAGGACGTCAAGGAGTTTCGGATCGAGACTCATGGGGTTCATCCTACTTGTACGGGCTCGTCCCCGACGTGTCGGGATCGGAGGGAGGGTCAACGGCGGCGTCGTCAAGCGAAACGGGCCCCTGCAGCGCCTCCTTGAGGTACGAAGCCTGCGAATCCAGGGCGCGGAGGTTGTTGTCCAGGATGCCGTGCTTGACGCGGTTAACCGCGTCGTACATCGTACGCAGCGAATCGATGCAGCGCATCGACGCCTCGCGCCCGCGGTACTGGGGCGCCTTGAGGTAGGTGTCGACAACCTCGGGGAGGTAGACCTTTGACACGTTGTACACGGTCTGCTGGTGCTCAGGAGTCGGCGTCAGGCTCTCCCACTGCGAGAGCACGAAGCGGGTGACCGACTGCAGCTTCATCGCCTCGTTGTACACCGGCGGTGGCACGTTCGCGCGGTGCAGTTTGGCCAGGTTTTCCTTGATTGACTCATCAATCATCGACTCGGTCGAAGTCGTCTCAGCCGCCGGGAGCGCCTTTTGGCTATTCGACGGCGTGAGCAACGCACCCGCCCCGTACGCGACTCCGGCGGCGACCGCCCAGGGAATCACTCCGAGCGCCCCCACCAGGCCGAAGACGGCGAACGCCCCGGTGGTGACCGCGGCCGCGATCATGCCAACCTGGTTTTTCGGCGAGGCGAAATAGTCCCATTTACTGGTAGCCACGGATCTCCTTAAACGTCTCGGCCAAGTCGCCGTTCTGGGCGTCGAATACCTTACCGCCGGTGAGCTGAGCCAACTGCTCCATCTCGCCCCGGTTCGCTTCACCGTACAGGATCACAAAGACCGGGATACCAGACCATTCGGGGTGCTGCCCGTAATCCGCAACGAACTGATCGTAGAACGGTTCGGCGGTCGCCTGCCCGTCGGACAGGAGCACGACCGTGGGAGTCCGGGTCTTCTCGTTCTGGTCCTGCGTCGACTCGCTCTTCGCCTTCGCCGCAGCTTGCTGGGTAAGCACCTGCTCAAGCGCGGCGTAGGTCGCGGTGTACCCGCCCGGCTCGAGGTTGTTCACAAAGGCGTCAAGGTTTTCGCGGGACGCGGGGTCCGCATCAGCAATGACACTTGAGGCGCCTTCCTCCAGTGCATCATTGAACGGCAGGAGCTCGACGCTTTCCCTGTCGCGGAAGGAGACATCACCGGTCGACGTGGCAGCAGTGCCGCCGATGAGCTCGTGCATGATCCGCTTCAGCGACGCAAGGCGCTCGCCCTCCATCGAGCCGGAGGTGTCCAGCAGGAATGTCGATTGGCCGGGCATGCGGAACTCGCCGTTGTACTTGTCCAGCAGCTGCGCCGTGACGTTCTCCGTGGCCGGGAACGGCAGCTCGATCGGCGTGTGCCGCGCGAGCTCAGCGGGCAGAGTATCGACGCCCTGCACCGGGCGCCGGTACGTATCCGCCACCTCTTGCTGGTGTTCCTGGAACCAATCCGCAAGCTCACGGACCGCCTCGCCCGAGCCCGTATTCTGCGGGTGCTTGAGCGCACTGAGCGGGTAGTCCGCGGTGATGGTTCCGTCGGCGGGGACCACCACCTCGATGTCCTGCCCTGCCTTCTTCAACTGGAAGAGCGTCGACTCGTAGTTGAAGATCGCGTCCGCCTTCGTCGGATCCTGCGCGAACGTGTCCGCGAGCCAGCCGGAGGACCCAGACGAAACCGTCTGGGAGGAGAAGAACGTTTGCAGCTGCGGGGCGACCCGGTTGATGTCCTCCTCCGTCAGCGCGAGCCCGGTATCGGCCAGCGCCGTCGCGGCAGAGACCACCGTGGAAAAGCCGGAGTTCGACGCCGTGGGGTCGGTCATTCCGAAGGACAGCTCGCCGGCATCGGCGGCGGCAACGAGGTCGTCCCAGGTCGGCGGGTTGTCAACCCAGCCCTTCTGTTGCGCCAGATCGCTGCGAACTCCTAGCGCGATCGGGGAATTGGCCAACGGGTACTGGTCCGCCAGCGCGTCAGAGGCGCCGATCAGGTCCGCGTAGCGGTTGGTGGCAAACCAAGTGGCGTCGTACGTGCCGTCGTACCCACCGTCCTTCAGGCCCTGTGAGTTCTCCAAGGTGCCACCGTCGTAGCTCACGCTGATGTCCATTCCCAGGTCATCAGCCGCCTGTTGGATCAACGGTTCAAGATCCTTCAGCTCGGTCGCAGCGAGAATGTGCAGCGATGCATCACCACTCCCACCGGACCCACCCGATCCTCCCAGGCCACCGGATTCACCGCCGAGGTTCATGCAGCCGGCGGTGGCAGTCACCATGAACAGCGCGGAAAGAACGGCAAGTAGTTTCTTCATAGGGTGGCCTCCTCATTGGCTGGTGGTTGTCCGCTGTAGCGTTGCCCGACGGCGTCGAGAAGCTGCTCGAGGCGATCGAAGGTCGGTGGGTCGACACTGTTGACGTAGTCGGACGGCGCGGGCAGTCCGTGCGCTTGGAGCTCGTCCGCGAGCGAGCCGCTCTCAGCCGGGCGAAAACCGTGCTTCGCAGCGAGTCGCTGCAATTCCGGATCAGTACTCAGCAGGCGGCCGAGCTCCTTGCCCTTGTCCGAGATGCCGACGATGCCGTGGTTTGCCACCACGGTCGGCTCGAGGCGCAGGAGGACCATGTCGTCGCGAACGCGCGAGTTGTCCTTCATCTGCTCGCCAAGGAACTGGGCCTCGTAGACCAGGACCAGCGGCGTCGAGCCCATGCCCTGGCTCAGGTAGTCGCGGAAGGGCGCGGAAGAAGACGATTCCGAGTACCCCTGCCCCACGAAGAACGGCGAAATTTTGTCCACCAGTTCCTCGGTGCTCATCCCCGGTTTTTCCTGCTCAAACTGCCAGGTCAGCAGCGAGAGGTACATGGCAGCGGAGTTTGAGGTGCGAATGTCCGTCGTGCTCACCTGCACCTGGCGCGGGGACGGGAAAGTGTCGCCGAGGTCGCGCCACCGCTTCCCGCTTTCGGCGAGCTTGATGTACGCGCCCATGTCAAAGGCGTAGCCGTCGCCCGTGTTGCGCACCACGCCCTCCAGCTCGAGCAGGTCCACGATCGGCTGCCAGGTGGCGATGGCCATCGGGGTAAAAAACGGGTAGTCCACCGAGTAGCTGCCGCCCTGGCTCTTCACCTTTTGGGCTGCCGGTCCGGACGACGGGAAGACAAAGTCCTGCTTGTCCAGGTCAGTGTTCGTCGCGATTTGGCGCGAGCCCGCGGTGGAAAACTTCACGGTGTAGCCGAGCTCCGCGAGCCGGCTTTTCACTTCCGGGTCCTCGAAGTAGTCGCGCTTCTCCGAGCCGATGATGCCCTCTACGGTGGTGGTTCCGGCGCCACCACCTTCGCCGCCTCCGAAGTTCAGCCAGCGTATCGCGTTGTTCTCGCCGCGGGCGTCGCTCAGCGCAAGCCCGATCATCACAATGAGCACAACCGCGATGATGATCGAGACTATTGCAGAGAAAGACCGCTTCCCTCCGTTGGTGTCGCTCATGCACTCAGCATAAGGGCTGCGCGGTTGTGGCGCAGGTCATTGCGCCAATGCCGAGGTTACGCGCCGCGCACCGGCGCCTCCGCCCACGCGCGGAATGCCGCGTTCGCCTCGGAAACGCGCTGCCGCTGCTCGTCCACGCGCACCTTGGCGGTACCGCCGCGGGTATCGCGGGATGCCACGGCCCCGTCGATCGTGAGGACTTCACGGACCTCGGGGGTCAGTCGCTTATCGACGCCCACCAGCTCCTCATCCGTCAAATCGATGAGGTCCACACCACGCTCCTCGGCGATGCGCACACACGCGCCCGACGCCTCGTGCGCTTCGCGGAACGGCACACCCTGGCGCACCATCCACTCCGCGAGGTCCGTCGCCAGCGTGAAGCCGGCGGGCGCGAGCTCGCGCATGCGGTCCTCGTGGAAAACGAGCGTGGAGACGAGCCCGGTCATCGCGGGCAGCAGCACCCGCAGCTGGTTGACCGAATCGATCACCGGCTCCTTGTCCTCCTGCAGGTCGCGGTTGTACGCCAACGGCATCGCTTTCAGCGTGGCGAGCAGGCCGGTCAGGTTGCCCAGAAGACGGCCCGTCTTGCCGCGAGCCAGCTCCGGCACGTCCGGGTTCTTCTTCTGCGGCATGATCGAGGACCCGGTGGACCAGGCGTCGTCAAGCGTGATGTAGCCGAACTCAGGGGTCGACCACGCGATGAGCTCCTCGGACAGCCGCGAAATGTCCACGGCAATCTGGGTGAGCACGTAGGCGGTCTCCGCCGCGAAGTCGCGCGAGGCGGTGCCGTCCAGCGAGTTGTCGCATGCGGAGTCGAAACCGAGCTCGGTCGCGATCGCTTCAGGGTCCAGGTGCAGCGACGAGCCCGCCAGCGCGCCCGAGCCGTAAGGCGAGACAGCGAGACGCTTGTCCGCGTCCTGGATCCGCTCGAGATCGCGCAGCAGCGGCTGCGCGTGCGCCAGCAGCGAGTGCGCAAGCAGGATCGGCTGCGCCGCCTGGAAGTGGGTCTTGCCCGGCATGATCGCGTCCGGGTGCGCGGCGGCCTGGTCGACGAGCGCATCGATGAGCGCGCTGACCTCGACGGCCACGCCGCGCAGCGCGTCACGGCACCACATGCGGAACATCGCGGCGACCTGGTCGTTGCGGGAACGGCCGGCGCGCAGCCGTCCGCCCACCTCGGGGCCGACCCGCTCGATCAGTCCGCGCTCCATGGCGCCGTGGACGTCCTCGTCCGTCGGGGCCGGGACGAAGGAGCCGGCCGCCACGTCGCGCCCGAGCTGGTCGAGACCGTCGAGCATGGTGTGCAGGTCAGCGTCGGAAAGCAGCCCTGCCTTGTTGAGCACCTTCGCGTGCGCCTTGGACGCGAGCACGTCGTAGGGTGCGAGGACCCAGTCAAAGTGGGTGGACACGGAGAGCGCGAACATCGCTTCCGAGGGGCCGCCGGAGAAGCGGCCGCCCCACAGCGCGCCTTCGTTGGTCTTGTGCTGTTCCATGGCTACTTTTCCTGCTTCTCCTGGGCGCCGGCCTCGCGGTCGCGCTTGTTGGCAATCTGGGAGGACAGGCCGTGCAGGCGCACGAAGCCCTTGGCCAGGGTCTGGTCGAAGGTATCGCCGGTGTCGTAGGTGGCCAGGTTGAAGTCGTAGAGGGAGTGGTTGGAGCGGCGGCCGTTGACGGTCGCCTTGCCCGCGTGCAGCTCCATGCGGATGTCGCCGGTGACGTGCTCCTGGGTGGAGTCGATGAAGGCGTCGAGCGAGCGCTTCAGCGGGCCGAACCAGAGGCCGTCGTAGACCTCCTCGGACCAGCGGGCGTCGATAAGGCGCTTGTAGCGCGCAAGCTCACGCTCAACGGTGACGTCTTCAAGCGCCTTGTGCGCGGTGATCAGCGCAACCGCGCCCGGTGCCTCGTAGACCTCGCGGGACTTGATGCCCACCAGGCGGTCCTCGACCATGTCCAGGCGGCCGATGCCCTGCGCGCCGGCGCGACGGTTGAGCTCCTCGATGGCCTCGAGCACGGTGACCTTACGGCCGTCGATGGCAACGGGCTTGCCGCCCTCGAAGGAGATGATGATCTCGTCCGGCGCGTTGCCCATCGCCGGATCCTCGGTGTATGCGTAGAGGTCCTTTGTCGGCGGGTTCCACAGGTCCTCGAGGAAGCCGGTCTCGACGGCGCGGCCCCACACGTTCTGGTCGATGGAGAACGGTGACGCGGCGGACTGCTCGATCGGCAGGTCCTTGCCCTCGGCGTACTCGATTGCCTTATCGCGCGTCCAGGCGAAGTCGCGAGCCGGGGCCACGATCTCCAGGTCGGGGTCCTGGTTGAGGAAGCCGACCTCGAAGCGGACCTGGTCGTTGCCCTTGCCGGTGCAGCCGTGGGCAACGTGGGTGCCGCCGTGCTCCTGGGCGGCCTTGACCAGGTGCTTGACAATCAGCGGGCGCGAAATCGCGGAGACCAGCGGGTACTCACCCTGGTACATGCCGTTCGCCTTGATGGTGGGCAGGCAGTAGTCCTCAGCGAACTCGTCCTTCGCATCAACGACGATGGACTCGACGGCGCCGCAATCCAGGGCGCGCTGGCGGACGGACTCCATGTCCTCGCCGCCCTGGCCCAGGTCGAGGGCGACTGCGACGACGTCGGCATCAAGCATTTCGCCCAGGTAGGAAATGGCGACGGAGGTGTCCAGACCGCCGGAGTATGCGAGTACGACGCGATTGCTCATGAGAAGTAGCTCCTTCAATAATGTTCGAGGTTGTTCAAGTTGTGACACACCCGGTTACTGAGGTTACCCGGGGATGTGCGTTTCCTGTGACCCGCTGCTGCGGAACACGCTATTCGTTGGCGGGGTGCGCGTGGCCGAAGATCTTTTCGCCCAGTTCCTTGCCGCTGAGCGGCTCCCGAGCCAGGACAAAGATCGTGTCGTCGCCCGCGATGCAACCCACGACTTCGTCGAGGCCGACGCGGTCGATGTAGCTGGCCAGGTACTGCGCGGCGCCGGGAGGCGTGCGCAAGACCGTGGTGTTGCCGGTGTAGTCCACCGAGACGACAAGCTCCTCGATCATGCGGCGCAGCTTGTCCCGCGGCCCGGTCTGTACGACGGAGAGCGACCCCGTGTCAGAGGTCACCGTGTAATACGCACGGCCGCCCCCAAGGGGACGGATCTTTTTCGCCCCGAGCTCATCCAGGTCGCGCGACAGCGTCGCCTGGGTGATGTCGATGCCGTCGGCCTGCAAGAATTCGGAGAGTTGCGCCTGCGAAGACACCCGTGTGCTCCCGATGATCTCAAGGATGCGGGCCTGTCGCGCCGTGCGCGATACGGGTTGGGTCATACCTGGTGTTCCTCCTCGTCTTGGTGTTCCATGAGCCACGCCAGCAATGCCTTCTGGGCGTGCAGCCGGTTTTCCGCCTCGTCGAACACGCGCGATTGCGCGCCGTCGATCACCTCCGCCGTGACCTCGTTGCCGCGGTACGCAGGTAAGCAGTGCAAGAATACGGCATCCTCCGACGCGCGTGCCATGACCTCCGCGTTGACCTGGTAGGGCAAAAACGGGGTCCGACGATCCAACCCGTCGTCCTCCATGCCCATGGACACCCACGTGTCGGTGATGACCACGTCCACGCCGTCCACCGCGGCCAGGTCGGTGCCCACCGTGACCGTCGCGCCGGTCAGTTCGGCGCGCTCGCGTGCCCGCTGCACAAACTGCTCCTTAGGCTGGAACCCCTCGGGCGCGACGATGGCAATGTCCACCCCCGCGGTGGCGAACCCGAGCATGTAGGAATTCGCCATATTGTTGTCGCCGTCGCCCAGGTACGCGGCGCGCAGCCCCTTGAGGCGGCCGAAGTTTTCCTGAATAGTCTGCAGGTCCGCGAGGATCTGGCAGGGGTGCAGGTCATCCGACAGCGCGTTGACCAGCGGGACCGTCGCGGTCTCGGCCATCGCGTGGAAGTTGTCATGCGCGTAGGTGCGCCACACGATCGCGTCAACGAACCGCGACAGCACCGCCGCCGTGTCCTGCAGCGTCTCCCCCTTCCCCATCTGGGAGTTGGATGTGTCCGTGATAATCGCGTTCCCGCCCATCTGGTGGATGCCCACGTCGAAGGAGAAGCGGGTCCGTGTGGACGTCTTGTCAAAGAGCACGGCCACAGACTTCGGCCCCTCGAGCGGGCGGTTCGCGTACGGGTCGCGCTTCATCTCAGCGGCGAGCGCGAGCACCTCGGCCTGCTCGTCCGGCGTCAAATCGTCATCAGCCAAAAAGTGCCTGGTCATGAGTCGTTCCTTTCGTTCTCGGTGGCGTCGGCAAGCGCGAGCGCGATGCGCTCAACGGCCGCATCAATCTCATTGTCCGTGATGATGAGGGGCGGCGTGAGTCGCACCACGCTTGTCGACGGAGCGTTCACAATCACTCCCCGCTCCAGCCCCTTCGCCACCACGTCCTTGGCCACGGGCCGGTCGAGCACCACCCCGAGCATAAGGCCGCGGCCGCGCACCTCCTGCACGCCGTCCAACGCCGCGACCGACGCAGCGAGCTTCTCCCCCTTGCGGCGCACCTCCGCGAGGAAGGCGTCATCAACAGTGTCCAGCACCACGTTCGCCGCAGCGCAGGCGACGGGGTTGCCGCCAAAGGTCGTGCCGTGCGAGCCCGGGGTGAACAGCTCCGCGGCCTTCCCGCGCGCCAGGACCGCGCCGATGGGCAGGCCGGCGCCGAGCCCCTTAGCCATGGTCACCACGTCCGGGACGATGCCTTCGTGCTGGAACGCAAAGAAGTCTCCGGTGCGTCCGATGCCGGTCTGGACTTCGTCGATAAGCATGAGCGCCCCGGACTCGTCGCACAGCTGGCGGACCTGGGTGAGGAAATGCTCGGGCGCGGGGATGACGCCGGTTTCGCCCTGGACCGGCTCGAGGATGATCGCCGCGGTGTCACCCGGGTTTACGGCCACGAGTTTGCGCAGGTAGTCGATGTCGCCGTAGGGGTAGAACTCCACGCCGGAGGGCAGGGGCTCGAACGGCGCGCGCTTCTCGGGCTGGCCGGTAAGCGCGAGCGAACCCATCGTGCGGCCGTGGAAACCGTTCACCGCGGCGAGGACGCGCGAGCGCCCAGTCAAGCGAGCAAGCTTGAACGCAGCCTCGTTCGCCTCGCCGCCCGAGTTGCAGAAGAACAGTCGCGCAGCATCGTCGCCACACCGCGCCTTGAGCTTCTGTGCGGCCTGCACCACCGGCTCGGAGGCGAAGAGGTTGGAGACGTGGCCCAGCTTGCCAATCTGTTCGGTGACAGCGTCGATCACCGCCGGGTGGGCGTGGCCCAAGGAGTTGACCGCGATGCCAGCCAACATGTCGATGAACTCGGCTCCCTGCGGGCCAAAGACCCGTGCGCCCTCGCCGCGGGCGAGCTCCACGGGCGGCGTGCCGTAGGTGTTCATGAGCGTGTCGCCCCAGGCCGCGAGCGCTGGTTGCGCGGAGTGCGTCTGCTCGGTCATGCGTTTTCATCCTTCCTGAACACAGTGGTGGCCGTGCCCTCCGGGTAGTTGTTCACGTCAAAAGCGTCCGGGAACACCATGGTGCCGATACCGCCCTCGGTGAGCAGCTCCAGCAGCACGGAGTGGGCAATGCGGCCGTCAATCACGTGGGCAGCGCGCACTCCCCCTTTCACCGCCGTCAGGCAGGCCCCCATCTTGGGGATCATGCCGGAATCCAGGTCTGGCATCATGCGCTCGAGCTCCCCGACCTGGATCTTGGACAGGAGCGAGTCTTTGTCCGGCCAGTCGGTGTAGAGGCCCTCCACGTTGGTGAGCACAACCAGGCGCTCCGCACCGATCGCCTTGGCCAGCGCGCCGGCTGCCTCGTCGGCGTTGATGTTGTACACGTCGCCGCTCTCACCTGGCGCGATGCCGGAGACGACAGGGATCCGGCCGGCCTCAATGATGTCCATCACTGCAGAGGGGTTCACGTCCGTGATCGAGCCGACCAGGCCGATGTCAGTGGGTTGCCCGTCCACGTCGACAAGCCTGCGCTTCGCGGTAAACAGCCCGGCATCCTCGCCGGAGGTCCCCACCGCGTATGGGCCGTGCGAGTTGATCTTGCCCAACAGGTCGCGGCCGACTTGGCCGAACAGGACCATGCGAACCACGTCGAGGATCTCCGGCGTGGTGACGCGAAAGCCACCAACAAACTCCCCCCCATCGAGGCCCAGCCGCTTGAGCATCGCCGAAATCTGCGGCCCGCCGCCGTGCACGACAACGGGTTTAGCGCCAACCGTGCGCAGAAACACCATGTCCGCGGCGAACGCGGCCTTCAGCTGCTCATCAATCATGGCGTTGCCGCCGTACTTGACCACGACGATCTTGTCGCGGTAGTGCTGCAGCCACGGGAGGGCCTCCGCGAGGACGTGTGCGCGGTCCTCGCTGCTGAGATGCTTCAGGGGTTTCAGCGGCTGCGCCGGAGTTGGTTCGCTCATTGCTTCGTTGCCCTTCCAACTAGGAGCTGTACGCGGAGTTGATCTCCACGTAGTCATGGGACAGGTCGGTGGTGTGGACCGTCGCGGTGCCCGGGCCCCCGGTCCCCAGGTCCACGCGGACGTCGATGTCCACGCCGGAGAGGTCGACATCGCGCGCGCCGGGCGTTCCGGTAGAGCGCTCGCACACCGGCTGCCCGTTGAAGTACACGGCGATGTTCTCGGGGTCCATCGCTGCGTCCGCCATGCCGACCGCCGCGAGAGTGCGGCCCCAGTTCGGGTCGGAGCCGAACATGGCGCACTTGAACAGGCTGTCGCGGCCCAGCGTGCGGGCGGCGTTGAGTGCGTCGTCATCGCTCGCGGTGCCGGTCACCGTGATGTTGACGCGCTTGGTCACGCCTTCGGCGTCGGCCTGCATCTGGCGCGCCAGTGAATCGCACACCGCGTGGATCGCGCGATCCAGCTCGTCCTGGCTCGGGGTAACCCCGCTCGCGCCGTTGGCCATCACGATGACCGTGTCGTTGGTGGAGGTCGAGCCGTCAATATCGACGGTGTCAAACGTCACCTTCGTCGCCTTGCGCAGCGCGGCGTCCAGCGCCTGGGGTGTCGCGGCGGCGTCGGTAGTAATGCACACCAGCATCGTGGCGAGCGAGGGCGCCATCATGCCCACGCCCTTGCCCATCGCCCCGACCGTCCAGCCTTCGCCGCGGTAGCCAGCCTCTTTCCGCACAAGGTCCGTCGTCAAAATCGCGTCAGCCGCCGCTTCGCCCTGCGCCTCGTCGTCGCCGAGCAGGGGCAGCAGCTTTTCGACGCCACCACGCACCTTCCCCATGTCCAGCAGCTCCCCAATCAGCCCGGTCGAGCACACGGCCACCTCCGAGGGCTCGACACCGAGCGCCGCTGCGGCGAGCGCCTGGGACTCGCGCGCGTCCGCGTCGCCCTGCGCGCCGTTGCACGCGTTTGCGTTCCCGGAGTTGTACAGCACTGCGCGCAGCGCGCCGTCTGCCAGCGCCGCCTGCGACAGCTTGACCGGCGACGCCTTCACGCGATTGCGCGTAAACACCGCGGCCGCCGCGTCATTCGGGCCGTCGTTGACCACGAGTGCCATGTCCGACTTCCCCGACGGCTTGATGCCCGCCGCAGTCGCCGCGGCGCGGAACCCCTGCGGGGCGGTCACACTCAGTCGGGGCGCTTCGGCGGCATTGTGGGTACTCGGTGATGGGTGTGGGGTTTCCATGGTGTCTCGCTTTCTGTGTAAAGGTCGCCGCGCGGGTGGCGTTGTAGGGATGATCTTCCAGGTGTGCCTGGGCTAGGGGGCGACGCCCTGTCGTGGCAGGCCGGCCGTCTCGTCCAGTCCGAGGGCGAGGTTCATGCACTGCACTGCCGCGCCGCCGGTGCCCTTAGTCAGGTTGTCAATGGCGGACGTGGCGAGCAGTACTCCGGCTCCCTCGTCGACCTCAACCTGAACGTGGCACGTATTTGCACCCACGACGTGCTGCGTCTGCGGGTGCGCGCCTTCCGGGAGGACGTGCACGAACGGTTCGTCGCCGTACGCCGACTCGTACGCCGCGCGAGCGGTGGCGTCGTCGATCCCGCTGCGTAGCGGCATGGTCACGGTGGTGAGAATGCCGCGCGGGAGCGGTGCCAGGACCGGGGTGAAGCTCACGGTGACGTCCTCATCCGTGGCCTCGGCGATGTTCTGCGCGATCTCCGGGGTGTGCCGGTGCGCGCCTGCGGTCTTGTACGTCTTAAGCGAGCCCATCGTCTCTGCGCCAAGCATGGCGACGGACGCTTTCTTGCCGCCGCCCGAGACCCCGGTGATAGCCACAACGCGGAGGTCGGGTACCGCCAACCCCGCTGCAACGGCCGGGTAGGCGGCGAGGGTCGCACCCGTTGGGAAGCAGCCGGGTACGGCGACGCGGGTCGCGCCGCGCAGCTGGTCACGGTGGCCGGGCATCTCCGGAATACCGTAGGGCCAGCTGCCCGCGTGCGCGCAGCCGTAGTAGCGCTGCCACGCGCCGGCATCACGGAGACGGAAATCCGCCGCGCAATCGATCACGATCGTTGTGTCCGGCAGCTTCGCGCCAATTTCGGCTGAGACCCCGTGCGGCAGCCCAAGGAAGACGACGTCGTGCCCGCCGAGCACCTCCACAGAGGTCGGCTCGATGACCCGATCCGCCAACTGCGGCAGGTGTGGCATCAGCTCGGCGACGGACTGCCCCGTCGTGGAGTTTCCGGTCAGTGCGCCGATAGTGAGGTCGCCCGACTCGTACAGGGGGTGGCGCAGGAGCAGGCGGAGGATTTCTCCGCCTGCGTACCCCGTCGCCCCGGCGACTGCTACGTTCAGTGTCATACAGACACCCTACGCTTTTATGCAGTCGGCTGCAAATTATTCATTCTTGGTTTAGCCACGCATCTCGGCACCGAAGCGGGCCTTGGCCGCCTCCGCCGCCGCGAGGCGGGCCTCGGAAGCCTCGTCCTCGGTGAGCGTGCGGTCCGGTGCGCGGAACACCAGGCCAAACGCCAGGGACTTCTTGGCTTCGCCGAGCTGTTCGGAGCGGTAGACGTCGAAAAGCGTGACGCCCTCGAGCAGCTCACCTGCCCCCTCTTCGAGGACCCTGCGGACCTCCTCGGTCGGCACTGCCTCGTCGACGACGAGCGCGATGTCCTGGTGCAGCGCCGGGTAGACGGAAAGGATGGGGGCCGGGAGGACCTCCGCAAACGGCAGCGCGGAGAGGTCGAGCTCCATCGCGCACACGCGCGGCGGCAGCTCGAGCGCCTCCAAAATCTGCGGGTGAAGCTCGCCGGCGTGCCCCACGACGGTCGCGCCGACGCGCAGCTCAGCGCAGCGGCCCGGGTGCCACGGCAGGTACTCCGCAGAGGCAACCGTGAGCTCAACGCCTGCGGCGCGGGCCACGACCTGCGCCGACTCGAGCGCGTCTGCCCAGGTGTAGGCACGAGCCTGGCCGAACGGGCCTGCCTCCTCGGCGTTGCCCAGCGCGACGGTTGCCACATGCAGCGGCTGGTGCGGCACCGAATCCAGGATGCCCGAGATGGTCGCCCCGTCGGGGCGAGCTTCCACGCTGGGCAGCGGCGAGGCTTCCGCGCGCTTGAACGCCGTTTGCGCCACCGAGTACATCGCGATGTCAGCGCGACCGCGTGCCACGTTCTTCCCTACGGCCTCGAGCATCGCCGGCAGCAGCGTCGTGGCGAGCACTCCGTAGTCAGTATCCAGCGGGTTCTGCACCTTCACGGTGTTGCGACGCGGGTCTTCCTCGTCCAGGCCCCAGGTGTCGAAGGTGCTGTTTGCCATGAACGGGGTGGGGATAATCTCGGCGTAACCGGCGTAGGCCAGCGCGTGCGTCACGGCGCGGCGGCGCTGCTGCGCCGGAGTCAGACCGCGGCCACCGCGCGGGGTGGGCAGGAGAGACGGGATGTCGTCCAGCCCTTCCAGGCGCACGATTTCCTCGATCAGCTCGACCGGGACGGTGAGGTCGCCGCGCCAGGTGGGCGGGGTGACAGCCAGGATGCCCTCGGCCGCCTTCTCCACGGCTTCCACGATGCAGCCGACCTCCTCCAAGCGGCGCACGACCGTCTCCTCGGCGTACTCGACGCCGATGAGCTTGGACGGCGCGGCCACCGGCAGTTCAATGGCCTCGCGCTGCGGGACCGCGCCGACGAGGGTGCGTCCGGACGCGATCTCGCCGCCAGCGATGCTGGTCAGCAGCGCGCACGCAACGTCCAGGGCTACCTCCACGATGGCCGGGTCGACGCCACGCTCGAACCGGCGCGACGCCTCCGAGCTCAGCTTGTGGTGGCGCGCCGTCTTCGCCACCGTGAGCTCGTCCCAGCTGGCGGCCTCGAAGTACACGTTTACCGTCTCGTCCGAGATCTCAGAGGTGACGCCACCCATCACGCCCGCGAGGGACTGGATGCCCGCGTCGTCGGTGATGACCACGTCGGAGTCCAGCAGGGTGCGCTTCGTGTGGTCCAGCGTCTCAAATTCCTCGCCCACCGACGCGTTGCGCACGTGCAGGTTGCCGGAGATCTTGTCCGCGTCAAAGGCGTGCATCGGCTGGCCGAGGAGCAGCATGACGTAGTTGGTCACGTCAGTCGCCGCGTTGACGGAGCGGATGCCGGAGAGCATGAGCTCGCGCTGCATCCAGAACGGGGCCTTCGCTGCCGGGTCAATGCCCTCGACCTTGGCCAGCCCGAAGCGGCGAGCGCGGGTGGAGTCGTCCACGGTGACGTCGATAAGCGAACCCTGCACTGCGGGGACCTGCGAGGTGTCTACGGCTGCGACCTGCGGGTCCGCGGCGGGATCGGTGAACGTGAGGTCGAACGCGGAGGCGATCTCGCGGGTCAGGCCGCGCGCGGAAAGCGCGTAGCCACGGTCTGGGGTGATGTTGACGTCAAAGATCGTGTCATCGAGCTGGAGGATCTCGCGGGCATCATCGCCCGGCTTGCCCATACCCTCGGGCAGGGTGATGATGCCGTCGCTCTTCGTGGTGATGCCGAGCTCCGCGGCGGACGCCATCATGCCGTTGGAGATGTGGTCGTAGGTCTTGCGCGCGGAGATGGCAAAGCCACCCGGCAGGACCGCGCCCGGCAGCGACACTACGACGTAGTCGCCGAGCGCGAAGTTACGCGCACCGCAGATGATGCCCTGCAGCTCGCCGGTGCCGTTCGCGTCGCCGACGTCGACCTGGCAGTAGCGGATCGGCTTCTTGAACCCGGTGAGCTTCTCAATCTCGGCGACGCGTCCCAGCACGAGCGGGCCGGTAGTCTCCTCGATCGGCGCGTAGCCCTCCGTTTCGAAGCCCACGCGGACGAAGCCTGCGTCCAGCTCCTCGTCGGTGACGGTCCAGCCCTCGTTGCCCGCGTTGCGCAGCAGGCGAGTGATCCAGTTCTTGGAAATCAGCATTGTTGTCCTTGTCCCTTCTCTCCTATTGCCTGCTTACGCCTGCACGCCGAACGGCAGGGTGAAGCGCACGTCGCCCTCGACCATGTCGCGCATGTCCGTCAGCCCGTTGCGGAACTGCAGGGTGCGCTCCAGGCCCATGCCGAAGGCAAAGCCCTGGTACTCTTCCGGATCCACGCCGACAGCGCGCAGCACGTTCGGGTTGACCATGCCGCAGCCGCCCCACTCGATCCAACCTGCGCCGCCCTTCTTGTTTTCAAACCACACGTCCACCTCAGCGCTCGGCTCCGTGAACGGGAAGTAGTTCGTACGCATGCGGGTTTTCGCCGCCGGCCCGAACAGCGTCTTGGCCAGGTGGTCCAGGGTGCCGCGAAGGTGCGCCATGGTCAGCCCCTTATCCACGGCCAGGCCCTCAATCTGGTGGAACACCGGGGTGTGCGTGGCGTCAAGCTCGTCGGTACGGAAGACGCGACCCGGGCACGCGATGTACAGCGGAACGTCACGATCCAGCATGGAGCGCACCTGCACCGGCGAGGTGTGCGTACGCATGACCTGCTTGGAGCCCGGCTCACCAATGTAGAAGGTGTCCTGCAGGGTGCGCGCGGGGTGATCCGGGATGAAGTTGAGCGCGTCGAAGTTAAAGTATTCCGCCTCAACCTCCGGCCCCTCGGCGATTTCCCAGCCCATGCCGACAAAAATGTCCGCAATCTGCTCGCTCAGCGTGGTGATCGGGTGCATCGCCCCGACCTGCCCACGAGTTGTCGGCAGCGTGACGTCCACCGCTTCTTCCTTGAGCTGCTGCGCACGGTATTCGGCCTCGCGCAGCTCGCGCAGCTGCGCAAAGCGCTTCTCGACGCGCCCGCGCGCCATATTCACCATCCGACCAGCGTCCTTGCGCTGGTCCTTCGGTAGGGTGCCCAGGGCACGCCGCGCCTGCGGGATAAAGGCCTTCTCCCCCAGATGCTGCCTATGCGCCTCTTCCAACGCCGGCAAGTCTGCCGCGTTCTCAAACGCTTCGATCGCCGCCGCGGCAGCGCTGTCTAGCGCTTCCTCGGTCAGTTGAATCTCCGGGGTCTCGGACACGCTCGTCCCTTCCACTTGTCTGGTGATATTTCAGCGCACACAAGCATACCCGGGCGCACACATCAATTGTCCGACGCCTGCAGAGACAACTTCGAGGGCGCACACGGCCCGACGCGTCGCCTAATGCTGGCCGAGCACCTTGGAGGACTCCCACATGCACATTGCTGCAGCAGTGGCGAGGTTCAATGACTCCGCGCTTCCCTTGATTGGAATTGCCACCCGGTGGTCAGCCAGTTCCAGGATCTCGTCGGGGAGCCCGTGCGCTTCGTTGCCGAAGAGCCACGCAGTCGGTTTCGCGAGCACCTCCCCCGCTGCGTCGAGGGAGACTTCACCGTCCATGGCGGTCGCGACGATTTGCAAGCCTTTGGCGCGCAACTGACCCAGGACGTCCTTGATGTTTCGTTCGCGTGCGACGGGGAGGTGGAACAGCGAACCGGCGGAGGAACGCACGACCTTGGAAGATTCCGGGTCCACCGTCTCTCCGGCAAAGATCACGGCATCCGCGCCAGTCGCATCGGCGATACGGATGATGGTGCCCGCGTTGCCTGGGTCGTTCGTTTCCACTCCTACGGCGACGAACTCTGGGGTCCCGCGCAGCGCCGCTCCAACAGTCCACAGCGACGGCTTGCACACGGCGAAGAGCCCGGTGGTGTGGACCGTATCAGACATGTGCTTCGCCGCCTGATCAGTAATGGCGTGGGTGAACACGTCCATGTAGTCCGCCGTGGTGATGATGTCCGCGAACTCGTCTGCGGCACGCTCTGTGGCAAAAAGATCGGTGGCCGCGCCCGTCGCCACGGCCGCCTCCACTGAGTTTGCGCCTTCCACCAAGAAGCGGTTCGCCTTCTTTCGGGCCTGCGCCCGGTGCAGCTTCGCCGCGTTGACGACTCGGGGGGTGCGCTCAGTAAAGGGTTGCGTGAAATCAAGGCTCATGGCCTTAGATTCTACCGGCGTGCTACCGCAACAACGGCACGCCGTCCGCGTCCGTGGAGTAGAAGCCGCTGCGCGTGCAAATTCTGACGAGGTCGCACAGCACCCAGATCCCCAGCACCCCCAACACGACAAAGCCAACCAAGAAGAACGTCGTCAACCAGCCGAAGAAGTGGAGCCCCAATTGGACAAGCCCCCGCTTGGTGTACCCCAAGTAAAAATTGTGCACACCGAAAAGCCCAAAGAAAAGGCACAGCAGGACAGCAAGGGGCCATGCGCGGGGCTGCCTCACAGGCTGCACGGATGCGGTTGAGGAGCGAAGTGTTTCGAAGTGATCCGACAGCGCGGGAGCGCTCGCGCTACCGGGTCTGCCGCCGTAGAACTGCCGGGTGCGCGCCCACTCGTTGGCAGCCGCGCCCTGCTCGTCCCAGTACCAGTCATCTGCACCATTGCCGTGTCCACTGGGGTACCCGCTCCCGTAGGGTCCACCGGTGTTGTTGTTGCTGCCGTTGTCATAGGGGTTCGTCATGTCTCACACCTTACTCAGGCACCCGAACACGCCCGGGCACGCGAAACGCCCACCCCGACCCGTTCGCAAGCGCGAGGGTGAGGTGGGCGTCGATAAGCGAAGGGTGCTTACGCAGCCTTCGGAGCGTTCACGTCCTCCGGGAGGGCGTTCTTGGCAATCTCGCAGATCGCGGAGAACGCAGCGAAGTCGTTGACGGCAAGCTCGGCGAGGATCTTGCGGTCGACCTCGACCTCGGCCAGCTTCAGGCCGTGGATGAGGCGGTTGTAGGTGATGTCGTTGAGACGAGCAGCGGCGTTGATGCGCTGGATCCACAGCTTGCGGAACTCACCCTTGCGCTTACGACGGTCGCGGTACGCGTAGGTCTGGGAGTGCAGCCACTGCTCCTTGGCCTTGCGGTACAGGCGGGAGCGCTGGCCGCGGTAGCCCTTCGCGGACTTGAGGATTGCGCGGCGCTTCTTCTTGGCGTTGACTGAACGCTTCACACGTGCCATGAGTCAAACTTCCTTTACTTATTCGGTATTTGTGCTGGTTACGGGGCGCTGGTTGAACTATGCGCGGCCAAGAAGGCGCTTCATGCGCTTCTGATCTGCCCGTGCGACGTCGGTGGTGCCGGACAGCTTGCGGCGACGCTTGGAGGACAGCGACTCGTTGAGGTGGCGCTTGCCGGCCTGCTCGCGGCGCAGCTTGCCCTTGCCGTTGACCTTGATGCGCTTTGCGGTGCCCTTGTGGGTCTTCTGCTTCATGGTAAAAGCCCTTCAGAGTTGAAAATGTGTGCTACTTCTTGCCCTTGCGAGCCGGCCCGAAGACCATCGTCATGTTGCGACCGTCCTGCTTCGGACGAGACTCGACCACGCCCAGCTCACCGATGTCGTCTGCAAGACGCTCGAGGAGGCGGTAGCCGAGTTCCGGACGCGACTGCTCGCGGCCACGGAACATGATGGTCACCTTGACCTTGTTGCCCTTCTCCAGGAAGCGCTCGACATTGCCCTTCTTCGTCTGGTAATCGTGCTCATCGATCTTCGGGCGGAACTTCTGTTCCTTCACCACGGTCTGCTGCTGGTTCTTGCGAGCCTCGCGGGCCTTCTGATCCTGCTCGTACTTGTACTTGCCGTAATCCATGATCTTGGCCACGGGCGGCTTGGCCTTCGGCGCGACCTCGACCAGGTCGAGGTCCGCGTCGTACGCCAACTTGCGGGCATCATCCGTGCGGACAATGCCCACCTGCTCGCCGGACGGGCCGACGAGGCGAACTTCCGGTACGCGGATTCGTTCGTTGATCCGAGCTTCAGCGCTGATGAGAACTCCTAAAGACGAGAATGACAATGTGATCGCTACCGAGCCCCAAGCGACGTCATCCCACACGAAAAACCCGCTAGCGTTTACGCCAGCGGGAGTTCATCCGTTCAGCACAACACACGTCTCGCGTGTGCCATACCGTTGACCCGTATCCTGCGCTGCTGCGCGGCGTGGGGTGGGAGTAACTCCACTTGCGGCCCGTACACCTGAATCAGGAGCACTGGGCGGTAGTGGTGCATATGCTAGCAGCCGTTGCGAGAGACACCAAATCGCACGCCGAGACGGGCTATTTCGATTCTCCGCACCCCGCCCCGGCAGCTAGTGCAGGACCTTTTGCAGGTACTCGCCCGTAAACGAACCTTCCACCGCTGCCACGTCCTCGGGCGTTCCCTGCGCAACCACGGTGCCGCCGCCGGAGCCGCCCTCCGGGCCCATGTCGATGATCCAGTCGGCGGACTTTACAACGTCGAGGTTGTGCTCGATAACCAGGACGGTGTTGCCCTTCTCCACCAGGCCGTTGAGCACGAGCATCAGCTTGCGAATGTCCTCGAAGTGCAGGCCGGTCGTCGGCTCGTCCAGGATGTAGATGGTGCGGCCGTTGGATCGCTTTTGTAGCTCGGTTGCCAGCTTCACACGCTGCGCCTCGCCGCCGGACAGGGTCGTCGCGGACTGTCCCAGGCGGACGTAGCCGAGGCCGACGTCGACAAGCGTGGCGAGGTACCGGTGAATGGAAGAAATCGGTTCGAAGAACTCGGCGGCCTCGGAGATCGGCATCTCCAGCACCTCCGCGATCGTCTTCCCCTTGTAGCGGACCTCGAGGGTCTCCCTGTTGTAGCGCGCGCCGCCACACACCTCGCAGGGCACGTACACATCGGGCAGGAAGTTCATCTCGATCTTGATGGTGCCGTCGCCGCGGCAGGCCTCGCACCGGCCACCCTTGACGTTGAAGGAGAAGCGGCCCGCCTTGTACCCGCGCACCTTCGCCTCCTGTGTTTCGGCAAAAAGGTTGCGAATCTTGTCAAACACGCCCGTGTACGTCGCCGGGTTCGAGCGCGGCGTGCGCCCGATCGGGCTCTGATCTACCTGGACCAGCTTGTCCAACGAGTCCAGCCCCTCCACGCGCTTGACGCGGCCGGGAACCTGGCGGGCGCCGTTCAGTTCGTTCTGCAGAGTCTTGGCCAGGATCTCGTTGACCAGGGTGGACTTGCCGGAGCCGGACACGCCCGTCACCGCGACGAGCAGGCCGAGCGGAATCTCCACGCTGACGTTATTCAGGTTGTTCTCGCGGGCCCCGACCACCTTGATCTTCCGGTCCTTATCCAGCGGTCGCCGCTGCGCAGGCACCTCGATCTTCTTGCGGCCGGCGATGTAGTCGCCGGTGAGCGAGCCTTCCGCCTCGACGAGTCCGTCGGGCTCGCCCTGGTAGACCACCTCGCCGCCGTACTCACCGGCGCGCGGGCCGATGTCGATGAGCCAGTCCGCCTCGCGGATCGTGTCCTCGTCGTGCTCCACCACCACGAGTGTGTTGCCAAGGTCACGCAGCTTCTTCAGCGTGGCGATGAGCCTGTTGTTGTCGCGCTGGTGCAGGCCGATGGAGGGCTCATCCAGCACGTACAGCACGCCAGCAAGTCCCGAGCCGATCTGCGTGGCCAGGCGGATACGCTGCGCCTCGCCGCCGGAGAGCGTCCCGGCGGAACGCGACAGCGTGAGGTAGTTCAGGCCCACGTCCAGCAGGAAGTGGAGCCTTGCCTGGATCTCGCGCAGCACGGCACCGGCGATCATCTCCTCGCGGTACCCCAGCACCAGGTGGTCCAGGTATTCCGACGCGTCCTCGATGGACAGCTCGGTCAGCCCGGCAATCGAGCGCTCGCCGTGCGTCGTGGAGTCCAAGCGCACCGCCAGGATCTCCGGCTTCAGGCGCGCCCCCTTACACGTCGGGCACGGGACCTCGCGGGTGTAAGCGAGCAGGCGCTCCTTCTGCGTGTCCGTCTCCGCCTGCTCGAGCTTCCGCTCCAGGTAGCCGATCACGCCTTCGTACGCGGCGCTGAAGGAGCGCTGCCTGCCGTAGCGGTTCTTATACCGCACGCTCACCTTGGTCTTCGAACCGTTGACCAGGTGCTTCTGCTGCGTCTTGGTCAGCGAGGAGAACGGGACGTGCGCGTCGAAGCCTTCTTCCTTGGCCAGCGCCTCGATGAGCCGCACGAAGTACTTCTTGTTCGGGCTCGAGTTCCACGGCTGGAACGCGTCGACCGCGGGGGCGTCCGGGTCCGGGATGACCAGGTCGGTGTCAATCTCCTTGCGCATCCCCAGGCCGTCGCAGGCCGGGCACGCGCCGAACGGGGAGTTGAACGAGAATGCGCGGGGCTCGTACTCCTCCACGTCCAGCTTGTGTCCGTTCGGGCAGGCCATCTTCTCCGAGAAGATCTGCACGCGATCCGGGTCGTCCGCGTCCAGGCCGACGAAGTCGAACCCGACGAGCCCGTCGGCAAGCTTCAGCGCGGTCTCGACGGAGTCGGTGAGGCGCTGCTTTTGGCTCTCCTTCACCTGCAGGCGGTCCACGACGACGTCGATCGTGTGCTTGATCTGCTTTTCCAGCTTCGGCGGCTCGGAGAGTTGGTAGGTCTCTCCGTCCACGTTCACGCGGGAATAGCCCTGGGAGGCCAGGTCTGCGAACAGGTCCTGGAACTCGCCCTTGCGCTTGCGCACGATCGGCGCGAGCACCTGGAACTTCGTGCGCTCCTCGTACTCAAGGACCTGGTCGACGATCTGCTGCGGCGTCTGCCGCTGGATCACCGCGTCGCACACCGGGCAGTGTGGCGTCCCCGCGCGCGAGTACAGCAGACGCAGGTAGTCATAGATTTCCGTGATCGTGCCCACGGTCGAGCGTGGGTTGCGGTTCGTGGACTTTTGGTCGATGGACACCGCGGGGCTGAGCCCGTCGATGTAATCCACGTCCGGCTTGTCCATCTGCCCCAGAAACATGCGGGCGTACGAGGACAGGGACTCCACGTACCGGCGCTGGCCTTCCGCAAAGATCGTGTCGAACGCCAGGGAAGACTTGCCCGAGCCGGAGAGCCCGGTAAACACGGCCATCTTGTCTCGCGGTAGCGAAATGTCGACGCCCTTGAGGTTGTGTTCGCGCGCGCCGCGCACGGTCAGCCATTCGGCCACGTCACCACGTCCCTTCCCTAGCGGTTCTCTGTGGGGTTCAGTCCTAGAAACTACCAACTCGGGCCACCCCCGAGCTATTCCCGCCCGGCTACGCTGGGGCGCCATGACGCTTTCATTGCACCAGATTTCCGTCTCCGAGATGGACAACAACTGCTACCTCATCGCTTCCCAGGGCAAGGGGCTGCTTATCGACGCCGCCGCCGACCCCGCCGCACTCCTCTCCCTCGCCAGCGACGCGGGCGTGGAGATCACCGACGTGCTCACCACGCACCGCCACCACGACCACGTCCGCGCGCTCAAGGAGGTCCTCGAAGCGACCGGCGCGACGCACTGGGCGCCGTTCCTGGACGCGCCCGCACTGCCGGCGCCGGTGGACCGCGAGCTCAAGGACGGCGACACCCTCGAGTTCGACGGCCAGCAGTTCCCCGTCATGATCCTGCGCGGCCACACCCCCGGCGGCGCGGCGCTCGCGGCGGAGATCGACGGCGCGACGAACCTCTTCGTCGGCGACTCCCTCTTCCCCGGTGGCCTGGGCAAGACGGCCTCCGAGGGCGATTTTGTCCGCCTCTTCAACGAGGTGAAAACCAAGCTGTTCGACGCCTACGCGGACGACACCATCGTCCGCCCAGGCCACGGGAAGCCGACGACGCTGGGCGAGGAACGACCCCACCTGGATGAGTGGTGGCAGCGTCGCTGGTAGCCGAGCGTTTTTCACCGAGTTTCCCCGATGAGACCGGAACGTAAGTACAGTTGTGCCCAGAAGAGTCCCGCTGTGGGCTCCAGCATGAACCTGAATAAACCACGATCAAATGAAAAGGACTGGTTTGCAAGATGATCCGTAAGATCGCTCGCCCGATGTTGGCGTCCGTTTACATCATTGACGGCGTTGAGACCGCGCTGAACCCGGCGTCGCACAAGGACGCTGCGGACTCCGCACTGAAGAAGGTGCGCTCCGTACTGCCGCGTCAGTACCGCAGCTTCCTGCCGAAGGACCCGGAGACCGCCGCCCAGATCGTGGGTGGCGTCAAGGCCGGTGCCGGTAGCCTCTTCGCCATCGGCAAGATGCCGCGCACCTCCGCGTCCCTGCTCGCCCTCTCCACCGTCCCGTCCCTGATCGGGCGCAACGCGTTCTGGGAGGCAGATGATGCGGACGACAAGGCCCGCCGCCGCACCGGCGCGCTGACCGATGTCGCACTCGCAGGCGGCGTCCTGCTGGCCACCGTCGACACGGCCGGCAAGCCGGGCCTGCAGTGGCGCGCGCAGAATGCCGCAAAGGTTGCGCGCAAGAACGTCCAGCAGGCGCTGCCCACTCAGTCCGAGACCGAGAAGACCATGAGCAAGGCCAGCGACTGGTTGTCCGACACCACCGACCAGGTCACCAGCCAGGTCACCAGCTACGTCGATGACAACAAGGACGACTGGAAGAAGGCTGCTTCCCACGCCACCGAGGTAGCCGGCGACTGGTTCGAGGACGCAAAGAAGCAGACCTCGAAGTTCCTCGCTGAGACCTCCGACCGCGCGCAGGACGCGTACAAGGACTTCGACGCGGAGAAGCTGATCGAGCAGGCTACCCCGTCCAAGCTCGAGCAGTTCCAGGCCAAGCGCAAGGTCCACGGCATTGTCGGCGACCTGCAGGGCTCCATCGATGACCTTCGCCCGAGCACCCTGGAGAAGCTCTCCGCAAAGCACAAGGTGAAGAAGAACCATGCGAAGCTGGAAAAGAAGGCACAGGGTTCCGTCGATAAGCTGCAGGCTGCGTTTGACAAGCTCGACGCTGACCCGTCTTGGATTCAGAAGCTGAAGTGGAAGCGCAAGGCGAAAAAGGCCGAGAAGCGCGCCAAGAAGTCGGTGAAGAAGCTGCAGAAGAAGCTGGGCTAATCCCCCGCTTTCGCGCACCGCGGCCCCGCCACCCCGGAATAATCCGGGCGGCGGGGCCGTTTGTTGCTTACACGGCGCGGTTTGACCGCGGAGAATCGTGAGGAGGTACACGCGGGTGAGAAATCCCCAACACATCGCATCCGAGCAGGCTTACGTCGATGAGCTCTTCCGGCACCTGGATGCGGAGGTCACCGCAGCCCAAGAGAAGCTGGCTGCGGTGCAGCGCGACGTCGACCCAGACAACCCGGACTCGGACGCACTCGTGCGCCGCGAAACGGAGTACCACGGGCTCAACGCCAAACTCGATGCACTCAACATCGCCGAGGTGGGGCTGGTCTTCGGCCGCATCGACGTCGCCGACACGGACGTGGAGAATCCGGTCCCGGGGCGTCCTGGGCTCGAGCGGCGTTACATCGGTCGCATGGGGATGGACGATCGCGCGGACAACTACCGCACCCTCCTGCTGGACTGGCGCGCGCCACTGGCGCGGCCGTTTTACCTGGCAACCACGGCGCACCCCGAGGGCGTTGAACAGCGCCGCAACATCCGCATGCGCGGCCGCAAGGTGACGGCGGTGGATGACGAGGTCCTGTCTGGAGACAGCACCGACGCCGACCAGCCTGGTGCCGCAGAGTCAGCGACCGACGGCGGCAACGTCGGTTCCGAGGCCGCGCTGCGCCGCGCCATGAACACCGCGCGCACCGGCCACATGCAGTCCATCGTGGAGACGATCCAGCGCGAGCAGGACGAGATCATCCGCGACGCCACTCGCGGCGTCATGGTCGTCCAGGGTGGCCCCGGCACCGGTAAGACCGCAGTCGCGCTGCACCGCGTGGCTTACCTGCTGTACACCTGGCGCGAGCAGCTTTCGCGCACCGGCGTGCTCATCATCGGCCCGAACCCGACGTTTCTGGAGTACATCTCCCGCGTCCTGCCCGAGTTGGGCGAAACCGGCGTCGTCCTGTCCACCATCGAGGACCTCGTCCCCGGGTTCACGCCGGCGCGTGACGCGGAGCCGTTGGCTGCGCGCGAGGTCAAGGGCTCGGAGGAGATGGTCACGGTGCTCAAGCGCGCCGTGCAGGCCTTTGAGACGGTGCCCGAGCGCCCCGTCACCTTGAAGATCGACTCCGTCGACATCGAGGCCACCCCGGCGATGGTGAAGGCGGCACGCACCCGCGCCCGGCGTTCGCGCAAACCGCACAACCAGGCCCGCGAGTACTTCGCCGAGCACCTCACGCAGTCGCTCGCGGAGGCCCTGGCGGAGAAGATCGGCGCGGACCCGCTCGGCGGCCGCAACCTCCTCTCCGCCGCGGACGTGGACCAGCTGCACGACGACCTCGCCGACGACCCGCAGGTGATCGCGCTGGTGGACGAGCACTTCCCGGAGCTCGACCCCGCCGAGGTCCTCGACGTCACGCTCACGGACCGCGCGCGCATCGCAAAGGTCGCCGGGGACTACGACGCCTACACCCAAGACGCGCTCTACCGCGCGCCGGGTTCGGGGTTCTTCGCGTCGGACACCGCGCTTATCGACGAGCTGTCCGTCCTCATCGGCGTCGTCGCGCCCGAGGACCAGCGCGCGAAGGAGGACGCGCAGTGGCGCCAGCAGGTCGAGGAGGCCGCCGACGCCCTTGACGTGCTCGCGTCCTCCGAGTCCACGGACAACGACGACGACCAGTTCGAAGCGGAAATCCTTTCCGCTGCCGACGTCATCGACGCGGAGACCCTGGCAAGCCGCCAGCGCGTCACCGACATCCGCTCCACCGCGCAGCGCGCGCGGGCGGATCACACCTGGGCCTACGGCCACGTGATCGTCGACGAAGCGCAGGAGCTCTCCCCCATGGAGTGGCGAATGGTGTTCCGCCGGTGCCCGTCAAGGTGGATGACGCTGGTGGGCGACCCCGCGCAGACGTCGGCGCCCGCCGGCACGGACGACTGGGCCGCGTCACTCGCGCCGTTCGTCGGCGAGCGGTTTGTCACCCACGAGCTCACGGTAAACTACCGCACCCCCGCGGAAATCATGGAGTACGCGGGCGACGTCCTGGCGCAGATCGACCCGGAGGCGCAGGCGTCGGTAGCCATCCGCGAGACCGGTGTTCCGGTGCGCCGCCTGCCTGCCGGGACCGACCCGGAGTGGGTGCGCGTGGAGCTGCACCAGGGGGATGCGCAGGAGCAGCGCACCGTTGCCGTCATCGATGCCGCCAACGTGGCGCAGATGAAGGGGTTGGAGTTTGACCACGTCATCGTGGTCGATCCGGACAAAGTAGTAGAGGCCTCGCCACAGGGGTGGCAAGACCTCTACGTTGCCGCTACGCGAGCGACTCAGAGCCTGACGGTGATCGGCTAAGCGCCACCGTCAGCGCCCCGCCGCGCAGCGCGGCGGGGTCACCGTTACTTGACGGTGTGGACGATCATCACGTCGCAGTCGGACTGACGGGCAACGTCAGCCGGCACGGAGCCCAGCAGGCGGCCGGTCAGCGAGTTGATGCCGCGGTTGCCCACGACCAGCAGCTCAGCCTTGTTGTCGTTCACGATCGCCATGAGCGCCTCGACCGGGGTGCCCGGGCGGGTCGCGGTCTGCACATCCTCGACGCCGAAGGAGCGAGCGTGCTCAGCGGCCTCCTCGAGGTTCTTCAGCGCCTGCTCGTCGCCCAGAATCGTCACCGAGTCCTGGCGCAAGGCCTTGGAGGCGTCCTCTTCGGTGCGGTAGTACGCCGTGCCGATGACCAGCGTTGCCCCGAAGGCCGCTGCCATCCGTGCCGCGCGCTCCACAGCGAGGAGGGAGGACTTGGAGCCGTCGGAGCCGACGACGATGGTGTTGTAGTACTCAGCCATAGTGTCTGGGTGACCTTTCATCGAGTTTAGGAATCTGTGGACATGGTACTCCGGGTGCTCCGGGGAGGTTAGTTATGCCCCTCGGCCCTGGTATCTACCAGCATAACGTCCACCGGAGCCTTCTTTGCCACGCTCCCGGGGATGTTGCCAAATACCCGGCCAGCCAGCGAGCGCATCCCCTTATTGCCCACCACGAGCAGGTCGACCTCGTACTCCGAGACGGACTCAAGCAGCACGTTCGCCGGCTGGCCTGCCTTGGACACGACGTTGACCTTCGGGGCCTGCTCCTCCTCCGCGATCGCGCGGGCGCGGGTCAGGATCTCCTGGGCACCGGTCTCGGTCACGATGTCGATCTTGCTCAGCTCGGCGTTCGTGGAGTTCAGCATGGAACCGGACGCGGTGTAGTGCGCGCAGATCACGGTGAGCTGGGCGTCGTACACGCGGGCCAGGCTGGCTGCGGCGCGGACGGCCACCAGGGAGGTCGGCGAACCGTCGGTGCCCACGGCGATGGATGTGTAAGTGTGCATGATGGGTATTGCGCCCTTTCTCGTTCTAGTTTCCTGTGTCTTTCATACCACGGAGTTCCTTGCGCAGATCTGCAATCTCATCGCGGAGTCGGCCGGCGAGCTCAAACTTCAGCTCGCGGGCCGCGTCGCCCATCTGCTTCGTCAGATCGTCAATAAGCTTCTGCACCTCGTCGGAGGCCATGGTGGTCACGTCCGGCTTCTCTGCCACCGCTGCATCCGAGCTCAGGCTCGCCTGTTCCTCGGCATCGCCGTTTTCGTAGACCTGGTCGAGGATGTCGGCGATCTTCTTGCGCAGCGGCTGCGGGTCGATGCCGTGCTCCTTGTTGTAGGCCAGCTGCTTCTCGCGGCGGCGCTCGGTCTCATCGATCGCCTCCTGCATGGATTCGGTGATTGTGTCGGCGTACATGATGACCTCGCCGGAGACGTTGCGGGCCGCGCGGCCGATGGTCTGAATGAGCGACTTCGTGGAGCGCAGGAAGCCCTCCTTGTCCGCGTCCAGAATGGCCACGAGCGAGACCTCGGGCAGGTCGAGGCCCTCGCGCAGGAGGTTGATGCCCACGAGCACGTCGAACTCGCCAAGCCGGAGCTGGCGCAGTAACTCGACGCGCTGCAGCGTATCAATGTCGGAGTGCAGGTAGCGCACCTTGATGCCGTGGTCGAGCAGGTAGTCGGTGAGGTCCTCGGCCATGCGCTTGGTCAGCGTGGTCACGAGCACGCGCTCCTGTTTGTCCACGCGCTGGCGCACCTCGTCGATGAGGTCGTCGATCTGCCCCTTCGTCGGCTTGACGGTCACCTTCGGGTCCACCAGTCCGGTCGGGCGGATCACCTGCTCGACGTACTCGCCCTGCGCGGCCTCGAGCTCGTAGTCGCCCGGGGTCGCCGACATGTACACGGTCTGCCCTACGCGCGCCTCGAACTCGTCGAAGGTCAGGGGCCGATTATCGACGGCACTGGGCAGGCGGAACCCGAACTCCACGAGGTTTCGCTTGCGCGACATGTCGCCCTCAAACATGCCGCCGATCTGGGGCACGGTCACGTGGGACTCATCAATGATGGTGAGGAAGTCCTCCGGGAAGTAGTCAATGAGCGTGGCCGGCGCGGAGCCGGGGCCGCGGCCGTCCATGTGCCGCGAGTAGTTCTCAATACCGGAGCAGAACCCCACCTGCTGGATCATCTCCAGGTCGTACTCGGTGCGCATCCGCAGGCGCTGCGCCTCGAGGAGCTTGCCCTTGCTCTCCAGTTCCTCGAGCCGGTCGGCGAGCTCCTCCTTGATCGCCTGGATCGCCTTTTCCATGCGTTCCTCGGTGGCCACGTAGTGGGTGGCCGGGAAGATGCGCACCTCGTCCTCCTGGCTGAGTACGTCGCCCGTGAGCGGGTGGATGTAGTAGAGCGAGTCGACCTCGTCGCCGAAGAACTCGACGCGCACGGCGACCTCCTCGTAGGCGGGGATGATGTCGACGGTGTCGCCCTTGACGCGGAAGGTGCCGCGCTTGAAGTCGATGTCGTTGCGCTCGTATTGGACGTCCACGAGCAGACGCAGGAACCGGTCGCGCTCGACCTCCTCGTCCACGCGCAGCACGATCGAGCGGTCCAGGTAGGACTGCGGAGTGCCCAGGCCGTAGATGCAGGACACGGAGGAGACGACGACCACGTCGCGGCGGCTCAGCAGCGCGGAGGTTGCGGAGTGGCGCAAGCGCTCCACGTCATCATTGATGGACGAGTCCTTCTCAATGTAGGTATCGGTCTGCGCGATGTACGCCTCCGGCTGGTAGTAGTCGTAGTAGGAGACGAAATACTCGACGGCGTTGTTGGGCAGTAGCTGCCGCAGCTCGTTTGCCAGCTGCGCGGCCAGCGTCTTGTTCGGCGCCATCACCAGCGTGGGCCGCTGCTGCTGCTCAATCAGCCACGCCGCCGTCGCGGACTTACCTGTGCCCGTGGCGCCCATGAGCACGACGTCCTCCTCGCCGCGGCGCAGCCGCTCGTCCAGCTCCGCGATCGCGGCGGGCTGGTCGCCGGACGGTTCGAACTCGGAGACCACCTCAAACGGCTTTTCGCGCCGCTCAATCTCGCCGACGGGGCGGAACTCGGAGTGCGCAAGGACTGGGTGTTCTGCAGCGAAAGCCATGGCTGTCAGCATACTCGCCGCTCCCCAACTGCTCCGCTGCCGCCGTGCCAGAATGAGGCACATGCTTTCTACGCTGATCCCCCACGGTTTCCAGATCCGCGAGCACGTCATCCGCGTCCCCTGGGACCGCACTGACGCGTCGCTAGGCACCCTCGAGCTCTTCGCGCGCGAGCTGTACACCGACCCCGACGCGCCGCCCCTCGCCTACTTCCAGGGCGGCCCCGGCAACCCCGGCCCGCGCATGCTCATGGGGTGGATCCCCGAGGCACTCAAGCACTACCGCGTCTTCCTCATCGACGAGCGAGGCACCGGCCGTTCCACCAGGATCGATGCGACGCAGTGCACGCTTCTCGACGCCGCGCATCTCTCCCGCCTCCGCCCACCCGACATCGCCGCCGACGCCGAGGACCTGCGCCGCCACCTTGGCTTTGACACCTGGGACATCCTGGGCAACTCATTTGGCGGGATCTGTGTCGGCGCCTACCTCTCCTACTTTCCGGAGGGCATTGGGCGCGCGATGATGACTGGCGTGGTCCCGCCGTTCGGGACCACGCCGGAGGAGTTCAACCGCCAGTCGGTGGCGCTCATGGCCCAACGCGTCGAGCGCTTCTACGCCGCGGTGCCGTGGGCCGAAGGGCGTGTCCGGGAGGTGTGCGCGCACCTGGCGGACACCGAGGAGTTTCTGCCCACCGGCGAGCGGCTCACCCCGGAGCGCTTCCGCTTCGTGGGCGTGCGGCTCGGCGAGGAAACTGGTGCGGACACGCTTGCCATGCTGCTCGAAGCACCGTTCCACCGCGGCGCGCACAAGCGGCTGCGCACCGACTTCCTCGCTGCGGCGGGCGCGATGCTCAGCCTGGCGCCCAACCCCCTATGGGCCGTGGTCCACGACCAGATTTTCGCCGGCCTGACCCCGCGTCCCACCAACTGGCCCGGCGCCCGGACGTACGAGGAGGCCGAAGGGTTTTCGGTCCACGCGGACCCGCGGAGCGACGCTCCCTTCTATCTGCTGGGCAACGCCTTCTTCCCGTTCCACTTCGACCAGGACCCTGCGCTCCGCCCGTTCCGCAAGGCGGTGGAGGGTATTGCGCAACGCACCGGCCAGCGCCCCAGCGTGGACGCCGACGCGCTGCGCGCGAACGACACACCCGCCGCCGTCCTGCTCTACGAGGACGACCTTTTCGTCCCCTTTGACTACGCCCGCGCCCAGGCGGCGCAGATTCCCAACCTGTCCGTCACCACGCACCCGACGTACCAGCACGACGGCATCTATCTCCACGGCGACGAAGTGTTCCGCCAGGTGCACGCCGCGTTGCCCCCGGATAGGGCGTAATTGCGAACGATTCCCTGACTCCGCGTCAGGGAGTTGCGACTCCTTCCAGCTATTTATACGGTCATTGTTATGACTCCAGCCCACCCATATGACGCGGCGCGCGCCGCCATCGCCGCCTCCGGCTTGCGGCAGCGCGACGTCGCTCAGCACTTGGGCATTGACGCGAGCAAACTCTCAAAGTCCCTCTCCGGGGTGCGGCGCTTCACCGCAACGGAGCTGGCCCTCCTGGCCGACCTCACCGGCGTCCCCGCCCGGGAGCTCGCCGTCCACGGCGAGCCACGCCCACCGCGCCAGCACGACGCACGGCGCGACCAGGCACGGCGCGACCAGGCGCGATCAAGCCGCCGGCACGCCATTGTCAGCGCCGCGTGGCCGCTGTTTGCGGCGCACGGGTACCAGCCAGTGACCGTGGCCGACATCGCCGCCGCCGCGGGCATGTCCGCCTCCGCCGTGCACTACTACTTCCCCACCAAGAACGAGATCTTCCTGGCTACCTTGGATGCCTGTTCGCTGCAGGGCATTGCGCGCCGGGCGTCAGCGCACGCGGTCGCAGACCCGGTCGACCGGCTCAACGCGCTCTTCGCCGTCCAACTCGACGGCTCCCCGGAGGCGCATCGCGAATGGGCAACCTGGGCGCAGTTCTGGTCCTCCTCCGCCATTTTCACCGATGCGCACGACGCCACCGAGATCGCGTACTCGCGCTGGCAGCGGGAACTCCTGCCTGTCGTGCAAGAGGGCATAGACAACGGCACCTTCCGGGCCGGGGACCCCCAGACCATGGTCACGGCGCTGACCGCGCTCATCGACGGCCTGGGGATCCGAATGCTCGCGGGCGACCTCAGCCCGGCCGACGTCCACGCGGTGGTCACCGGCAGCATCCGCGGCTGGATCACGCACAGCGATAGCGGCGGCGCAGGCCGCGAGCCAGCAAGCTCGCCCCCAGACGTTGCCCCCGCCCGAGATTCCCAAGCACACGAAAGCAAGGTGTGAACGACATGTTGCAATTGAGCCGCAGGCAGCTGCTGCAGGCCACGGTGATGGGAGGCGCGACGCTCGCGCTCGCATCCTGTTCCACCGCACCCGTCGACGACATTGATACCTCCGGCCCACCCAAGCAGGGCGGCACGCTGCGCATCGGACTCGTCGGCGGCTCGTCCACGGATACCGTGGACGCGCACGTGCCCACCAGTACGAGCGACGCCGCGCGCGTGATCAATTTGTACGACGCGCTGGCGCGCCGCGACGACGACTACAACCTGGAGTACCGCCTCGCGGAGGCGATCGAGCCGAACGCGGACGCCACCGAATGGACGATCACGCTGCGCGAGGGCGCGCAGTTCTCCGACGGCCGCCCCGTCCGGCCCGAGGACGTCATGTTCTCCTACGACCGCATCCGCGACCCGCAGGACCCGAAGTCCGGCGCGGCCTCGATCTCCCACATCGACAGCATGGAGGTGCTGGACAACCGGCGGCTGCTCATTCGGCTCGCGGTCGCGGACGCCGCGTTGGTCGATTCGCTCGCGGAGTATCAGATGGGCATCGTCCCCGAAGACTACGACCCGGAACATCCAATCGGCGCCGGCCCGTTCACGCTCGAGGACTTTACGGCGGGCCAGTCCACCACACTCGTGCGCAACGACAACTACTGGGCCGGCCCCGCGCACCTGGACGCGGTGCGCATCATCGACTTCCAAGAGGAGGACGCCATGCTCAACGCGCTGCTGTCTTCCCAGGTGGATGCGATCGGCAGCCTCAACCACGCGCTCGCCCGCGTCATCGATGAAGACCCGCGCCTGAGCACGCTCATCTCTGAAACCGGCATGTGGCTGCCGCTGACCATGCGCGTCGACGTCGCCCCGTTCGACGACGTCCGCGTGCGTCAGGCGATGCGCCTCGCGGTGAACCGGCAGCAGATGGTCGACCAGGTCTACTCCGGCCAGGGCCAGCTGGGCAACGACATGTTCGCGCTCTACGACGAGGCCTACCCCCGGGACTTCCCGCAGCGAGAACAGGACGTGCAGAAGGCGAAGGAGCTGCTCGCGGAGGCCGGTTACCCGGATGGCATCGAGGTGGACCTGGTCACCTCCGAGATCCAGTCTGGCGCCGTGCGCACCGCCCAGGTCTTCGCCGAGCAGGCCCGCGAGGCAGGCATCACCGTCAACATCCAGCAGGTGGATTCCTCCACGTTCTACGCGTCCGGAAACTACCTGGAATACCCGCTCGCGCAGTCGTTCTGGTACACGCGCAACTTCCTTCAGCAGGTCAACCAGTGTGCCACGGCGGACTCCCCGTTCAACGAGACGCATTGGGTGCGCGAAGACTTCACTCAGCGGGTGCATGAGGCGCGCGCGATCGTCGATAAGCCCGAGCGCGAGGCACGCATCCGAGAACTACAGCAAGAGCTTTACGACGAAGGCGGCTACATCATCTGGGGCTTTGCCAACCAGGTCGACGCGTACCACAACTACGTGGTCGGGCTCACGCCGCACCCGAGCGGTGTGCCGCTGTCGCAAGCAATGTTCCACAAAATCTGGCTCGCGGAGGCATAACATCATGGGCAAATTCATTCTGCGCCGACTCGCGGTGAGCATCTTCATCCTCATCGCCGTGTCCATCATCATCTTCTGCGCCACGCTGCTGCTGCCGGGCTCCCCAGCCACGGCGATCCTCGGCCAGCAAGCCACGCCAGAGCGCATCGCCGCGCTGGAGGCCGAGATGAACCTGGACAAGCCCCCGCTGCAGCGCTACTTCATGTGGCTCGGCGGCATCTTCACCGGGGACCTGGGGACCTCGACGTCCACCGGCGGCCCGGTCGCGGACTTGCTCGGCGAGCCGCTGGCCAACTCGCTCGTGCTCATGGTGCTCGCGGCCGTCGTGGCCATCCCAGTTGGCATCCTGGTTGGCATCTACGCCGCCTGGTGGCGCGGCACCAAGCGCGACCAGGCGATCACGTGGGTGACGCTGATCCTCGCCGCCATGCCGGAGTTTGTCATCGGTATCGCGCTGATCACGCTGTTTGCCACCTCCGTGTTCAAGGTGCTCCCGGCGGTCACGATGTCCCCGCCCGGCAGCCACGTCTGGGAATTCCCGTCCCAGCTCATCCTGCCCACGATCACGCTCGCGCTGGTGGTCAGCCCGTACATCGCGCGCATGACCCGCGCGACGATGGTGGAAACGCTGGACTCCGGCTACGTCGAGATGGCGCGTCTGAAGGGCGTGCCCGAGCGGCGCGTCATCTTCCGCCACGCGCTGCCACACGCGGTCGGGCCGATCGCGCAGGTGGTGGCCATCCAGCTTGCGTGGCTCGCCGGCGGCATCGTCGTCGTAGAGTACCTGTTCCGCTACCCCGGCTTGGGCGTCGCGCTCATTGACGCCGTGAATTACCGCGACGTCCAAGTCGTGCAAGCCGTGTCCCTCCTGATCGCCGCCGTCTACGTTGTGGTGAACCTCATCGCGGACATCGTCAGCATTACGGCCAACCCGAAACTGAGGAGCTAGCAATGACCACACCGAATACCACCGGTGCCCACAGCACCGCAGGCAACGAGCCCGCTGACGAGTTCGAGACGCTCAAGGAATCCGCGTCCAAGCCCGCGCCGGTGCTCGCCCGCATCTGGGCAATCCCCGAGGGCAAGGTCGGGCTCGTCCTCACCTCCCTCATCGTCGTGTGCACCGTCATCGGCTACCTCTTCGCGGAGCAGCTCACCGGCTACTCCACCACCGAGTTCCTCGGGCTGCCGTTCACCGGCGAGGGCACATTCGGCACCGACAACCTCGGCCGTTCGGTCTTCTCCCGGTTCATCGCCGGCGGCTTGGTCCTGCTAGTCACCGCGTTTTTGGCCACCGCGCTCGGCATGCTCGTCGGCACGCTCATCGGCATGGTCGCCGGCTACGCGGGCGGTTGGGTCGACGCGGTCCTCATGCGCATCAACGACGTCGTGCTCGCCTTCCCGCAGCTCATCTTCGCCATGCTGGCGATCGTCATCTTCGGACCCTCCGCCACCGTCCTCGTGCTGGTGATCGGGCTCACCCACGCGCCACGCATCGCCCGCGTCGCCCGCGCGTCCACAATGTCGGTGACCAACGAGGACTACATCCGCGCCGCCCAGATGTACTCCATGCCGCACTGGCGCATCCTTCTCCGCGAGATCCTGCCCAACATCACCGGCCCCCTCGCCGTCGAAGCCGGCCTGCGACTCACCTACTCCATCGGCTCCATCGCCTCGCTGTCCTTCCTCGGTCTAGGCATCCAACCGCCCGCCGCGGACTGGGGCTTGATGATCAACGAGAACCGCATCGCACTCTCGCTCCAGCCCTGGGGCGTCATTTTGCCGGTCGCGGCCATCGCGCTGCTCACCATCGGCACCAACATGCTTGCCGACGCCACCGCGCGCGCCACCGCGTCCACCGCCATGCCCGCGCGCCCCACGCCCGAGCAGCTCGACGCCGCGCGGAAGCCGAAGAACGAGCCCATCCGCCACGACGCACCTACCGCCACCGAGTCCGAGGAGGCCCAACGATGACCACCGCGATCACCACCCCCACCGACGCCGCCGGCACCGTACTGAGCGTCCGCGACCTGCGCATCCGCGCCAACGACGGCACCGAAATCCTGCACGGCATCGACTTCGACCTGCACCGCGGCGAGATCGTCGGCCTGGTCGGCGAGTCCGGCTCCGGCAAGACCACGGCGGGTCTCGCCGCGCTCGGTCACTGCCGCGAGGGGCTTTCGCTTACCGACGGCACCGTCACCCTCCACACCCGCAACGGCGACACCGTCGACGTCCTCGGCCTCGGCGAGGACGGCTTGCGCCAGCTGCGCGGCGCCCGCGTCGCCTACGTGCCCCAGGACCCCGCGCTGAGCCTCAACCCCACCATGCGGATCGGCGAGCAGATCTCCGAGGTGCTGGACCAGCACAACTACGACGGGGACGCCGCCGCGCGCGTCCGCGAAGTCATGCGGGACGTCGACCTGCCGGACGACGACGCGTACCTCGCGCGCTGGCCCCACCAGCTCTCCGGCGGCCAGCAGCAGCGCGTCGGCATCGCGATGGCGTTCGCGATGCACCCCGACGTGCTCGTCCTCGACGAGCCCACCACCGGCCTCGACGTCTCGACCCAGGCGCACGTGTTGGAAACGATCCGCGAGATGACCGTCCGCCACGCCGTCGCCTCGCTCTACATCACGCACGACCTCGCCGTCGTCGCGGAGCTGGTCGACCGCGTCATCGTCATGCTCCGCGGCGACATCGTGGAGGAAGGCCCCGTCCAATCGGTCCTGTACTCCCCGCAGCACCGCTACACCCAGCGGCTGCTCGCCTCCATCCCGGACCTCGCGGGGAAGAAGAACCTCGCCGGGCGCGAGGCGAGCGGCGCGGACAAGGGTGGCGCGGGGGCGTCGATAAGCAAGGGCCCGGCCCCGCTCCTGCAGGTCCGCAACCTGGAGATGTCCTACGGCGACAACAAGGTGCTCCACGGCATCGACCTCGAGCTCAACGAGGGCGACTCGATCCTGCTGCTCGGCGAGTCCGGGTCGGGCAAAACCACCCTCGCGCGCTCCATCGCGGGGCTGAATCCCGGGTACACCGGCACGGTCGCGCTCGGGGGCGAGGAACTCGCGCACGGTAGCCGCAAGCGCACGCTGGACCAGCGCCAGGCGGTGCAGTACATTTTCCAGTCCCCGTTCTCCTCGCTGAACCCGCGGCGCACGATCGGCGAGTCGCTGAGCGTGCCGATGCAGCTGTCGAAGCGCCTGCCCAAGCGCGAGCAGCGCGACGTGGTGTACGAGGTACTCGAGGCCGTGCAGCTCGACCCCAGCTTCTACGACCGCCGGCCCGGCGACCTCTCCGGCGGCGAGCGCCAGCGCGCGGCGATCGGCCGCGCCCTGGTCAACGCCCCGTCCGTGCTCGTGTGCGACGAGGTGACCTCCGCGCTCGACGTTTCCGTGCAGGCCTCCATCCTGCGCCTGCTGGCCAAGCTGCGCCGCGAGCGGGGCCTGTCCATGCTCTTTGTCACCCACAACATCGCGCTTGCCCGCCACGTGGCCACGCGGATCGCGGTGCTGAACAAGGGCGTGATCGTGGATGCCGGCACCGTCGACGAGGTCCTGGAGAACCCGCAGCACGACTACACCAAGCACCTGCTCGCGGACGTCCCCTCGCTGTAGCGGCCCGCTAGGCTGGTGGATGATCTGACCCCAGCCTAGGAAGCGAGCCGCCGTGCACTCCTTGCCAGTCCACCCCGCCACCGCCGACCTCAAGCCGCTGCCCCTGCCGCCGCTCGGGCAGACACTCGGGGCATACCGCACCGCGCTCTCCGCGGTACTCAGCGAGGAGGATCTCGCCCAAGCCACTCGCGTCATCGAGGATTTCGCGCAGGGCGATGGGCCGCTTCTCGACGCCACCCTGCGCGACCGTGCCGCCGCCCGCGAGAAGGAAGGCACGAACTGGCTGCACGACGAGTGGTACGAGGGGTACCTGGAAAACCGGGAGCCACTGCAGCTGAGCACGAACGTTGGGTTCCAGCTCGCGCCCTTCGGGGACGGCACAGGTACGAGCCGGGTTGCCAGCGCCGTGCAACGCATCGCCACTGTGCACCTGCAGGCCGCGGCGCAGCAGGTTCCCGAAGACGTAGACGCGCGCGGCAACCGCATCACCATGAACCAGTGGTTTGTCTACAACGGCGGCGTCCGCCACCCGAACGTCGACGTGGACGGCGTCACTGTATGCGATCGCGACGCCGCGGATCGGGAAATCGGCGTGTTCGTGCGCGGTCGCCTCTTCGCCCTGCCGATCAGCGACGCCGACGGCAACGTCGCGCCGCTTGACCAACTCTCCTCAGCGTTCGACGAGCTGCTGTCCACCGATGAGGCCGCCGACTTCAACGCAGACTTCAACGCTGCGTCGCTGATCGGGTCCGGCCCGCTTGGCGACGCCCTCTCGGGCCTCTTCACGCAGAACCCCGGCACCTACGCGCGCCTCCGCGACCTGTTGTTCACCGTGGACCTCGTGGAGGCCGCGGGCTGCAGCGACGCCGCGCTCCTGGCGGACCTGACGTTCCGCCCGCGCGGCGCTTGGACCTACAAGCCGCTGAGCTACCAGTTCGGGGTGGACAGCCCGTGGACCGCAGTCCACGTCGAGCACAGCTGCCAGGACGGGGCGACACTGGTCACGGCGCTTACGCGGATGCACGACGCCGACGTCACCGAGTCCGCGTCGATGACCGCGCGTGCCCCGCAGGAGCTGCGCTGGGAGTTAGACAGCAACATCTCAGACATTGCGCGCGAGGTGCGCTCGTACACCAACATCACCGGCGACGACGCGCAACCGTACACCGCCGAGATCGTCGCCGTAGACATCAACCAACCGGACGACCTACCGTTGAAGTTCAGCCGCGACGCGAGCGCACAGCTCATCCTGTCCATCGCGCAGCAGCTCACCTACGGCCGCGTGCGTGCGGTGTACGAGGCCGTTGACATGCGCGAGTTCCGCGCCGGCCGCACCGAGTGCCTACGCGCGGCGACCCCCGAGGCCGTCGCCTTCGCCCGCCACCTGGTGGACGGCGATGCCACCCAGGAGCAGCTCGTGGCCGCTGTCGACGCCCACCGCGCGTGGGTGAAGCGTTGCAAGTCCGGTAACGGGTTTGACCGCCACATTCAGATGCTCGAGCGCCTCGACGAACGGTTGCCCCCGGCGGAGTTCTTCACCGACGAGACCACCATCGCGGCGCGCCAGGACTTCCTCTCAACCACCTCGATCGGCGGCGCGGACCAGATCGTGCGGTACGCCTTCGCGCCGACGCTGCCCGAGGGCTTCGGCGTGGCCTACACGCCGCTGCCGAAGGCCACCGAGTACTGCGTGTCCTTCAACGCGGACACCGCGGAACGGCCCGAGAAGTTCCTGCGTAACCTCGCGCGCGCGGCCGAGCTGCTCTGGGAGTTCTGCGCGGACCTCTAGCGGGGCCGCTCGCCGGCTAGGCGCCGGCGACGCAATGGCTACGCGCCGGCGAAACCCGTAAACCCCGTGGCGCGGCGCGTCGCCGCCAGCCACTGCTCGAGCTCGCCGGCGTCGAGCCATTGCTCGTACAAGTCGGAGTCGGGCGAGGACATCAGCTCACGGACCTGGTGCTCCAGCCAGCGTCGGTCGCGGAACGAAAATTCAAACGCCAGAGCCTCGTGGAACTCTTCGGAGGGCAGGTTGCCGTTCATCACGGCAACGAGGGCGACGACGACCTCGGCCTGGCCCGAATCAAGGGGCAGCTCGCGGCAGGCGAAGCGGAACTTATCCATGCGGAACGTGCCATTGGCAAGCTGACGCACGGCGTCGCGCGCGTGGTCATTATCAAACGGCCCATAGTTCCACGTTCCCATGGCCAGTTAGCTTAAGACCGGCTGGTTGCAGGTTGCTTTCCGTAAAGCGAACAATACTTAAACGTCAAGCAATATGTTGGTAATCCGGTTTGCCAACGTGTCTACCTGCTGTGCAAGTTTGTCCTCCGTGCCGTTATTATCCAGCACCACGTCTGCCGCTGCGCGGCGCTCGACTTCCGGGATTTGCCGCGCGATGCGGTTGCGCGCGTCGGCCTCGTCCAGCCCGCGGTGCGCCACCAGGCGCCGCACGCGTTCCTCCGGATTCACGTCGACCACGACGGTCATGTCCATGTCCTGGTCCATGCCGAGCTCCACGAGCAGCGGCATGTCGTATACCGCTGCCCGCTCCCCAGCGGCCTCCAGCGCGGCGAACCTGCGGGCGGATTCCGCACGGATCGCTGGGTGGGTGATGGCGTTGAGTCGCTGTGTCGCCTCCTCCGAGGCGAATGCGCGGCGGGCCAGTTCCGCCCGGTCCAGCGCGCCGTCCGGCCCGAGCAGGTCGGCGCCGAATTCCTCCGCCACTGCGGCGAGGACGGGCGAGCCGGGTTCCATGTTGTCGCGGGCCACCTGGTCGGCGTCAACGACGGGAAAGCCACGCTGGCGCATAAGCGCCGCGACCGTGGACTTGCCGCTGCCGATGCCGCCGGTCAATCCGATCATGTACATGGGCACCGATGATAGAGCAAAGCGGCCCGCGCCCCGTCGATAAGCGACTGGGTGCGGGCCGCCGTGCGACCTCACATGGAGGATTTAATTGCCGGTGAGCTTGTCGCGCAGTGCGGCGAGCTGCTCATCCGAAGCCAGGGAGCCCATGGACGACTCTGCCGGCTCCGCTGCCGGAGCTGCAGCGTTGGAGTCGGAAGAGTAGTTTGCCTGGTCTGCTGCCTGGTCGGCGGCCTCTGCGGCTGCGGCGCGGTGACGCTCCACCTGGCCGGCGTGCGCCTGGTGGCGACGCTCTGCCTCGGCGTAGCGTGCCTCCCACTCCTGGCGAGCCTCGTCGTAGCCTTCCATCCACTCGTTGGTCTCCGGGTCGAAGCCCTCCGGGAAGATGTAGTTGCCCTGCTCGTCGTAGGAGTCGGCCATGCCGTAGCGGGACGGATCGAACTCCTCGGTGAAGTCCTCGTCAGCCTGCTTGAGGGACAGGGAGATGCGGCGACGGTCCAGGTCGATGTCGATGACCTTGACCATGACCTCTTCGCCCACGTTGACAACCTGGTCCGGCACCTCGACGTGGCGCTGAGCCAGCTCGGAGATGTGGACGAGGCCCTCGATGCCCTCGTCGACGCGAACGAACGCACCGAACGGGACGAGCTTGGTGACCTTGCCCGGGACGATCTGGCCCACGGCGTGGGTGCGTGCGAACACGCGCCACGGATCCTCCTGGGTTGCCTTCAGGGACAGGGACACGCGCTCGCGGTCCAGGTCCACGTCGAGCACCTCGACGGTGACCTCGTCGCCCACGGTGACAACCTCGGACGGGTGGTCGATGTGCTTCCAGGACAGCTCGGACACGTGGACCAGGCCGTCGACGCCGCCAAGATCGACGAAGGCGCCGAAGTTGACGATGGAGGACACGACGCCCTTGCGGACCTGGCCCTTCTGCAGCTGGTGCAGGAAGTCGGAGCGGACCGCGGACTGGGTCTCCTCCAGGTAGGCGCGGCGGGACAGCACGACGTTGTTGCGGTGCTTGTCCAGCTCGATGATCTTCGCCTCGAGCTCCTGGCCGATGTACGGCTCCAGGTCGCGGACGCGACGCATCTCAACCAGCGATGCCGGCAGGAAGCCGCGCAGGCCGATGTCCAGGATGAGGCCGCCCTTGACAACCTCGATGACCGTACCGGTAACCGGCTGGTCGTTGTTCTGCAGCTCCTCGATGGTGCCCCAAGCACGCTCGTACTGAGCGCGCTTCTTGGACAGAATCAGGCGACCTTCCTTGTCCTCCTTGGTCAGGACAAGCGCGTCGATCTCGTCGCCGACCTCGACAACCTCGTCCGGGTCGACGTCGTGCTTGATGGACAGCTCGCGGGTCGGGATGACACCTTCGGTCTTGTAGCCGATGTCAAGGAGGACCTCGTCGTGGTCAACCTTGACAACCTTGCCACTGACGATGTCACCGTCGTTGAAGTACTTGATGGTGGCGTCGACTGCAGCGAGAAATTCCTCAGGGCCACCGATGTCATTGATAGCAACCTGGGGTGCGTTAGTAGTGCGCATAAGTATATGTGCTCCGAAATGAATAGGAGATCGAAATTGGACAGGGGCGCATCTCTCCACCCAGTTCAAATTCCAATGGGGGGCTTGACGTGGGAAAGATCTCGCGCGAGGATCGACCCAGGCCCTCCTATTACGGCCGGTGTCGCCCCGATACGTCGATGCGCCCCTGCAAGGGTAGTCCGTTTCACCTGCTTAAGCAAATAATATCCGTCATGCACAATTCCGATCATTCGCTTATCGACGCCACCGTCACCCCCTCCGCGGCAAACCGCCAATTCTGGGACGATGACGCGGCACGCTACCACGCCGATCACGCGGCGTACCTGTCAAGTTTCTACTGGTGCCCGGAGATGCTCCACGAGTCGGAGGCACGCCTCCTCGGCGACCTCGCCGGGCGCAGCGTGCTGGAGATCGGGTGCGGCTCCGCCCCGTGCAGCGCGTGGCTTGCTCGCCCCGAGCAAGGCACCGGTTTTGTCACCGGATTCGACATTTCCGCGGGCATGTTGCGCCGCGCGCCCACCGGACTCCCCCTCGCACAAGCGGACGTGCTCGCCCTCCCGTACCGCGACGCCGCCTTCGACGTCGCATTCTCCGCCTTCGGCGCGCTGCCGTTCGTCGCCGACCTCGACGTGGCCCTCTCCGAGATCCGCCGCGTCCTGCGCCCCGGCGCACGCTTCGTCTTCAGCGTCACGCACCCCATGCGCTGGGTCTTCCCCGACGACCCCGTCTCCACCACCGCCGAGATCAGCTACTTCGACCGCGCTTACGAGGAGCGCGACGCCGAGGGCCGATTGACCTACGCGGAATACCACCGCACGTTCGGCGACTGGGTCCGCGCCCTCCGTACAGCGGGACTGCCGCTTGTCGACGTCACCGAGCCAACCTGGCCGCCCACCCTCACAAAAACCTGGAGGCAGTGGTCACCGGAGCGCGGCGCGCTCTTCCCGGGCACAGCCATCTTCGCTACCCAGGCGGTCTAAGCTTCACTTCCCACACTCTCAGCTTCTCCCCGAACCCAACACCCCCATATAGGGGCACTTGCACCGCTCCTTGAAGTGAGATGACCATTTACCGCTTTTCCGAGAAAATCGACCTATACACAGCCAACTTGCAGGTCAAGATATTTCCACATCGTGAGACTCGTCATAAAATATAAATGCTTCTTCATACCTGAGTTTCACGTAAGGCGAACCCGGCAATTCGCTCACAACATGTTAAACTCGCTCTTGGTTTTCGAAGCTCGCCCCTCTGGTAAGGGAAGACCACTGAGGCGGGAAAAACATCGAAAACCCTTCCCCGCTCACAGGGGGTTTAAGTGAAAAGGGAAGCACAGCGTGGTGGAGGGGGTTCGCCACGCGATCGGGGGGAAGGGGGATGCAGCATTCCCCGGAATGCTGCGCGAGAGGCGGGCACGAGATTAACGGCCCTGGTGCCCGCCTCCTCGTCCCTCAGCGGCGGCTCTGCCCGCAGCTGAGCGCGAAAGGCGCGGGGTGAACTGCACGGAGACGGCTCACCCCGCGATTTTCCGTGCGTTTAGTGCGCCGCCTCGTTCCAGTTCGTGCCCGTGCCGGCGGAAACCTCGAGCGGCACCAGCAGCGAGATCGCCCCATCCATTTCTCGCTCGACGATCCCGCGCACCTCGTCGAGCTCACCCGCGGCAACCTCGACGACAAGTTCGTCGTGCACCTGGAGCAGCACTCGCGACTGGTAGCCCGCGAGCGCCCTGTCGACGCGGACCATCGCAACCTTAATGATGTCCGCAGCCGTCCCTTGGATCGGCGCGTTGAGCGCCGCGCGCTCCGCGTTCTCGCGCGCGACCCGGTTATCACTGTTCAGCTCAGGCAGGTAGCGGCGGCGGCCGAACAGGGTTGAGGTGTAGCCGTCGCGCCGCGCCTGCTCGACCACCTCATCCAGGTAGCGCTTCACACCGCCGAAGCGCTCGAAGTAGCTCTCCATGATCTGCTTCGCTTCGCCCGCTGAGATGCCCAGCTGGTTCGACAGCCCGTAGGCCGACAGCCCGTACACCAGGCCGTAGCTCATCGCCTTCACGCGACGGCGCAACTCGGGCGTGACCTGGTCGATCGGCACGTCGAAGACGCGCGAGCCCACGAAGTTGTGGAGGTCCTCCCCCTCCTTGTACGCCTCGATAAGGCCCTCGTCGCGCGACAGGTGCGCCATCACGCGCATTTCAATCTGCGAGTAGTCGGCCGTCAGCAGGCATTCGTAGCCCTCGCCGACCCTGAAGGCGGAGCGGATTTCGCGGCCCGCGTCTGTCCGCACCGGGATGTTTTGCAGGTTCGGGTCCGCGGAGCTGAGCCTGCCTGTCGACGCCACCGTCTGCTTGAACGTCGTGTGGATCCGGCCGTCGTCGCCGACCGCCTTGATGAGGCCCTCGATGGTGGACTTCATCTTTTGGTACTCGCGGTGCAGCAGCAGGTAGTCAAGGAACTCGTGCGGGTGCTTCTCCGCCAGCGCCTCGATTTCCGACGCCGCCGTCGAGTACCCCGTCTTCGTCTTCTTCGTCTTCGGCAGCTCGAGCTTGTCAAAGAGCACCACGGAGAGCTGCTTCGGGCTGGACAGGTTGAGCTCGGGCTCGTCGACAAGCTCGCGCGCCTTCTCCTCCACCTGGGTGACCTTGTCGGCGAAGTCCTTGCGCTGCGCCTCGAGCACGTCGCGGTCCACGGCGATGCCGGTGTGCTCCATCTCGGCGAGGACTGGCACCAACGGGAGTTCCAGGTCCGCGTAGAGCTCGTACTCCGCGATGTCGCGCAGCTGCGTGGTGAGTTCCTCGGCGAGTTCGAGGACGGCCGCGGCGGCGTCGATAAGCGAGGTGTCCTCGAGCAGACTCAACTGGTCCCCGCCCACGGTGAGCTGGCGCTGCAGGTGGCGCTGGTAGACATCCTCGAGGCCGTACGTGCGCTGGCCGGGCCGCAGCAGGTAGGCCGCGATCGCCGTGTCGTGCGCGATCCCGCACAGCTCGATCTCGCGCCCGCGCAGCATGTGGTACGCGCCCTTCGCGTCGTGGAGGTACTTCGGGTCCTCCGACTCCAGCCAGGCTTTGAGCGCCGCGTCCTCGGCCGGGGAAAGCTCGGCAGTGTCTCGCTGGATGCCGTGCCTTTGCTTATCGACGATCCCCAGCCCCGTCACATCACCACCCGCCGGCACCGCGGAACCAGCCAGGTACACGGCGAGCCCCTCCCCGCGGCGGGCCTCGAGCCAGGAGTCCAGCGGCTCGTCCGCAATCTCGACATCCGCGAGCTCCACCGGCGCCTGTTGCTCAGCCGCATCGCCCTCGGTCGGCACGGCCTTGAGCACGCGCTCGCGCAGGTTGGCGCCGAACTCCAGGTCATCGAACGCCTTGGAGACCTCCCCCACGTCCGCGGTTGTCAGCGCCAGCTCGTCCGGGCCGACCGGCAGCTCGACGTCCGTGACCATCTGGGTGAGCTCGCGGTTGAGCTGCACCTGCTCGATGCGTTCGCGGAAGTTGTTCCCGGCCACGCCCTTGATCTCGTCGGCGTGGGCGATGAGCTCCGCGAGCGAGCCGTACTTCACGATCCACTTCGTCGCCGTCTTCTCGCCCACCTTCGGCACGCTCGGCAGGTTGTCCGACGGGTCTCCGCGCAGCGCCGCGTAGTCCGGGTACTGCTCAGGCGTGAGGCCGTACTTGTTCTCCACCTCTTCCGGGGTGAACCGGGTGAGCGTGGAGACGCCGCGGGTTGGGTAGAGGATGGTCGTGTGGGCGTCGACAAGCTGCAAATAGTCGCGGTCACCGGTGACGATGACGATTTCGTAGTCGCCGCGCGCCTGGGTGACCAGCGTTGCGACAATATCGTCGGCCTCGAAGTTCTCCTTCGACAGCGTGACAATCCCCAGAGTGTGCAGCACGTCCTCGATGATCGGGACTTGGCCCTTGAACTCCGGCGGCGCCGACTCGCGCTGCGCCTTGTACTCCGGGAAGCGCTCCGTGCGGAACGTCTTGCGGCCGACGTCAAAGGCGACCGCGACGTGCGTCGGGGCCTCGTCGGCGAGGATGTTGGCAAACATGGAGAGGAAGCCGTACACCGCGTTCGTGTGCTGCCCGCCCGTGGTGGAGAAGTTCTCCGCCGGCAGGGCGTAGAAGGCGCGGAAGGCCATGGAGTGGCCGTCGATGAGCAGGAGGCGTTTTTGATCAGTCACGGTGCACCAGTCTAGCGACCGCCCACGCCACGCAATTTCCAGATCCTCGCGCACATCCGCTACACTTTTCCGCGAGCCCCAGTAGCCCAATTGGCAGAGGCAACGGATTCAAAACCCGTCCAGTGTGAGTTCGAGTCTCACCTGGGGCACGCTGTGAAGTCTCGAGACATCGTTCCGGTTATGTCTCGGGGCTTCTTTAATTTTTGTTGCCCGGGTTGGGGTTGAGTTCGTTGTCTTTTTGGTTGTAGTAGATCTTGTCCGGTGTCAATGTGTAGTGGGCTATGTGTTGCCCCGTGGCCGTGATTTTGATGTCTGCGGTGTTGTCTACGCACATGATGGTGATGGGTTCTCCGGCCCATCGGCGTCCGATGTAGAGGCGTCTGAGTTGGCCGCCCCATCGCAGTGTTGTTTTGCCGTTTTTGGCGACTTTGTCGGTTCGCAGGCGGTAGTCATGAGCCTTGATGTCTGGTCGGGGGTGCGCTTTGGGTAAAGCGTTGTAGGCCTCCGCAGGGGTAGATCACCCTGGCGTGGGCCCGGATTGCAACTTACATAGGCACAGTATATATTTACGCTATGCAGATTGACGAACAAACACAGCTCGCCAACAGCCTCGTGTGGGCCAGCAGCCGCTTCGCACGGACCGCATATCAAGCAACGCCGGTACAACTCTCGTACGTCTCGCTGCGCGCGATGTCCGCACTCAATCGCGAGCCCGGACTTCGCGTCGGAGAACTCGCACGTCGTGAGGGTATCACACAGCCGTCCATGAGTCAGGCAATCAAGAAGCTTGTCGACGGCGGCTTCATCACCCGCCACCCCTCGCCCGAAGACGCGCGCGCCGCGGACCTCATGATCACCGACAAGGGCCGCGACATTCTCCTGAAGTACCGCAACGACTCCGCCGCCCAGATTCTGCCTGTGCTGGACACGCTGAGCGACGACGACATCGCCGTGCTTCACCGCGCCTCCGAACTGCTCCAGCAGATCACCGAGGAACTCTCCGAGAAGCGCTAGCGCATCTGCATTCCTACTTACCGAGGTCGGCAATCCAGTCGACCCCACCACATTTGTCATGCCCAAAAACAAGGAGGTTTTCATGTCCAACGCTGGTTTGGAAGACGCCGAACCGCATTCAATGCTGAAGCAACCAATCGCTGTGTGGGCCCTCGCGTTCGCCTGCACGGTCTCGTTTATGGGCATCGGCTTGGTCGATCCGATTCTGCCTGCAATCAGCCGCGAACTCGACGCGTCCCCCACGCAGACGATGCTGCTGTTCACCAGCTACCTGCTCATCACGGCACTCGCAATGTTTTTCAGCGCCTTCATCTCCTCGCGAATCGGAGTCAAGGTCACACTCTTGATTGGCCTCGCACTCATCGTCGCCTTCGCGTTTCTGTGCGGCGCCGCCGGCTCCGTCGACGCCATCATCGGGTTCCGCGCCGGCTGGGGCTTGGGCAACGCCCTGTTCATCTCCACCGCGCTCGCGGCGATCGTGGGCGCCGCCGCAGGCAGCGCCGGCCAAGCCATCATCCTCTACGAAGCGGCGATGGGCATCGGCCTCGCCGTCGGCCCGCTAGCCGGTGGACTCCTCGGCGAGATCTCTTGGCGAGCCCCCTTCTACGGCACCGCCGCCCTCATGGCCATCGGCTTTCTCGCAATCGCGACGCTCCTCAAGCGCAAGTCCAACAATCCCGCCCCCGTCGAATTCAGCGCAGGCTTCGTCGCGCTCAAGGAACCGGCACTGCTCACGCTCGGCCTGGTCGCGTTCTTCTACAACTTCGGCTTCTTCACGCTTCTGGCGTACTCCCCGTACCCAATCGAGGAGGCCGCCTCGCTCGCAGGCAAGGACTTCGGCGCCATCGAGCTTGGATTCGTCTTCTTCGGCTGGGGCCTCACGCTCGCCATCTCCTCGGTGTTCCTCGCACCCCGCCTCGTACAATGGCTCGGCCTCTTCCCCGTGCTGCACCTGATCCTCGGCGGCTTCGGCGTTTTGCTCGCCTGCCTCGGTTTCGCCGCGCTGCACCTCACGGCGGTCGTCACCCTGGTCATCATCGCCGGCATCTTCATCGGCGTCTTCAACACCGTGCTCACCGAGGCCGTCATGGAAGCCACCCACCTCCCCCGCAACGTCGCCTCCTCTACGTACTCCGGACTGCGCTTCCTCGGCGGCGCCATCGCCCCCGCGGTGTCCGGCCCGCTCGCCGCTGCCCTCGGTGCGGGCGTCCCGTACTGGTTCGGCGCGGCGTCGCTGGTCCTCTCCCTCGCAATCCTGCTCGTGGGCAAGCGCAACCTGGGTCGCCTCGCTTAACGACGCCACCGCCCCAGCGCATGCGTGTTGGCGCCAGGGGCACTGGCGCTAACACGAAAGCGACGGCACGCTACCCATCATCCGGCGGGTCCGGGGTACGAAACGGCGCCCGCGCGGCGTGATCCACCCCAGTCGGCGTGACCCGACCCGACGGCGAGACCCACACAATCCGCCCACCACGACGCTGCGTCCGCCCACGCGACGGCCGACCGGCCTGATAATTGTGATACCGACACAACCACCCCAAATTCCCCACCTCAGTCTCACCCCCATGCTGATGCTCCACCATATGATGCGCATCGCACTGTGACGCCGGCACATCACAATCCTTCCACGTACACGTAAGCGAATCCGCCAACATCATCTCCCGATGCTTCCGATGCGCAAACCGCACGTCATACGCATTCACCGGCCCATCAGCCGCCCCCACCAAAATCACCGACCCCAACTCAGCCAAACGCATCCGCACAAACGCCGCACCGGAGACCACCACACCATTGTCAAACCGCACCTGGACGTCATCACCCGCCCCCGCGATGACCTTCACATACTCCCCCAGGTCCAAATTCGCAGTCACCCGCACCACATACTCCGCCCGCGGACACTCATCAGACAACCAGCCGACCACATCATCTTTCGCCGCATCAAACAACCCCTGCACCGCAAGCGAGGGACCAGTGACCTTCAACGTGGCCATCCCATCACCATGCTGGCGCACCCGCACCCCAGGCGTGCGCGCAGGCGCCGGGCACAACTCCCGCTTCAACTGCCCAGCAACACGGCGCACACACGCCAAATCACCACTGGTGGCACACAGCGTTTCAATAAACCGCCACCGGTTCGTCGCATCTGTAATCGAGCGCGACGCACGCGCAATATAGGCCAACGTATCCACCCGATGCCCGCACTCACGAGCCCCTGCCACCGCCCGGGCCTGGTAGCGCGAGTGCGACGTCGGCGCGTACAACATGCGGGCGGCAACGACTAGCTGGGCGGCGCGGTCGGGGGCGACGCCGGCGTCGATAAGCGTATTTGCAGACTTGTCAGCGGCCGCGGCGACGTAGTCAACGCCGGCGCGGTCGTGGGCCACAAGGTCTGCAATCACATCCATACCCAGCACCATACGGGCCTGTGACCAGCGCAAACAAGCACTTGTGAGAAGACTCCCAAAACATCCGCAGAAGGGAACCGCGGGCCTACATATTGCGTCTAATACTGGTTAAGGGTTTTCCGCGTGCCTCGCCGATGGGACAATGGTCCACCCGCTTGGTTAGGATGTTCGCATGCGCCAGACCATTCTTGCCGGCACCATCGCTGCCGCACTCGCTGTATCCACTGTCCAGTTCAGCCCCCTCGTCCCGGCCGCCGCCGCTGCGGAGGCGGGAGAGAACGGGGGCGATGGGGCGTCGTCAAGCACTCGCCCCAAGGGCAACAAGCCCGGCGACCCCGCGCCCGGCCTGAAGCCGCTGGACTACGACGAAGAGAAGGATCCCATGCACCTGGATCCGGACAAGAACCCGGTGAAGAAGGTGTCGAGCTCCGAGATGTTCCTGGATTGGACCAAGGACATGGAGGAGGGCGACGGCAAGGACGTCGTGCAGGCGTGGGCGAAGAACTCGTCGGTGCCGGATACCGCGAACCCGTGGGAGCTGGCGAAGCAGGAGGTGCAGGGCTCGTCGATGATGTCGTCCGGCTTTTTTACCGGTGACTTCGCGCAGAGCTCCGCGGGGTCGAGCCGCGCTGCGTCGTCCGTCATCCCGGTCATGCTGGGCCTGCTGGTGATCGGCCAGCTCGTGGAGCTGGTGATGCGCGGCATCCGCATGGCGCAGCAGTAGCTACGCCGCACGGCATGGCGACTTCCCCGCCGACACCGTTGCGAGTAATATACAGTGCACAGTATATTTCTACGCTTCTGGAAGTTCCATGCACGCAACATTCACCGCACGCCGGGCAGGCGTCCTCGGGGCCTGCCTCGCCGCAGCGACCCTGCTGACCGGCTGCGTGACTAACACCGAGGACGGTACGCCCGATGGCTGGGAGCCGATCGTCCCGGAAGAAGTCCCCGAGATCGCGGCCCTTGTGCCTGAGCAGGTCGCCGCGGACGGCAAGCTTTCCATCGGTGCCAACCCGCCGTTCGCCCCGTTTGAGTTTAAGAACTCCGAGGGCGAACTCATCGGGTTCGAGATGGACATCGGACGCGCGCTCGCGGGCGTGATGGGCCTGGAATACGACCCGCAAGACATGGACTTCTCCATGATCCTCCCCGCGGTGCAAGCCGGCAGCCTCGATGCCGGCATATCTGGATTCACTGACAACCCGGAGCGTCGCGAATCGTTCGACTTCGTCGACTTCCTGTACGCCGGCATCCAGTGGGCGCGGCAGACTGACAGCGCCGTCGACCCCAACGACGCCTGCGGGCTCACCGTTTCTGTGCAGCGCACGACCGTCTCCGAAACCGACGACGTGCGCCCCAAGTCCGACGCCTGCGTCGAGGCGGGCAAGGAGCCGATCACCGTCCTCTCCTTCGACACCGCCGATAACGCTGCGCTGGCCGCGCTCGTCGGCCGCGCGGACGCGTACAGCGCAGACTCCCCCGTCACCGCGTGGGCTGTGGAGCGCTCGGGCGGCGACCTCGAACTCGTCGGCGAGATGTTTGACGCGGCGCCGTACGGAATCGCCGTACCGAAGGACTCGGAGCTGGGCCCCGTCATGGCGCTGGCCATGCAGCACCTGATCGACACTGGGGAATACGCCCGCATCCTGGAGCAGTGGAACGTCGATAGTGGGCTGCTCGAACACGCACTCCTGAACGAACAACCGATAGAAGGGCTGGGGTAACACCAGATGAGCAACAAGGTATACAGCCGGCGGAGCAAGCCGGAGCGCATCGAGGCGAAGCCGCTTCGCCACCCCGGCCGCTGGGTGCTCGCCGCGATCCTGGTCGCGCTCGTCGCCTGGTTCATCATCGGCGCCGCGCGTAACGACGCCTACGGGTGGGACACCTACTTCCAGTACCTCTTTGACACCCGCATCGCCATCGCCGGCCTGCACACGCTCGCGATCACGCTGCTAGGCATGATCATCGGCGTCGTCGGCGGCATCCTGCTCGCGGTCATGCGCATGAGCCCGAACCCGGTGTTCAACGCGGTCGCCTGGCTCTTCCTCTGGGTCTTCCGCGGCACGCCGGTCTACGTGCAGCTGATGTTCTGGGGACTGATCGGCGCGATTTATGACTCGATCAACCTCGGCTTCACCGAGATCCCGCTCGAGCCGTTCACCTCTTCCGCGTTCGCGCTGGCGGTCGTGGGCCTCGGGTTGAACGAGGCCGCGTACATGGCGGAGATCGTCCGCTCGGGCGTGTCCTCGGTGCCGGAGGGGCAGGTCGAGGCGTCGAAGGCACTCGGCATGAGCTGGCGCCAAACGATGACGCGCACGGTGCTCCCGCAGGCGATGCGCATCATCATCCCGCCGACGGGCAACGAGTTCATCTCGCTGCTCAAGACCTCGTCGCTGGTCGTGGCGGTCCCCTACTCGCTCGAGCTGTACGGCCGCTCCATGGACATCGCGGCGGCCCTGTTCCAGCCGGTGCCGCTGCTGCTCGTCGCGGCGACCTGGTACCTCGTCATCACCTCGCTGCTCATGGTCGCCCAGTACTACCTGGAGCGCTACTTCGAGCGCGGTGCGACTCGCCAGCTCACCGCCCGCCAGCTCGCCAGCTTGGCCGACGCGGAGGGCACCATCCCCTCCAACGTGGAAATCATCACCGCACCGGACAAGAAGAAGGGACGCTAAGCCATGACGGTCAAAGCAACACCGATGATCCAGGCCGTGGACGTGTGGAAGTCGTTCGGCCAGCTGGACGTGCTCAAAGGCATCAACCTGGAGGTCATGCCGGGCAGCGTCACCTGCCTCATCGGCCCGTCGGGGTCCGGCAAGTCGACGTTCCTGCGCTGCGTCAATCACCTGGAGAAGGTCAGCGCGGGCCGCCTGTACGTCGACGGCGACCTGATTGGCTACCGCGAGCGCGACGGCGTGCTCTACGAGATGAGCGAGAAGGATGCGGCCAAGCAGCGCCGCGACATCGGCATGGTGTTCCAGAACTTCAACCTCTTCGGCCACCGCACGGTGCTGGAAAACATCATCGAGGCGCCGATCCACGTCAAGGGCGAGGACCCGGCGAAGGCGAAGGCGCGCGCGATGGAACTGCTCGAGATGGTCGGCCTTGCCGCGAAGGCCGACGCCTTCCCCATCCAGCTCTCGGGCGGCCAGCAGCAGCGCGTCGCAATCGCGCGCGCCGTGGCCATGGAGCCGAAGCTCATGCTTTTCGACGAGCCCACGTCCGCCCTCGACCCCGAGCTCGTCGGCGAAGTGCTGCGCGTGATGAAGGACCTCGCCGCCGAGGGTATGACGATGATGGTGGTCACCCACGAGATGGCGTTTGCCCACGAAGTGGCCGACCACGTTGCGTTCATGGCGAACGGCCAGGTCATCGAGTACGGCACGCCCGCCGAGGTCCTGGACAACCCGCGCGAGGAGCGCACCAAGGCCTTCGTTTCGACGCTGTTCTAACGCTCGTTCTAGCGCCCTTTACGCCCCGAACATCCCGACCAGCCCGCGCACGAGCGCGGTAGACCCGCCGAAAAACGCGAGCGAGAGCGCCACGGTGTGCGCCTTGGCGCTCGGGATGTGCGGGGCTAATTTCGTGCCCGCAACCTGGCCGACGATGAGCCCCGCGGCCGCCGCCGCCCAGAACGCCGCCGGGATGGTCGCCAGGTTCGCAGCCCCGGTGAGCTCCTTGATCAGGAACGAGACCGCGCCGGAGACCATGAAGATGGGCTGCAGGGTGGCCGCGTAGGTGCGCTGCGGCCAGCGCGCCGCCTGCGAGTACACCGTGATGGCGGGCCCTGCCACGCCAGCGAGCGTGTTCATGAACCCGCCGACGGCGCCGGAGACGGCCGCGGGCAGCGCGCCTTCGATAGGCGGCACGTAGCGCTTACCCAGGGTCACCACGCTCAGCGCGATGAGGAGCACGATGCCGACGACCACGAGCAGCGCCGAGGGCGACACCGCGCGGATGAGGAACGCACCCGGCACCGCGCCGACGACGAGCGCCGCCGCAATCGGTGCGAACTTGCCCCAATCGACGTCCGCGCGCATGGACCACGTGTTCAGCACCGCGTTGATCGTGGCGAGGACGTTGATGAGGATGATGCCCACGACCGGCCCCAGCATGAGCGAGAGCGCGGGCGCGGCGATGAGACCGAGCCCCATGCCGGAGACGCGCTGGGAGATGGCGCCGGCAGCGATGGCAACGAACACGCCGACGGCGAGCCAGATCACTGGAACTTCTCCCGCATGGCCTCGCGGACCGTGTGCGGCACCAGCCCGGTGACGTCGCCGCCGTATTTGGCCACCTCTTTGCACAGGGAGGAGGAGACGTAGCCGTACTTCTCGTCCGTCATGAGGAAGTAGGTGTCGATGCCGGACAAGCGGCGGTTCATCTGCGCCATGGGCAGCTCGTAGTCGTAGTCCAGCGAGGAGCGCAGGCCCTTGACCAGGGCGGTCACGCGGTGCTCGTTGGTGTAGTCGACGAGCAGGCCTCCCCAGGAGTCCACGCGCACGCCCGGGATGTCCGCGGTCACCTCGCTGATGAGCGCCATGCGCTCGTCCACGCTAAACAGGCCCGACTTCTTCGACGGGTTGCCGGTGACAAGCACGATGACCTCGTCAAAGCTGTGCGAGGCGCGGCGCACGATGTCGAGGTGCCCGTTCGTGATCGGGTCGAAGGACCCGGGGCAGACAGCGGTGGTCATTGCTCCTCGCTTTCGTTGGTCTCGGGGTCCGCGTAGACGGCCATGTCCATGCGGGCAATGCCGTAGGTGCGCTTCTTCAGCTTCTGGCCCGTCGGGGTGAAGGTCGCCGGCCAATCGGTCTCGGGGCTGTCGCGGTGGCGCTCGACGACGACCACGGCTCCGTCGATAAGCAATGGCTCGAGCGCGCGGACCATCTCGGCGACGGTGGCGTCATCGAGCGCGTACGGCGGGTCTGCGAGCACCATGTGGAAGTGCTTGCGCGGGGCGCGCGCAACGTAGGTGGAAGCCTTGACTGGCTCGATGCGGACGTCCGCGTGGCCGACGACCTCGGCGTTGTGCTCGATGACGGCGACCGCACGCGGGTCATTTTCCACCAGCACCACCTGCTGCGCGCCGCGCGACGCTGCCTCGAGGCCAAGCGCGCCGGAACCGGCGAACAGGTCGAGCACGTTCGCCCCCGTGAACCCGAAGCGGACCTGGAGGGACGAAAACAGGCCCTCGCGGGCGCGGTCGGATGTCGGCCTCGTGCCCTCGGGCGGGACCTTGATCTTCCTGCCGCGGGCGTCTCCGGAAATAATGCGGTTCATGCCACACACTGTAGCGGGCAGGTAGCGCGGGTTTAGCTTTTGTCTAGGTATTCGAAGTCTTCGGCGACAAAGTCCGCGGTGGCGCTGCGCGCGAACTCCAGGTTGTCGGCGACGATGCTGCCCGCGTCCCGGTAGGCGCGCTCGACGAGTGCTCGGTCGTCCACAAGATTGATCAGCCGCAGGGTGCGGTGCAGGCCCGATTGCTCCTTGCCCAGCACGTCGCCCTCGCGGCGGTTGAGCAAATCAAGCTCCGCGAGTTTGAAGCCGTCCGTGGTGGCCGCGACCTGCTGCACGCGGGTAAACGACGGGGAGCCCTGGTCCGCCAGTGTATGGAAGAGGCACCACGACTCGAACCCGCCACGGCCGACGCGCCCGCGCAGCTGGTGCAGCTGGGAGACGCCGAAGTGTTCGGACTCGCGCACCATCATCACCGTGGCATTGGGCACGTCCACGCCGACCTCGATCACCGTGGTGGACACGAGCACGTCCGTGGCGCCCGCGGCGAAATCCGCCATCACGGCGTCCTTCTCCTCGCCCTTCATCCGGCCGTGGAGGACGGCGACCGTGCTGTCCGGGAACTCCGCGTCGGCGAGGTACTCGGCCACCTCGTGCACGCCACCCTCGCCCTCGATCCTGGGGCAGACAATGTACGCCTGGTGGCCCGCCGCGATCTCTTCGCGGATCTTCTCCCACGCGCGCGCCACCCAGGACGGCCGAAACTCCGGCACGACCGAGGAGCGAATCGGCTTGCGCCCGCCCGGCAGCTCCTTGAGCGTGGACACACTCAGGTCGCCGAACACGGTGATAGCGATGGTGCGCGGGATGGGGGTCGCGGTCATGACGAGCAGGTGCGGGGTGCGCTCCCCCGCCTTCGCCCGCAGCGTATCACGCTGCTCCACCCCGAACCGGTGCTGCTCATCCACCACGACCAGCCCGAGGTTGAAAAAGTCCACCGTGTCCTGGATCAGCGCGTGCGTTCCCACGACGATGTCCGCCTCGCCGGAGACGATCTTGAGCAGCGCTTCCTGCTTCTGCGCGGCCCCCATGGAGCCGGTGAGCGCGACGACGCGCGCGGGAACGCCGGCGCGCAGCAGCGTCTCTGCAAGCGAGCGCGCGTGCTGCATCGCCAGCACCTCGGTCGGCGCGAGAAGCGCGGCCTGCGCGCCGTTGTCCACCGCCTGCAGCATGGCGATCAGCGCGATGATCGTCTTGCCGGAGCCGACCTCACCCTGCAACAGCCGGCTCATCGGCCGCACGGAGGCCATGTCCGCGCTGATCTCCCCGAACACCGCCGACTGGCCCTCCGTGAGCGCGAACGGCAGCTGGTCCAGCAGTCTCGCCTGGTCCCGGTCCGCCACCCGCGGCAGGGCCTCCGCGCGACGGTGCGAGAGGTCTGCCCGGCGCACCCCCATGGCCAGCGCGACGGACAGCGCCTCGTCGTACTTCAGCCGGTGCAGCGCCTTGCCGGGCCCCTCGGGGCCGGGCTCGTGGATCTGGCGGACCGCCGAGTTCAGCGGCAGCATCCCGATCGGAGTGAACCCGAGCGGTTCCTCGATGGTCGGCAGCGAGTGCAGGACCATGTGGACCGCGCCCATAATCGTCCAGGTGTTGATCCCCTTTTTCGCCGGGTAGATGGGCAGCCAGTCGCGCCCGGAAAGGATGTGCTCCAACGACCCGAAGTGCATGAGTTGTTTCAGTGAGCCGGTGGCCTGGGACGTGCCGTCGAGAAGCACGAAGTCCGGGTGCTGGAGCTGGGGGCGACCGCGAAAAAAATTGAGCTTGCCGTTGAGCATCACGCGGCGACCCTCGCGGAGCATGCGTTGCGCGTAGGCGGAGCCGAAGAAGGTGGCGGGGATGGTTTGGCGGCCGTCGTCGACCTCGATGCGGAAGATGGGGCGCTTCGGGGTCTTGCGGTTCGGGATCAGGGTCGTGCTCACGACGGTGCCGATGGTCGTCGCGGTGGAGCCCTCCTCCATGCCGGTCAAGTCTGCGCCCTTGCCGTACTGGAGGTAGCGGCGCGGGTAGTACTGCAGGAGCTCGCCGCAGGTCGTGATGTCCAGGTGCTTCGCAATCGCGCGCGCCTGTTTGAGCGGGATGACCAGGTTCAGCGGACGCGAGTCTGCAAACCCAAGCATGGGCTACTCCACCCCAATCTCGGCGACCGCGCCGAGGCCGTCCGCGGGGTACGCCACCGCCTCAACGCCGAGCGTCTCGGCGAACCGCACCGCGAGCGCGTCCAACTCTTCGGCGTGCAGGTAGGTGGGGTCGTAGAGCACCGTGACCTGCTCGCCGCCGTGATCGAGCAGGCGCCGGCACGCACCCTCGAGCGCCTCCGCCGGCGTGTCCGCGATGAGCACGGTCTCTCCGTGAGCAGTAACGATGATGTCGCCCTTGCCCACGGGGCCACCCTGGATAAGCCCCGCCTTTGTAGCGCGGTGCGCGACGGCTGTGCGCATCTCGCCCGCGGCCTCAGACATGGTGAACGCGGCGGTCGCCAGGGGCTGGTTCGCGTCGTGGACGGTCAGCGCAGCGATCCCGGAGACCAGCCGCACGGTGGCGAGCAGCGTGATCGTCTGCTCGAAGGCCCGCGTCGCGCGCTCGACCGCGACCAGGTTCCGGCTGTCCAGCAGCCCGTTTGGCAGCAGGATCACCTCCTGGGCGCGGGAGCGGCGGATCGCTGCGAGGATGTCCGCCACCACATCAGGGCCGGGGGCAATGGTCACGGCGCCGGCCTGACCGTACAGCTCGGTGAGCGAACCGGGCGGCGTGACCGCGATGATCACTCGCTTCGGCGCGCGCGTCACCGGCTCCGCGGGCAGGATCTCCAGCCGCAGGTTACTGACCTGCCCTGCGCCGAAGGCTTGCTCGATCACCTCGCCGGCGCGCTCGGTATGGATATGGACGGTTCCCTCGTCCTCGCCGGCGCGCGCGACGACGAGGCTGTCTCCCAGCGCGCCCAGCGCGTCTTCGAGCCTCCCTAGTGCGCCGACCTCGCCGCGGAAGTAGAACATGACCTCAAGGTTTCCCGCGGCACCGTGCGAGTGCGCCGCCGAGCCAGTGCTTCTGGGCGCCCCCTCCCCCGGCTCGCTCGCCCCCGGCGCGTTTTGCGCAGCGTCATCCGCTACCTCGGCCACGAGGGCTTCGAGGAGGATGACCAGCCCCGTCGCGCCCGCGTCGACGACTCCGGCTTGGCGCAGGGCCTCGAGCTGCGACGGCGTGTTCGCCAGCGCCTGCTGCGCCGCCCCGGTTGCGGCGGCAGCGACGTCGCTGAGCGTGTTCGCGGTGGTGCCGGCAGCCACCTCCTTTGCGGCGACGGCTGCGGCACGCAGCACGGTGATCACGGTGCCCTCGACGGGCTCGGCGATCGCCCGGTCCGCAAACCGCACCGCGGCGGCGAGCGCGTCGGCGACGATGACGCCACCGGAGGTCTCCTCCGTCATGGACTGCGCCAGGCCGCGCATGACCTGGGAGAGCACGACGCCGGAGTTGCCGCGTGCGCCCCGCACCGCGCCCTGGGCGAGGGCTTCGGCGACCTCGGCGGCCGTAGCGTCCGCGCCGATCTGCTCGGTCGCCTCCACGGCAGCATGCATGGTGTGCGCCATGTTGGAGCCGGTGTCCGCGTCGGGAACCGGGAACACGTTGAGCTCGTTGATCTCCACCCTGCGGCGTTCGAGTTCGCTGGCGGCGCGCCTGGCCCATGAGCGCAGGCGGTCACCGTCGAAGCCACGAGGAGTCACCATGAGCGGTTATCTTACAGGCCCCAGTCCACCGGCTGCCCACCTTGGTCTTGAAGCGCCTGGTTGGCCCGGCTAAACGGGCGGGAGCCGAAGAACCCTCGGTTGGCGGAAAGCGGGGACGGGTGCGGGGACTCGATGCGCGGCGTATCACCAAGGAAGCGCGCCGCCGACTGCGCGTCGCGGCCCCAGAGGATCGCCACGAGGGGCTGGTCGCGGGCCGCGAGCGCGCGGATCGCCGCCTCGGTCACCGCTTCCCAGCCCTTCCCGCGGTGCGAGGCGGGCGCACCGGGCCGGACCGTGAGCACGCGGTTGAGCAGCAGGATGCCCTGGGCGGACCAGGACGACAGGTCGCCGTCGGCGCGCGGGGCGACACCGAGATCCTCCTGCAGCTCCTTGTAGATGTTGACCAGGCTGCGCGGCGGCTTCACGCCCGGCTGGGTGGAAAACGCCAGGCCCATCGGGTGGCCAGGCGTAGGGTACGGGTCCTGCCCGACGATGAGTACGCGCACCGTGTCAAACGGGTCCGCAAACGCGCGCAGGATGTCGTTACCACGCGGCAGGTAGGAGTCCTCGCCGCGGAGGAAGTCTCCCATGGCGTGGATGCGGTCCTCCACTCCCGCGAGCGGTGCCTGCCAGGTCTCGTGTACGGGCAGATTCATCCGAAGCTCTCCCATCCGTTGGTGTAGTGGGGCGCGGTGGCGTCGATAAGCACCTGCCCTGTGCGTGTGACCCTCCCGATCGAGCGGAAGCCGACGGGCGCGGAGCCGTCGCAGGTGCCCAGGAGCGTGTGGTCCTCGCCGCCGGTGAGCACCCACTCCCAGGGGTCCTGCTCGAGGAGCTCGCCGGCTTTGCGCAGCAAGTCGTCCGGCGCGATGGCCAGGCTGGACAGGTCGATGCCCACCTTGGAGTGCGTGGCAATCTGGGACAGGTCGCGGATCAGTCCGTCGGAGTTGTCCGTCATCGCGGTGGCGCCGGCGGCGCGCGCAACCACGCCGCGGCCGGGGGTCAGGCGCGGGACCTGGTGCGCGTGGACGAGCGGCTCGAGCGCTTCCGGGATCCGCACCCCGGCGTTGAGCAGCGCGAACCCGGCGGCGGAGTAGCCGATGTCGCCGTGGGCCACGACGCGCTGCCCGGGCCGCGCGTGGTCCAGCGAGAGCGGATCGCGGTTCCCGCCGAGCGAGCCGATCGCGGCGACGGAGACCACGAGCTGGTCCGACTGCGTTACGTCGCCGCCGACGAGCTCGGTGGAATAGTCCGCGGTTGCCTGGCCCACGCCGCGCGCAAGCCCCTCGATCACGGCGAGCGGCATCTCCGGCGGCGCGGCGATGGCCAGCAGCGCGGCGATCGGGCGCGCGCCCATCGCCTCGATGTCGGCGAAGTTTTGGACGACGGCCTTGCGCCCCACGAATTCCGGCGTGGTGAGGTCGGCGCGGAAGTGGCGCCCCTCCACGAGCATGTCGGTGGCGGCCACGACCCGCGAGTTCGGGGTCGAGGGGGTGAGCACGGCGGCGTCGTCGCCGTTGATGGGCGATGGCGAGGCGCGCACGATGGCGTCGATCACCGCGTGTTCGCCCACGGATGTCAGCGTGGGCCCGACGGTGGGAAACCCGGTTCGGATCACGGTTGCTATACCGCCTTTCGTTAGACTGTGGCGCCATGAGTGCTTCCCCGGCGAACGAATCACAGGTTAATAGAACAGCGGCGTACGTCAGCCTTGGGCTCGCCGTCGTCTTCGTTGTGGCGGTGCTCGGCGGGGCGCGCTTCGTGGCCACCCAGGCCGCGAACCAGCCGGTAGCGATGTCCCAGCTCGACTCGCCGCAGGCCGGGTCTCAGGAGTGCAGCACGCTTATCGACGCCCTCCCCAACCGCCTCCTCTCCCACCGCCGCGCAGCACTTGCGGACCCCGCGCCCGAGGGCGCTGCCGCGTGGCAGTCCTCCTCCACCGAGCGGGTGACCTTGCGTTGCGGGGTGGCCATGCCGCAGCAGTACACCGCGTTCGTCGAGCCCCTAACCTTCGAGGCCGCGGGCGCCCGCTGGCTGCGCGTCGACGACGCCACCCCCGGCTCCACCATGTCCACCTGGTACACCGTGGACCGCGAGCCCGCCGTGGCCGTCACCGCCGACGAGGCATCCCTCGGGCGCGATGACACCCCGCTCGACGGCCTGGACCTCTCCGGGCTGCCGGCGCAGCAACACGTCTACGCGCCGGCGCCGCTGACGCAGCTCGCTGCCGACGAGTCGGGCGCGGCGGACTCGTGCCGCGCGCTCACGGACGCCGCCCCCGACTCGATTGCCGAGGGCTACCGCCGCAGCGCGCCTCGCGACGTCCCCGAGTCCGCCCACGCCGTCGGCTGGATCGCGGACGGCAAGGAGCCGATCGTGGTGCGCTGCGGTGTCGCGGACCCGGCAAGCTACGCCGCGGGGGCGCAGCTCTCACAGGTGGATGAGGTCCCCTGGTTCGAGGACACGACGCTGGCGAACGGGACAACCGCCTCGACCTGGTACGCGCTGGGGCGCGCGACGGGCGTGGCGGTGTCGCTGCCGCAATCGGCGGGCAGCGAGGCGATCACGAACCTCTCCGCACTCATCGCCGAACAGCTGCCGGAGCAGGGCTAGCGCTACCGCTTCAGCGCGGTGGTGACCAGCAGGTCCAGCAGGTCTGGGTACGCCAGCCCGCTGGCCTGCCACACCTGCGGATACATGGAAATCGGGGTGAACCCGGGCATGGTGTTGATCTCATTGAGCACCGGGCCGTCCTTGGTAACGAAGAAGTCGATGCGGGCCAGGGACTTGCAGTCCAGCGCCTCGAAGCAGCGCAGCGCGAGCCGCTTGAGCTCCGCGATCGTTGCCTCGTCGTAGGGCGCGGGAATGGTCGCGGTGACCTCGTTGTCCAGGTACTTCGTCTCGAACCCGTAGAAGCCCTCGGCGGAATCCTCGGTGCCGTTGAGCCTGGCGGGCACGCTCGCTTCAATGCGCCCGTCCGGGTGCTCGATGACGCCGACTTCAACCTCGTCACCGTGCAGCTCCGACTCGACGAGGACCTTGCCGTCCGATTCGTGGGCGAGCGCGATCGCCTCGTCTAGGGCCTCCCACGACTCCACCTTGGACACGCCAATCGACGAACCACCCGAGGCAGGTTTGACAAAGACGGGCAGTCCGAGGCGGGCACGCTGGGCGTCGTCAAGCGTCTGCCCTGCGCGCAGCACCACCTCCTCGGCGACGGCGACCCCCTCCGCCCGTACGAGCTTCTTCGTGTACTCCTTGTCCATGCCGCACGCGGAGGCGAGGACGCCGGGGCCGACGTAGGGCACGCCGGCCATCTCGAGGAGGCCCTGGATGGTGCCGTCCTCGCCGAACTTGCCGTGCAGGACCGGGAAGACAACGTCGACCTGAGCCAGGGCCTCGCCGCTTGCCGCGTCGACGAACACGCCGCGCCGGTCCGGGTTGAGCGAGAGCGCCACCTCGCGCTTCCCGGATACCTCCGGCAGCGTGGCGCCCGCGACCGGGTCGAGCGCGCCCTCCACCCAGGCGCCGCTGCGCGTAATGCCCACGGGGTAAATCTCGTAGCGCTCGGACGAGAGGTGCGCCATGACTGCGTCGGCCGAGATGCAGGAAATCGAGTGCTCGGTGGACTGGCCACCGTAAATGACGGCTATACGAATCACAGATCGAGACTACACCAGCCAGCGACCCAGCCAGCTCCCCAGCTACTCGGACTTCTTGCTCCGCCCCATCAGCGCCGCAATCGTCTCCGGCACCTTCACTCCCTTGTGGCACACGGCGTACACCGCCTGGGTCAGCGGCATGTCCACGCCCCGCTCCTGCGCGAGCTGGAAGATGCTTCTCGACGACACGACGCCCTCCGCGACCTGCCCCTTCGTCGCAGCCTTCGCCTCCTCGATCGTGGCCCCCTTGCCCAGCGCGGCGCCGAACGTGCGGTTGCGGGACAGCGGAGACGAGCACGTGGCGACGAGGTCGCCCAGGCCGGCCAACCCGGAGAACGTGCGGGCGTCCGCGCCCAGCTCCGTGCCGAGGCGGGTGATTTCCGCGAGGCCGCGCGTGATCAGCGAGGCCAAGGTGTTCTCGCCGAGGCCCTGGCCGGAGGCCATGCCGCAGGCGAGCGCGATGACGTTCTTGGTCGCCCCGCCGATCTCGCAGCCGACGACGTCCTCGTTGGTGTACGGGCGCAGGTAGTTCGTCGCGCAGGCGGCCTGCACCAGCTTTGCGCGGTTGAGGTCGGAGCAGGCGATGACGGTGGCGGCCGGCTGCTCGAGCGCGACCTCCTTGGCCAGGTTCGGGCCGGAGAGCACGGCGATGCGGTCCTCGGTCGCGCCGGTGACCTCGCCGATGATCTGAGACATACGCAGGTGCGTGTCCGATTCGATGCCCTTGGAGATGGACAGCAGCGTCGAATCGGTGCGCAAATGCTGCGCCCACCCGGTGAGGTTGTCGCGCATCGTCTGGCTCGGCACCGCGAAGACGACGATGTCCGCGCCGAGTGCGGCTGCGGCGTCGGAGGTGGGGCGCACGGCGTCGGGAAGCGTGATGCCCGGCAAATAGTCGGGGTTTTCGCGCGTGGTCTCTATCGTGCGGGCGAGCTCCGGGCGGCGCGCCCAGAGGTCTACCGCGTTGCCGGCGTCGGCGAAGACCTTTGCCAGCGTGGTGCCCCACGAACCGGCACCGAGCACTGCCACATTCACCATTGCGTTGCTGCCTTCCTCATTCTTCCTCGCTGTGCCTCAACAAACTTTGTCAGCCTATCAAGAGTTTTGCACGCCGTGCGCGGCGCGCGGGCGCAGCGGGCGCATTGGCGCGCGGGCACAGCGTGCGCAAAAATAGCGGGTATGGCTGACAAGAAATCGCGCGCGGGCGCACCGCGCAAGGGGAAACTGCACGAGCAGCACAAGGACATCGCCGGGGAGATGTTCCTCACCGGGCGCCACCAGGAGATCCCGAAGCGCCCGCTGGACGAGTTCCCCCGCACCACCCTGGCCGCGGGCGCGGTGCTGTGGCGCGGCGACCGCACCCGACCGGAATCCATCGAGGTGGCGTGCATCCACCGCCCGCACTACGACGACTGGTCCCTGGCCAAGGGCAAGCTCGACCCCGGCGAGTCGCTCGTGGTCACCGCGGTGCGCGAGATCCGCGAGGAGACTGGCTACGAGGTGCGTCTGGGCAAGCTGCTGGGCAAGACCATTTACCCGGTGAAGCACACCACGAAGGTGGTCTACTACTGGACGGGCGAGGTCACCGGTGGCGAGTTCACCCCGAACGACGAGGTGGACGAGATCCGCTGGCTGCCCATCTCCGAGGCGAAGCCGCTGATGAGCTACAACCTGGACCGCCAGGTGCTGGAGAAGGCACAGAAGCGCTTTGCACGCTCCGCAGATACCCGCATCCTCCTCGTGCGCCATGCTCGCGCGCACGAGCGCGCGAAGTGGTCCGGGGATGACAATCTGCGCCCGCTGGACAAGAAGGGTCGCCGCCAGGCGGAAATGCTGGTGCCGATGCTCTCCCCCTTCGCACCCACCCGCATCTTCTCGGCGGAGCCGGACCGCTGCCAGGCCACCGTCGAGCCGCTTGCGGACGAACTTGGCCTGGACGTCACCGTCGACCCTCGCTTCGGCGACCAGGCCTGGCTGGGCGATATGGTCGGCGCGAAACGCGCGTTCGAGGACGTGATCAACGCCGAGGGTACGAGCGTGATTTGCAGCCAAGGCGAGGCCATCCCGGGGCTGATAGCGTGGTTGGCAGCAAGCGGTACGCTGCCGATTGATACGGAAATCAACGCGAAAAAGGGCTCGGTGTGGTCGCTGACGTTCCACAAGGGCCAGCTCTCGGGTGCGGATTACCTGCCTTCGGCGCTACCGGTGAAGTAGCAGAAAGGACAACTATGGCTTTCGCCCCGATTACGCAGGAGCGCGTCGAGGCCACACTAGACGAGCTGGGCCTCAAGCACTACCGCAGCGAGTCGGACGACATGACGGTCACCGCGTTCCCCAGCGCGGTGTGCTTCTTCCGCTTCGACGGCGATATGTTCAACATCGTCGCCCGGTGGCTGGGTACCGCCCGCACCGAAGAAGACAAGCAAGCTTTGCGACGCTGCGTGAACACCATCAACCGCTCCCTGCCCCGCCTGCGCATTCACCCCACCCCGTGGGAAGACGACGCCATGCTGGCCTTCGTCGATTCCCCGTTCTTCCCCAGCGGCGGCGCGGAGGACGAGCAGCTCAAGCGCATGCTGGACTTCTACTTCTCCATGCTGCGCTACGCCACCGATGCGCTCAACGAGGAGCTCAGCGAGCTTCGCGACGACATCGCGCGCGAGCGTACCGCCGAATCCAGCACTGAAACCGACGCATCCGACGCATCCGCCGAGGGGGCACAGTAATGGCCGACCACACAACCGGTTACCGCAACACCGACCTGGACCGCGTACGCGAGTACTTCCGGCAGCAGGGCTGGACCTACACCGACTCCGAGAACCCGGATTCGTTCCAGACGGGGTTCGCGGGCATCTCGATGGAAATTTCGTACACGTCGAACTCGATCGTGCTGTTTACCACCGTCGGCGTCAGCGAGGTCACCGCATCCCGCTTCGACGAGGTATTGACCTGGTGCGAGGAGTTCAACAACGTGCGCTCCTTCCCCACCGCGGTGGCGCTGGAGGACCCGGAGCGCGACCTCGCCGCGCTGGGCGTGACCTACGCGCTGCCGTGCCACTGGAAGCACACCGACGAGCAATTCCGTGATTTCGTGGACCGCGGCGTGCTCGGCCTGGTGAACACCTCCAAGGCGTTCCTCAAGGAGTTCGCCCCGGAGGCGCTGGAAAACCTGCCGGAGTAGCGCGACTAGCGCACCGCCGGCTTGAACGCGGGGCGCTTCGCTTCGAAGGCCTGGATCGCGGGCTCGTCGCGAAGCGTCAGCCCGATGTCATCCAGCCCTTCCATCAGGCGCCATCGGGTGTAGTCGTCGATGTCGAAGGTGTACGTGTTCTCGCCGACGGTGACCGTGCGGTCCGCGAGCGAGACCGTGGCCTCCAAACCCGGCGTCTGCTCCAGCTGCTTCCAGATCAGCTCGATGTCGGACTCGCTCATGATGCCCGCGAGCAGGCCGGCCTTGCCAGCGTTGCCGCGGAAGATGTCGGCGAACCGGGGGCTGAAGACGGCTTTGAAGCCGTAGTCCATGAGCGCCCACACGGCGTGCTCGCGCGAGGATCCGGTGCCGAAGTCGGGGCCGGCGAACAGCACCGAGCCTGCCGCGAAGTCCTCCTGGTTCAGCACGAAGTCCGGCTGGTTCTCGCGCCAGTTGGAGAACAGGCCGTCCTCGAAACCGGTGCGGGAAACTCGCTTGAGGTAGCGGGCAGGGATAATCTGGTCCGTATCAACGTTTGACCTAGTCAGAGGCACACCAACGCCGGTGTGGGTGGTGAACTTCTCCATGATGTGTACTCCTCGTTGTCGTGTGTGAGTGCTTGTGGGCTTAGAGGTCCGCGGGGCTGGCCAGGTGCCCGGTCACCGCAGTCGCGGCGGCCACCAGCGGCGAGACCAGGTGGGTGCGCCCGCCGGGGCCCTGGCGGCCCTCAAAGTTGCGGTTGCTTGTCGACGCCGACCGCTCCCCCGGCGCCAGCTGGTCCGGGTTCATCCCCAGGCACATCGAGCAGCCGGCGGTGCGCCACTCCGCGCCGAACTCGGTGAAGACCGCGTCCAGGCCCTCCTCTTCGGCCTGCTGCTTGACCAGTGTGGACGACGGCACAACGAGCATGCGGGTGCCGTCGGCAATGCGTCGGCCGCGCACGACCTCGGCGGCGGCGCGCAGGTCCTCGATGCGCGCGTTGGTGCAGGAGCCGAGGAAGACGGTGTCGATGGCGATGTCGCGCAGCGGCGTGCCCGGGGTGAGGTCCATGTACGCGAGCGCCTTCTCGGCGGCCTGCTTCGAGCTGTCGTCGGTGAAGTCCTCCGGGTCCGGCACGTTTTCGCCCAGCGGGAGGCCCTGGCCGGGGTTCGTGCCCCAGGTGACAAACGGGGTGAGCGCCGAGCCGTCGATCTCGACGACGGTGTCAAAGGTGGCGCCCTCGTCCGTGGGCAGCGTCTCCCAGTACTCGACGGCCGCGTCCCAGTCGGCGCCCTTCGGCGCGTACTCGCGGCCCTTGACGTATTCAAACGTCGTCTCGTCCGGGGCGACCATGCCCGCACGCGCGCCCGCCTCGATGGACATGTTGCAGATGGTCATGCGCGCTTCCATCGACAGCTTGCGGATCGCCTCGCCGCGGTACTCGATGATGTGGCCCTGCCCTCCACCGGTGCCGATCTTGGCGATGATGGCCAGAATCAGGTCCTTCGCGCTCACGCCCTCGGCGAGCTCGCCGGTAACCTCGACGGCCATCGTCTTAAACGGCTTGAGCGACAGGGTCTGCGTCGCCATCACGTGCTCGACCTCGCTGGTGCCGATGCCCATGGCGATGGAGCCGAACGCGCCGTGCGTCGAGGTGTGCGAGTCGCCGCACACAATCGTCATGCCGGGCTGGGTGATTCCCAGCTGCGGGCCAACCGTGTGGACGATGCCCTGCTTGACGTCGCCCATCGGGTGCAGCGTCACGCCGAATTCCTCGCAGTTCTTGCGCAGCGTCTCCACCTGGGTGCGCGACGTCGGCTCGGAGATCTCCAGCAGGTTGCCGTTCACGATGCCTTCCGTGGGCACGTTGTGGTCCTCGGTGGCCAGGTGCAGTTCGGGGTGGCGCATAGTGCGCCCCGCCATGCGCAGTCCGTCAAACGCTTGCGGGGAGGTGACCTCGTGGAGCAGCTGGAAGTCGATGTAGATAAGGTCGGGCTCGTCGCCCTTGCCTGCGGAAACGACGTGGTCGTTCCACACTTTTTCGGCCAGCGTCAGGGGCTGTTGCTCCATGGTGATTCTCCTTGGGTCAACGCACCGTCGAGAAGCGCTGCTTCCCAAAATGCGAGATGCTACTATCCATTACGTGAGACAGTATAGCGAAGACTCCGGCATCAAAGTGCTCGACCGTTCCGTAGCGATCGTCCGCTCGGTCGCGCGGGGCGACAAGACCCTCGCGCAACTCAGCGAGGACACGGGGCTGCCCAGGGCCACCACCCACCGCATTGCCACCGCGCTCGAGGTCCACCACATCCTCGCGCGCACCGACACGGGCGCCTGGACGTTGGGCCCCACGCTCGAGTCGTTCTCTTCGGGCACGCCGCCGCGGCTGCTCAGTGCGGCGTCGCCCATCATGCGCGAACTCGTCGCCACGACCGGCGAGGCGGTCCAGCTCTACGAGCTCACCGGCGACACCCGCACGTGCATCGCCGCCGAGGAACCCGCGGCCGGCCTGACCTACACCGTGCCGGTCGGCTCGCAGCTCTCGCTCACCGCGGGTTCGGCCGCGCGAGTCTACGCCGCACATGCGCTTATCGACGCCACCCCGTTCCCCACCTCCGAACTGGACTCCGTGCGCGAGACGGGCTTGGCAGAATCCGTCGCCGAGCGCGAGGTCGGCCTCGCATCCGTCTCGACGCCGGTGCGCGACCCCGACGGCTCGGTCATCGCGGTGCTCTCTGTCTCCGGCCCGGCGGAGCGGTTCTCCCCCAGCCCCGCCGACAAGTGGGGCGCGGAGCTCCTAAGCGCCCGCGGCCGGCTCGAGGCCGCCCTCTAAGTTAGGCCTCTAAGTTAGGCCTCGACGAAGCCCTCGCCGATGCGCCACTGCTGCTCGTGCGCGAGCGACACGGTGGCGTCCGGGTCTTCGACGTCGGACACGCGGTAGTAGAGCATGTCTACGTAGTCATGGTGGATGCTGGCGACCCCGTACCCGTGACCGTCAAAATCGATGTGCTTGACCCACGGGTTGTTGTCACGAATGACCTTCTCCACCAGCAGCGAGGTGGAGTTATCCTCCTCGTGGTAGGTGCCAAACGCGCTGGTGAGAATCTCGTCCACGTTGGGCGCCGAGATGGAGGTGGTGACCATCTCGCAGCCGATCTCGCCGTAGGTCGAGGAGATGGAGTTCGCCCACTCGGAGTGGATGTCGCCGGTGAGGAACAAGACATTGCTCTCCTGCTCGTCCAGCATCGTAAGCAGACGGTTGCGCTCGGCAGCGTAGCCGTCCCACTGGTCCGAATTGACCGCGATACCGGTGGAGCGCTCCTTAATGAACCCGACGGCTTCATTCGCCTTGTCGTTGTCCGCGATGGTGACAAAGCGCATCGGGGAAATCATCACCGAGTTGCCCAGCACGTCCCAGCTAGCGTTGGATTCCTGCAGCTGCTCGGCAAGCCAATTAAATTGCTCGCTGCCCAGCATCGTGCGATCCGGATCGTCGAAGTGGTCGCTGCCGGACTCCTCGTCGCGGTAGGTGCGCAGGTCCATCATGGTCAGCTGCGCAAGCTTGCCAAAGTTGAAGCGGCGGTAGATGCGGCGCTCGCCCGACAAGGATTCCGCGCGGACCGGAAGCCACTCAAAATAGGCCTGCATCGCGGCGTCGCGGCGCTCGTCAAACTGCCCTTCCACGCGGCCGTCCGTGTGGTTCTCCGCGCCTTCGCGCCAGTTGTTGTTGGCCACCTCGTGGTCATCCCACACCACGATCCACGGGCAGGCCGCGTGCGCCGCCTGCAGGTTGAGGTCCGTACGGTAGCGCCCGTAGCGCTGGCGGTAGTCCTCCAGCGTGGTGATCTCCCACTCCGGGTGGTGCATACGGGCGACACCGCTCTTGCCCGCGTACTCGCCCGTGGGGTACTCGTAGATGTAGTCGCCCAAGAAGACCACGTGGTCGATCTCGCCACTGCGTCCGCGCTCGGCCATGTCCGCATACGCCCGGAAGTACCCGGATTCCCAGTTGGCACAGGAGGCGATGGCCAGGTTGAGCTGATCCAGGTCCGCGTCCTCCTTCGGCGCCGTCAGCGCGCGCCCGACCGGAGAGACCGCTCCCTCATGCTCGCCGCTTTTCACGACAAAGCGGTAGAAGTACTCCGTCTCCGGCTTCAGTCCGGTCGGGTCCACGTGCACGGTGTGGTCCGAGGACGCCACCGCCATGACGGAGCCCGTCTTCGGCTTCTTGAAGTCCTCCGAGGTGTCCAGCTGCCACTCCAGCTCCACGTCTTCGCCCAGCCCAGAACCCGGTAGCGCCTCGCGCGACGGGGTGACGCGCGTCCAGAGCACGACCCGGTCCGGCAGCGGGTCACCGGACGCGACACCGTGCAGGAACGGCAGGCCCCACTGGTCCGCAGTGGTGGGTGTTTCCGGGGTGGAGACGGTACCGGTGCGGGCGGCGTACGCCCCGGTGGCCCCCACAGCAGCGGCGGCAGCGGACGCTGCGGCCGCCTGCAGGACGACGCGACGATTCACACGAAACTCTGAGCTCATGACCGCTACTTTTACCCAACGCTCACGCCTCCGCAAGACGAACAGCGCAAAGTAAGTTACTGTTCACTTAAATTTCAGCTTTCCGCTGCTTTGCACGTAACCGCCTGTTCAGAATCTTCAGATTAAGTAAAGGACCATGGCCTTCATACGTACCCCTCACCGTTCCCCCGCCCGCCGCGGCGCACTCGCAGCCGCACTTGCAGTGTCCCTCTTCGCCGCTCCCGTCGCAGTGCCCACGGCGCACGCCGCGACCAATGCGGTCGACCGCGTCGCCCTCGGTATCGGCGCTGACGAGACCCAGGCGAACGTCGCTTGGCAGTCCGCGCGACTCGGCGAGCAGTACCTCGAGTACTGGAAGAGCGACGATCCGTCGTCGAAGCAGAGCGTGACGTCGGAAAAGGGCCCCCGCGAGGCGCTGATGACCAACCTCGAGCCGGAGACTGAGTACACCTACCGCATTGGCAGCGACAAGATCGGTTGGACCGATGAGGCGACCTTCACCACCGGCGAGGAGTCGGATTCCTGGAACTTCCTCGCGTTCGCAGACGCGCAGATCGGTGTGGACACCAAGATCGATGAGCAGGCCGCCGCCTGGGACAAGGCAGTCACTACCGCCACCTCTGAGCACCCGGATTCCGCATTCATCATGCACCTGGGCGACCAGATCGAGGGCTGGGGTGCGCCGAACCAGCAGATGAAGGCGTTCCTGGCTCCGGAGAAGCTCAAGGAGTACCGCCTCGCCGTGCTGCGCGGCAACCACGAGACCTACGCCCCGGCCAGCATCTTCGACGACGGCTTCTACCTCCCCAACGAGGACGCCGATACCACCGACTACTTCTTCACCTACAACAACGTGCTGTTCATCGGCCTGGACGGCAACCGCAGCTCCAGCGAAGACATTCAGAAGCACGCGAAGTTTGTAAAGAAGACCATCGCCGAGCAGGGCAAGGACGCGGACTGGGTGATCGCCGGCATTCACCAGGCGCCATTCTCCCAGGGCACCCACTACACCGACAATGACGTCGTGCGTATGCGCAACGAGCTCACCCCAGAGCTGTCCAGCGCCGGCGTGGACCTCGTCCTCAGCGGCCACGACCACATCTACACCCGCACCCACCTCATGAACGGCGCCGACCCCGTCGTCCCTGAAGGCGCGGCGAAGGCCGGGGACGTACTCATCCCGGACGAGAACCAGGTCCTCTACGTCACCTCCACCACCGCGACCGGTGGCAAGTACTACGACTTCCAGGACGAGAACAAGGAGAAGCACCCGCGCATCCGCGAGGAGCGCGCGACGGACCTTGTGCACAAGTCCACGGCCCGCTGGCGCCAGGACTACAACCCGGACTACACCAGCATCGATGTCTCCCCGGAGTCCCTGAAGCTGACCACTTACAACATCAACACCCCGTACACGGTCGATCAAGTCACGCTGCAGAAGAAGGACGCGGCGAAGCCGGAGGAGACCACCACCCCGGCCAAGCCGTCCGAGGCCACGACCTCCGCGACCTCCGCGCAGGCGACGCCGACCACGGGCAAGACCAGCCCGGCCGAGACAACGACCGCAACGACCACCGTGCGGCAGGAGCCGAAGACCAGCGTGGTCACCACCACCGTGGAAAAGCCGGTCACCACGACGCAGACGGTGGACAAGACCACCGAGGTCCCGACCACGATCACCAAGGGCTCCCCGGCCCCGACCACGGTGACTACTGCGGTCCCGACGACCGTGCGCGAGGAGGTGGAGAAAACCACCACCAAGCTGGTGCCCACCACCATCACGCGCACGGAGGAGGTGTCCTCCACCGCGAAAGAAACCGTCAAGGAGACGGTAGAGAAAACCGTCGCCACCACCGCACACGCCACGGTGACCACCACCGCCGAGCCCACTGAGAAGCCGGACCAGCAGCCAAGCGAGAAGCCGGACCAGCAGCCAAGCGAGAAGCCGAGCGACGACACCGAAGGCGCATCGAGCGGCAGCAGCGTCGCCGGCGCCGTCCTGCTCGCGCTCGGCCTGTTCGCTTCCCTGCTCGCCGTCATCGCCGGCATCTTCGCCCACCAGTACCCCGACCTGGTGCAGCAGATCCGCAACTACTTCAACATCTAGCTCAACGGCCATTGCCGCTTTGCGCCGCCGCCTGCCTCCACGAGGGGCCAGGGGCGGCGCATTGTGTATGAAGCGCCCGGAATCGGCGACGTCCAGGCAGGGGTGTGTGAATCCGGAGCCGCCCCGACGGTGCCCAGTTGACGAGAACCCCGTGACGAAGACGCTGGAAAAAACTCCGTGATCTCGTCAACCTGTCTTCGTCAAACAGTCCAAACTGCACCCCGCCGGCACGCCGGGCCAGTTACGGCCCACACGACAAAAGCCGGACCGGCTTCCACGCTGTGGTGAAAAACGGTCCGGCTACGTTGTACCCCGTACGGGATTTGAACCCGTGTTACCGCCGTGAGAGGGCGACGTCCTAGGCCACTAGACGAACGGGGCTCGTTCGCTGTCCTTGCGACTTTGTAAACAATAAAGGCAGACCCTACCACTTAGCAAATCGCCAGCTCGTCACGCATTTCTCGCGCGGATCACAAGGCGATAAACCCGACTAGCGCCGCGCCGATCACAACGGCCCACGCCGGGGCCTTCCATGACCGCAGCGCAACGAACGCGACGGCGGCGAGCGCCATCGTCGCGGGCCCGCTAATCCCCGACGTAAACACCGGCGTGTACAGCGCCGCCGCCAGGATTCCCACTACCGCGGCGTTCGCGCCGGCGAGCACACTGCGGCTCGCCGGGTGGGCACGCAGCTGGTCCCAAAACGGCATCGCCCCCGCCACGAGGAGCGCAGCGGGCAGAAAGATCGCCACCGTGGCCAGGACCGCCCCCAGCGCCCAATGGATGCCGTGTGCGCTCGCGCCCAGGAACGAGGCAAACGTGAACAGCGGCCCGGGCACCGCCTGCGCGGCACCGTAGCCGGCGAGGAAGACGTCCTCGCCCACGAGCCCGTTCGGCACCACGGCCTGTTCCAGCAGCGGCAGCACCACGTGCCCGCCGCCGAAGACGAGGGCGCCAGCGCGGTAGAAGGTATCCACGATGCCGAGGCCGACGTCGCCGCCCCGAGCAATCAACGGCAGCGCGACCAGCAGCCCGGCGAACAGCGCCAGGCACGTCACGCCCACGCCTTTGGACTGCTGGTACATGGCGCGGTCGCGCGACACATCATCGACCGTGCCGCCCTCCCCGCGCAGCAAACCGAACCCGGCCGCCGCGCCGACGAGGATCGCGGCCACCTGGACCCAGGGGCTCGGCACGAGTAGGACCAGCACCATCGCGGACACCGCAATCAGCGCGCGCGACGCGTCTGTCACCAGCGAACCCGCCATCCCAAGCACCGCGTGTGCAACCACTGCCACGGCGGCGGCTTTCATTCCGGTGAGCCAGCCGGCGTGGGTGGCGTCGTCAAGCGTGGCGAGCCCCAGAGCGAAGCACACCAGGGCGATTGCCGACGGCAACGTGAAGGCCGCCCACGCCGCCGCCATGCCCAGGTACCCCGCCCGGCGGAGGCCGAGCGCCATGCCGACCTGGCTGGAGGCGGGGCCAGGGAGGAATTGGCAGAGCGCGACGAGGTCGGCGTACTCGGAGTCCGAGAGCCACTTCCGGCGCTCGACGAACTCGTCGCGGAAGTAGCCGAGGTGCGCAACGGGGCCGCCGAAAGAGGTGCAGCCGAGTTTGAGGAAGACGCCGAATACCTCGGCGACGCTGCCGCGCTGGCTCACTCCTGCTCCTTTGGCGTTGACGCGAAGACCAGTGGTGGGTCGATGCGGACCACTGCGGCGGTGTCGATCTCCGGGCGTGCGCTGCCGGGGGCGAAGGCGCGGAACTCGTGGTCACCCGCGCGCAGCGAGACCGAGTAGCCGTCGCGCTCGTAGAGCGCGGATGTCACGATCATCGTCATCGCCGTCGCTGTCGCGCCGTCGTGCCCGGCGCCGTCGAGGTGGACCATGGATGGCCGGACCGCCACCTCGACTTCGGTGCCGTCCGCCGCGGCGGTGCCCGAGACCTCGGCGGGCCAGGACAACTCGGGAAGGCTATCGACGACCACCCGTCCCCCATTGATCCGCCCTGGCAGCACGGTGGCGTCGCCCATAAACGACGCCACCCACGCCGACGCCGGCCGCGCGAGCAGGTCCGCCGGAGCAGCGATCTGTTCGATGACGCCGTCGCGCAGGACCGCGATGCGGTCGGCGATCGCCAGCGCTTCCTTCCGGTCGTGGGTGACGTGGACTGTCGTGAGGTTGTGCGTGCGCGTGAGCGCGACGAGCTCGCGCCGCAGGCCGTCGCGGAGGGGCTCGTCGAGGGCGGACAGGGCTTCGTCGAGAAGCAAAACGCTCGGCCGCGCAACGATGGCACGAGCGAGGGCGACGCGCTGGCGCTGGCCGCCCGACAGCGAGTCCGGTTTACGCGCGCCGAACCCCGCCAGGCCGACGAGCTCGAGCACCTCTTGGACCCTGCTGCGGCGCTGCGATGCGGGCACCTTGGCCTGCTTGAGGGGGTAGGCCACGTTGGCCTCCACCGTCATGTGCGGCCAGACCGCGTGCTGCTGGAAGACCATGCCCATGTTGCGGTGCTCCGGCGGCACGGCGGACACATCGCGGCCGCCGATGCGGATCGTGCCGGACGTGGGGCTGAGGAAGCCGGCGAGGGTGCGCAGCAGCGTCGTCTTACCAGAGCCGGAGGGGCCGACGAGCGCGAGGAACTCGCCGCTCTGCACGTTCGCGTCGAGATTGTTGAGGCCGACGGTGCCGTCGGGAAACGCCACGGTCAAGTGCTCGAGCTGGATTTCGCTCACTTGGCGCTCCTTTCTGGGTTGCGGATGGTCAGGGCGAGCGCGACGATGCCAATGACGGCGAACATGAGCGCCAGCGCGGACGCCTGGTTGTAGTTGCCGGATTGCTGCAGGTTAAACAGCTGCACACCGATCGTGGTGGTGCCGGGCGCGATGAGCAGGATGGAGACAGTGAGTTCCCGCACCGCGGTGACCGCAACCAGCACCGCGCCGGAGACGACCGCGGGGATGGCCATGCGGCCGGTCGTATCAAGCATGGCGCGGAGCCGGCCAGCACCGGAGATTCGCGCCGCTTCCTCCACCGCGGCTGGCATGGACGCCAGCGGGGCACGCACCGCCTGCAGCACGAGCGCGGTGAACGCGCACACGTACGCCAGGAGGATCACCCACCGAGTGTTGTACAGGTCGGTGTAGCGGCCGTAGATGACCCATCCGACGCCGATGATCAGCCCGGGCAGCGCCGTCGGGAGCAGCACGATCAGCGTCAGGGCGGTGTTCGAGCGCGCCCGTGTGCGGGTGACCAACAACCCGACTGCCCAACCAAGCAGGCCGCACAGCAGCGCAGCACCTAGCGCGAGGGTGACCGAATTGGTGAAGCCCTCGATCACACGCGGGTTCTCCAGGGTGGACTGGAAGTTCGACAGCGAGATGTTTTCCAGCGTAAATGGCACGCCCGGTGCGGGAAGCAGCGCGCGGTACGTCAGGCCGATGAGCGGCCCGAGGGTGAGCGCCAGCGCGACGATCCAGGCGACGACGGACACCGCCGCCCGCGACTTCCCCAGCGGCAGCGGCATCGACGCGCCAGTGTGGGTGGTGTTCGCGGCCCGGGCGGAGACGACGTAGTCCGCGACCACCGCCACGATCCCGAGGACAAGCAGCACCGTGCCGATGGTGGAGACCACCTGCAGCGGGTTGGCCACGATGCCTGACTCCATCATGCGGTAGACCATGGTGGCCAGCGTTTCGAAGCGGACAGGCGAGCCCAAGATCGACGGGATTCCAAAGTCGGCCAGGTTCGACACCGCGGTCAGCGTAAACGCGCTGAGGAACGCGGGGCCGAGCAGCGGCAGCGTGACCGTCCGCAGCACGCGGGCGTTGCCGGCGCCACTGATCCGCGCGGCGAGCTCCAAGTCGGCGGGGATGGAGCGCAGCGCCGCCGCGACGATGACGTACACCAGCGGGTAGGAGTGCAGCGTCATGAGGAAGATCACGCCGTCCGCTCCGTAGAGGTTCCAGATCTCGCGGCCGAACACAGCGTTGAGGCCCTGGTTGTTGCCAAACAGCTGCAGCCAAGAAATCGCACCAACAAACGGCGGGACGAGCAGCGGCGACAACAGCAGGATCCGCAGCGCGCCTTTGCCGTATACGTCTGTTCGCTCGAGCAGCAGCGCCACTGCCCCGCCGAGAAGCACCGCGAAGGCTGACGACGCCAACGTGGTCACCGCCGAGTTCAGCGTCGCCTTTCCAAGGCCTTGCTCCAGCAGGAGCGGAATCTGGTTGCCGCCGAGCGCGAGCGACACGACGAGCGCGAGCGGAGTGAGAAACAGCGCGGCGACGACCAGCCACACGCCGAGGCGCGCGAGGCCGACGCCGGTGATACGGCGAGAGGTGGGAGTGGGCACGGTATTAGTCGGGCTACTTCACCGCGTTCTGGAAGAACGAGACCGCTTCCTCGCGGTCGTTGGTCACCGACTTGAGGTCGGCCTCCATCAGCGGGATGTCCTTGAGGCTCGGTGCGTCGCCAGGCGTGCCCACCGAATCAATCACCGGCAGGTAGTTCTGCTCCACCGCCAGCTTCTGCCCCTCCTCAGAGAGCACGAAGTTGATGTAGCGCTGCGCAGCGTCTTGCGCATCGGAGTCCTTGAACACGGCGATGGGCTCGGTGATAAACGGCGCGCCCTCCTCCGGGTAGGACGTCGCGATCGGGGACCCCGCATCCGCCAGGTCGCGCACCAGGTAGTCCACCACGACGCCCACCGGGTGGCCGCCGCCCGCGATCTCCTGCGAGGTCGGGCCGTTGGACTTGGCAATCATCGGCTGGTTCGCGCCCAGCTTGGTGATCCACTCGTCGCCCAGCTCCTCGTTACCCTTCCACACCGTCGCGTTGTACGCGGCGGCGCCGGACACGGATGGGTCCGGCATGACGATCTTGCCCTGATACTCCGGGTCGGTCAGCGCCTGCCAGGAGGCGGGCGCGTTGCCCTGGTCGTACACGCCGGTGTTGTAGGCAATCACCGTCGGGATGATGCGGGTACCCACGTACATGTTGTCGGCGTCCTGCGCCTCCTCGATCACCTTGGAGGTGTCCACGTCCTTCAGCTCAGCCAGGTCGCCCGCCTCCTTGTACGTCTCAAAGGTCGGCGCGTCGGCGGCCCAGAAGATGTCGGCCTCGATGCTGCCCGCGGTCTTCTCCGCCTCGAGGCGCGCGGTGAGGTCACCGGTGCCAGCGCGGTAGACCTCCACGTTCACGTCCGGGTTGGCCTTCTCAAAGGCCTGGTTGATCTCGTCCACCTTCTCTTCCGGCTCGGAGGTGTACACGGTGATCGTGGTCTCGCCGCCATCGGCCGCGGCCGTGGACCCGTTCTCGGTGGAATCCTCAGCGGATGGTTCGGAGCAGCCAACCAGCAGCGCCGCCACGGATCCCATGGCAAACAGGGCGGTCAGGGTGGTTTTCGCAGTCATGCGCATGTCAATCGTTCCTCGCACTCGGCCATTTTTAACGACCAATACCGTAGCAAGGACTCAGGTACTTCGCAGCGCGAACGCACTATTGCTTCTCGACGCCACTCCCCCGCCCCAAACGCAAAAAACTGAGGCGGCCAGCAAACTCGCTGACCGCCTCAGTATCTTGTACCCCGTACGGGATTTGAACCCGTGTTACCGCCGTGAGAGGGCGACGTCCTAGGCCACTAGACGAACGGGGCTTAAGGACACAGAACAACAATGTGAAGTTCTGTTGCTGGCCTACCTGGACTCGAACCAAGAATGGCGGTACCAGAAACCGCTGTGTTGCCAATTACACCATAGGCCATCGTTTTTCAGTGCTTACCGGAGTAAACTCTCTGTGAAGTTGTTTTCCGTGTTCGCTCTGAACAACGATGATTACTATAACCAGAACGCGCTATACATACCAAATCGCCTGGTCAATGCGCATTTTCATCGTCTTAAATCACGCCGTTGTAAGTGTGCTTTTGCGGGCCCTCTCCCGTCCTGCGCTCAACCCTGCACAACAACGAAACCCGCGTGACAGGCGGTGGGCCTGGCACGCGGGCGTCGTGAAGCAATGGGCGCCTATGCGGCGGTGAACGGTGTGACCTCGCGCGCGGCGCGCAGGCGGGTCAGCGTGGACTCCTTGCCCAGCAGCTCCATGGACTCGAACAGCGGCGGGGAGACCTGCTCGCCGGAGATGCCCACGCGCAGGGCGCCGAAGGCCTTGCGGGGCTTGAGCTCCAGCTTCTGGATCAGGGCCTCGTTGAGCGCCTCGTCGATGGCGTCGGTGGCCCACGCGGACTCGTCGATCGCCTCGAGGGCGGCGATGCCCTCGTCGAGCGCCTGGACCGCGTCCTCTTTGAGGTTCTTCTTCGCGGCCTTCTCGTTCAGCTGCAGCTCGGCGTCCGGGGTGACAAGGAACTTGAGGAGCCCGTAGGCGTCGCCAAGCATCTTGATGCGCGTCTGCACGAGCTCCGCGGCCAGCGCGAACTTGTCGGCCGGGTAGTCGGCCGGGAAATCGGTGTACTCCGTGAGGTAGGCGCGCAGGCGATCGCGGAAGTCCTCCGAGTCCAGCTGGCGGATGTGGTCGGCGTTGATGGCCTCGAGCTTCTTCTGGTCAAAGCGCGCGGGGTTGCCCAGCACATCGTGCACGTCGAAGGCCTTGACCATCTCGTCGACGGAGAAGATGTCCTGGTCCGCGGACAGCGACCAGCCGAGCAGCGCGAGGTAGTTGATCATGCCCTCGGGGATGATGCCGGCGTCGCGGTGGTTGAACAGGTTGGACTCCGGGTCGCGCTTGGACAGCTTCTTGTTGCCCTGCCCCATCACGAACGGCAGGTGGCCGAACTCGGGCGTGAACTCCGCGACGCCGATGCGCTGCAGTGCCGCGTAAAGCGCGATCTGTCGCGGGGTGGAGGACAGCAGGTCCTCGCCGCGCAGCACATGGGTGATGCCCATCAGCGCGTCGTCGACCGGGTTGACCAGCGTGTACAGCGGGGCGCCGTTTGAGCGGGCGACCACAAAGTCGGGCTGTGTGTTCGACTTGAACGTGACTTCGCCGCGGACCAGGTCGTTCCAGGTCCAGTCCTGATCCGGCATGCGCAGGCGCCACACGGGCTTGCGGCCCTCGGCCTCGAACGTGTCGATCTGCTCCTGGGTCAGGTCGCGGTCAAAGTTGTCGTACCCCAGCTGCGGGTCGCGGCCGGCGGCCTTGTGCCGCTCCTGCACCTCCTCGTTGGTGGAGTACGCGGGGTAGACCTCTCCGGCCTCGATGAGCTTGTCCAGCACATCTTTGTAAATGTCCATGCGCTGCGACTGGCGGTATGGCTCGTGCGGGCCGCCGACGTTGATGCCCTCGTCCCAGTTCAGGCCGAGCCACTCGAGCGACTCGATAATGGCCTGGTAGGACTCCTCGGAGTCGCGGGCGGCGTCGGTGTCCTCGATGCGGAAGACAAACGTACCGCCGCTGTGCCGCGCCTGCGCCCAGTTGAACAAGGCGGTGCGCACCATACCGACGTGCGGGGTGCCGGTTGGCGATGGGCAGAAACGTACGCGCATTGCAGAATCAGTCATGAGGTAAATAGTAGCGCGGACGCAAACAGCGTCAATTAGCAGGCAATTGCTTCTCGACGCCCCTCCCCACGCCCCCGACCACGAGCGCCAAATCCCCAAGAGTTGCCGCACACATTGCGGTTGCTAAAGTCTTCCCTTATGCCGCATACCCCCGCGTCCGATTCCCTCCGCCCCGCGAGCGCACCCGACTTCCTGCTCTCACGCCCGGGCGGCTCTGTGCGCACCCAAGGAGCCGCGCGCCGGTTCTCCGACGCGTGGGACGCAATCGACGCGCTCGAAGCGGGCGACGTGGACATGCTCGTCGGCGCCCTGCCGTTCGACCAGGACTGCCCCGCCGCGCTCACCGCCCCGGAAAAGATTGTGCGCGAGTCCGGCACGCTCGAGCCCCACCCCTACTACCGAGTGGGCCCGGGCGCCCAGCTCAGCGCGTCGGTGACCAGCTTCGACCCCTCGCCGCAGGAGCACCTGCGCCGCATCGAGGCCGCGATCGGCACGATCGAATCCTCCAAACTGAACAAGGTGGTCTTGGCGCGCGCCGTCGATATTGCCTTCGACCCGCCGGTTGATCCCCGGCTCGTCGCCGCGCGCCTGATTGACCTGTCGTACACCCGCGACGGCTTCATTGCGGACCTCACCCCCTCCGGCCGCACCGGCCACTTCTTTGTCGGTTCCTCCCCCGAGGTGCTGGTGAAGCGGCGCGGTTCGGAGGTGTCCTCGCGCCCGCTGGCCGGCTCTGCCGCGCGCATCCCGCACGACCGCGACGCCGACGAGGCGGCGGCCGCAGCCCTGTACAACTCGGCGAAGGACCTGGGTGAGCACGCCTACGTGGTTGAACACATCCGCCGCGTACTCGCACCGCTGTGCTCGCGCCTGGACATCCCCGACCGCCCGGAGTTGGAGAAGACCAGCGAGATGTGGCACCTTGCCACCCCGATCCGCGGCGAACTCAAGGACCCAGCGCCGAGCGCGCTGGACTTGGCGCTGCGCCTCTACCCCACTCCGGCCGTGTGTGGGACCCCCTCCGACGCGGCGGAGGCGCTGATCACCACCGCGGAGACCGACCGCGGTTTCTACGGCGGTGCGGTCGGCTACACCGACGCGAACGGCGACGGTGAGTACATGGTGGCCATCCGCTGCGCCGAGGTCGACGCCGCTGGCGCCACCGCCCGCACCTGGGCCGGCGGCGGGCTCGTCATCGACTCCGACCCGCAGGCGGAGCTGGACGAGACAAGCGCAAAGCTGCGCACCATCATGCGCGCGCTCGGGCTCTAGGTCCGCCTGCCGCTACGCCTTCGCGACCGGGTTGCCCAGCGAGCCGATCCCGGGGATCTCAACCTCGATGAAGTCACCCGGCACCATCTCCGCGGTGCCCGCCGGGGAGCCGGTGGCCATGACGTCGCCCGGCAGCAGCGTGAACGACTGGGTGACCCACTCGATCATCTCACCGATGCTCATGATCATCTGCTTCGAGTTGGAATCCTGCTTCGTCTCCGTGGTGCCGTCGTGCGTGAGGTGGGCCTTGATGGGCAGGTCCGTGAAGTCGAACTTATCCAGGTCCGTCTCAATCCAGGGGCCGAGCGGCGCGAAGGTGTCGATGCCCTTGGCGCGGGCCCACTGTCCGTCCGCGAACTGGAGGTCGCGCGAGGAGACGTCGTTGACGATGGTCACGCCGCGTACCACTGACTTCCAGTCCTTCGCCTTGACGTTCTTGCACGGCACGCCGATGACGACGGCCAGCTCACCCTCAAACTCCACGCCGGTGGCAAAGTCCGGGATGCGGATCGGCGCACCGGGGCCCACCACGGCTGTCGGCGGCTTGATAAAGATGGTGGGCGGCAGGTGCTCGGCAGATTCTTTAAACACCTCGGCGACGTGGTCCGCGTAGTTGCGGCCGACCGCCACGATCTTGCTCGGCAGCGTCGGCGCGAGCAGGCGCACGTCTTCCAGCTTGTATTCCTTGCCCGTGTACTCGGGGTCCGTGTAGGGGGTGCCGGCGATTGCCTTGGCCACCTTCCCCTCGTCATCGATGACCGCGAAGGTCATCCCTTCGGGTGTTGCAATTCGTCCAAAACGCATGCCGACGAGCATACCGAATTACATAGTGCAGTGATACATCACTCACCAGACAGGGCAAGGTAAAGTTCCGCACACGCCAGCGCGTCCGTCAGCGCGCTGTGGCTTGAGTACCGCGGCAGATTGTACCGCTGCCGCACCCGCGCCAGCCGCAAATCCTCCCCGCGCGGGTACGTGCCCATCCGCTCCATGTGACGCCGCTCCAGCGCCATCGTATCCACCACTTCGCTGTCGTGCAGGACCCACTTTGTGCCGGTGACCTGCCCGCCCAGGCGCCCCAGAAACCCGGTCTCCATCTGGGAGAAGTGCGCCAGCAGCTTTCGCCCGTCGATCGCGCGCGCGAACGCCGCCCACACCTCGGCCGGGTCCTCGCCCAGGCGTGCGACGTCGTCGTCGGTGATGCCGTGCACCGTGGCGGAATCGCCCACCTGCGCGCCCGCGAGCACGTGGTATTCAGCTCGTGAGAGGTCGATCACCCGCCCGTCAAGCGGCACCCAACCGACGGCCACCAGTTGGTCGCGCCCGGGGCGCAGGCCGGTGGTCTCGACGTCGACGGCCAGGAGAGCGGCGTCGACAAGCGTCCTGCGTGATGCTCTCGTGAACCCAAACATGTCACACCGCCTGGACCGGGTACTTGCTGGCCAGCGCATTTTGCAGCGACTTGATCACGCGGAAGCTGTCGCGCAGCGCGGCGCGGTCACGCTCGGTGAGCTCGCGCGGGTCGATGTGGTAGTCGGGGCGCTCGCCCGCGCGCAGCTGCCGCGCCTGGTGGCGAAGGACCAGGTCGGAGAGGTAGTCGGAGGCGTCGAGAAGCTCGCGCGCCCCTTTCTCGGAGAGGGCAGTGCCTATCGACGCCCGCACGCGCTCCCTCGTCGCCACCTCCCCAACCCCCGCGACGATGGCGTACAGGCGCACCATCTGGACGACCGCCGCGGTCCCGCCGCGCTTCACGTCCAGGGTGGAGGCGTACTCGCCACCGCGCTCGACGACGAGCCCGCGGAAGAACCCGATCGGCGGCTCGCGGAACGTGGCCAACGCCGCCAAATGGGTGTGGAGCCGCCGCGAGCCGTGCGCGGACGCGAGTGCGGACTCGCGCACCTCCCGGGCCACCTCCCGCGCCGCGTCGTCCGAGGCGAACACGGTGCGGAAGTCGAAGAAGACCTGCGCGTGCAGCAAGGCGTCGGGGTCGGGCGCGGTCACCCAGCGGTGGAAGGTGCGCTCCCACTGTGCCTGCGTCATCCGCCACGCCGCGTTGGACGCCATCATCTCGCCCGGGCACAGCGCCTGCCCCGCCTCGCTGAGCCCCTGGCAAACAAACCTCCCGAGGGCGGCGAAGTACTCGCCGTGCGCCTCCGGGTCGTACGCGTTGCCCAACACCAACGCGTTGTCCTGGTCCGAGGCCGGCCCCATCTCGCCGCGCGCCTGCGAGCCCACGGCGACGAACGCGAACGGGACCGGCGGCGGGCCGAGCTCCTCGATGGCCAGGACGCACAGACGCCGCGCGATGGCGTCAGTGATCGAGGTGAGCAGACGCTGCGACTCGGCGGCGGTGGCCCCGCGCTCGAAGAATCGCGCCGACACCTCGGCGGCGCGGCGAAAAGCGCCGTCAAGGCCGGAGCGGCTACTGCGCTCCACGTCGGCGGCGAGGTAGATCGGGTCCGCCTGGAGCAGGCGCATAATGTCGCTAGAGGTCACCACGCCGACGATCCCGCCCGTGCCGGTGACCGGAAGGTGGTGCACGCCGAGTTCGCCCATGAGCAACATCGCCTCGAACACGAGGGCGTCCGCGCCGATGGTACGCACCGGCGCAGTCATCACCTCGCGCACCGGCCCGCGCGGGTCCTTGCACCGCGCCACGACGCGGGAGCGCAAGTCGCGGTCCGTCAGGATGCCGGGCCGCTGCGTCCCCGTTGCATCGGCGACGATCAGACACGTCACGCCCTGCCGGTCCATCTCGGCAGCGGCCTCTGCAATCGAGGTGCCGGGGTGGACGGTGGCAAGCTTGCGGTCGCGGAGCAGCTGGCCCAGCTCGGTGCGCAGCACCTCCGCGGAGCTCGACCTCCGGACCTCTTCCGCAGCAGCGCGCACACGGCGCGAGGCGGACTGAAAGAATCGCCCCAGGTCCGGGTAGCTGGCAAGGAGCTCGCTAAACGACGCGCGCGGCAGCAGCAGGAGCAAACTGTCTTCCACCGCGACCATGCCGTACTGCGATTCCCGCGCGCCGAGCAGCGTGGAGTAGCCAAAATTCTTGCCGGCATCGCGGCGGTCCAGCAGCACGCCGTCCCCGGAGACGATGTCCACCGCGCCGGAGCGGATGATGTGGAGTGCGTCGTTAATCTGCCCGGGCGCCACGATCGTCTCGCCCCTACGGACGTACGTCACTGTCATTTGCGCAGGCAGGCCGACGAGCACTTCCTCCGGCAGGTGCGAGAACGGCTCGTGCTGGCCGAGGAAACCTGCGACTTCTTCAAGTTCGACGCTCATGCCCCAACACTAGCGTGGGGCAGCGCACAATATCAGCGGCTTTACTGGTAGCTCACAAACCACGGGCGGGGCTGGACGTCGTTGAACGTCTGCTCCGGGCTGAAGGTCGGGGCGTCCTCGTCCAGGAAGTTCTTCCACGCCATGAAGAAGCGCGGGTTCAGGCCCTCCCGCAGCATGTTCCAGGTATCAAACTTCTGCCCCGGGTCGCCGTGCCCGTCGGCGTGCAGCACGTACGCGAGCTCGTCGCGATCGGTGCGGATGTTCTGCCGGTCGGGGAACATCTGTACCTGGAATTGGTGCAGCACAAACGCCTTCTGCGGCAAGTTGTTGTCGCGCGTGAGGTCCGCGAGCCAATCGGCGACAACGTTGATCTCCTCGGCGGTGGCGGAGCCCACGCGGGACAGCGGCGCCTCGCCCGGGTTGAGCTTCCACTCGGCGTCGAGTGCAAGGCCGACGTTCGGTCGCTTCAGCAGCTCCTCGTACATCTGCACCTGGTGGAGGAAGTCGCCCTGGCCCGGTTGCAGGTCCAGTACGGCGTAGCCGCCCGCCTCCGTGATCGCGTCGGTGTACGGCACGACAGATTCCACGGGCGCCTCGTTGGAGTAGTCCCCGTCCTCGCCCGGCGAGTTGGACGCAACGGTCACGATGATCTCAAACGCCGGAATGACCGGTTCCCCTGCCAACGGCTGGTACTTGCTGGCGTAGTCTTTGGCCATCGCGGCAGCCTCTTGCGGCGGCTGCTCGCCCATCACTCCCAGCTCGGGGGCGAACGAGTGACCATAGAGCGCGATCATCCTGCGCCCCGGGAAGACTAGGCCGCCGCCGCCCGGCAGCTCGCCGTTGCCCGCCAGCTCCACGCGGCGCGCGAACGCATCGGTGCCGCCCCACTGCAGGCCAAGCGCGAGCGTGTCCTGGTCGGAGACGGTACGCATGCTTTCCGACGTCACACGCGGATCCGGGTACGCCACCACCTGCACGTCAGCGCCTGCGGCACGCGCCGTCGCGGCCGCCGCGCGCGAGGTCTCGGCGGTGGCGAGCATAGGCGGGAGCTCGCGCTCGCCCTTGTTCGGCGCATCGAGCGCTGCGATCGCGGCGACGTCCTGTTCCGGCGCGTCGCTCTGCACGGGCTCGGTGGCGTCGTCGGCGGTGTCCTGCGCGTTCGCACCGACCTCGATGACCTCGTCGGCGCCTAGACGTTCCAGCTCCGCGCTCACCGCGTCGCCCGTCGCCGGGTAGCGCACGAGCATCGGCGCCCCCTTGTCCACCGCCAGCGCAGCGGCCTTCAGCTGGTCCTCACGCTTCGGGCCGGACACCACGGCGGTGTCGGCGGCGTCGAACAGCCGGCGCGACACTTCGACGCCGGAGCCGTCGGCGTCATCAATCGCCTCGGCACCATGCGTCTCCAGCTTGTCGGGCTGCGGCGAGGATCCCGCGCCGACGCCGCCCTCACCGCACGCGGTCAGGGCGAGGCTGGAGGCCAGCACTACGGCCAGCCCCACCGCCCCAATTACCTTCCTACGGGCTCGGTTCGTGCTGGCGGACATCGCGGGAACGCTCATACGGGAGTGCACCTTTCATCTGTCTAAAGCTGCTTGACAGATTACTGCAGTGCTGCCGCGATCCGGGTTCCGACCTCCTCGGTGCGCACCGCGCCGCCGTCGCGAGCAGCCACCTCATCCTCAACCGCGCGCTCAATCCGCGTGGCGTTCTCCTCATCGCCGAGGAAGCGCAGCATCATCGCCACGGAAAGAATCATCGCGGTCGGGTCCGCTATCCCCTGCCCCGCGATGTCCGGCGCCGAACCGTGCACCGGCTCGAACATGGAGGGGAACTCGCCCGCGGCGTTGATGTTGCCGGAACACGCCTGCCCCACGCCGCCCGTGATGGCGCCCGCGAGGTCCGTCAGGATGTCGCCGAACAGGTTGTCCGTCACGATCACGTCGTAGCGCGACGGGTCATCCACCATGTAGATCGTGGCGGCGTCGATGTGGTTGTAGTCCACGTCGACCTCGGGAAACTCCGAAGCAAGCGTATCGACGACACGCTGCCACAACCCGCCCGCGTTCACCAGCACATTCGTCTTGTGCACCAGGGTGAGCTTCTTGCGACGCGTCATGGCCAGCTCGAAGGCGTAGCGCACCACGCGCTCCACGCCGAAGTAGGTGTTCTGGCTCACCTCGGAGGCCACCTCGTGGTCGGTGCCCTGGCGCAGCGTGCCACCGTTGCCGGCGTAGAGCCCCTCGGTGCCCTCGCGCACGACGACGAAGTCCACGTCGCCGGGGTTGGCCAGCGGGCTCGTCGACGTCGGGAACAACCGCGACGGGCGCAGATTGACGTAGTGGTCAAGCTTGAACCGCAGCGGCAGCAACAGACCGCGCTCCAGCACGCCCGCGGGGACGTTGGCTGGGTCGCCAACCGCCCCGAGAAGGATCGCGTCGTGCGACTTCAGGCTGTCCAGGTCCGCGTCCGTGAGCAGCTCGCCGTTGCGGAGGTAGCGGCGCGCGCCAAGGTCGTACTCGGTGGTCTCCACGTCGTTGTGGACAGCGCGGAGCACCTTGAGGCCCTCCGCCATGACTTCGGTCCCGATGCCGTCGCCAGCAATCACAGCCAGTTTCATTTTCTGAGATTCCTTTCCCACATATTGGACTACGGGATAGCGTAACAGCTCCGCCGGCGAAAAATCGGCGCTGCGCGGAAAAGGATTCAGGACCGAGTCCAGCCCGGAACGACCTAGTCCAGGTCGATCTGCAGCGCGGAGGCGCCGAGCTCCTGTGCAATCTCGTTGACCAGGGCCTCCGGCACCTCGGCCTCGACGCGCAGAATCAGGATTGCGCCATCGCCCTTGGACGCCTGCGTGAGCGCGGCGGCCTCGATATTGATGCCCTTGTTCCCCAGTTTGCTGCCCACCGTGCCCAGCGCACCGGGCGCGTCCGTGTACTGGAAGAACAGGTTGCGCCCCTGCGCGCGCATGTCCACGCCGCGGCCGTTGATGCGCACGATCTTCTCCACGCCCTCGAGGCCGGTGAGCGCGCCCGTGACCGAAACGGCGTTGCCCGCCGCAGAGACCACCTGGACCTCCAGCGCGCTGCGGTGCGCCCGCGCCTCCGTCTGCGTCTCCACCGAGTACTCCAGCCCGCGCGACTGCGCGATCTGCGGCGCGTTCACAAACGTCACCGGCTCATCAATGATGCCGGAGAACAGGCCGCGCACAGCGGACAGCCCCAGCGAATCAATCTGTTCCGTGGACAGCTCGCCGCGCGCGGTCACCTTCAGCGACGTCGGCGCGCCGTCCAGCAGCTCGCCGGCGATGAGGCCGAGCTTGCGCGACAGCTCGAGCCAGCGAGCGACCTCCTCGCCCACGCGGCCGCCGGTGATGTTCACCGCGTCGGCGACGAACTCGCCGGCCAAGGCCTTGAGTACCGAGTCCGCAACGTCCGTGCCCGCGCGGTCCTGCGCTTCCACCGTTGACGCGCCCAGGTGCGGAGTCACGACGACCTCGTCCAGGGCAAACAGCGGCGAGTCGGTGCACGGCTCGGTGGCGTACACGTCGAATCCGGCACCGCGGATGGGGCCGTTCACGATGGCGTCGGCAAGCGCCTGCTCATCCACCAGGCCGCCGCGGGCCGCGTTAATGAGGATCTGCCCCTCCTTCGCCTTGGAGAGCAGGTCCGCATTGAACATGCCCGCGGTCTCCTTCGTCTTCGGCAGGTGGATGGTGACGAAGTCGGCGCGCCCCATGAGCTCCTCCAGCTCCACGAGCTCAACGCCGAGCTGCGCGGCGCGCGCCGGATTCGCGTACGGGTCGTAGGCGATGACGGTGGTCTCGAACGCGCTGAGGCGCTGCGCAAAAAGCTGGCCGATGTGGCCGAAGCCGACGATGCCGACGGTCTTGCCAAAGACCTCAACGCCCTTGAACGACGAGCGCTTCCACTCGCCGTCGCGCAGCGTCTTGTCCGCCGCCGGGATTTGGCGCGCGGTGGACAGCAGCAGCGCGATCGCGTGCTCGCACGCGGAGTGGATGTTGGAGGTCGGCGCGTTGGCCACCATGACACCGCGCTCGGTCGCGGCGTCAATGTCTACGTTGTCCAGCCCAACGCCGGCGCGGCCGATGATCTTCAGGTTCGGCGCCGCCTGGATCACCTCGCGGTCCACGGTGGTGGCGGAGCGCACGAGCAGTGCGTTCGCTTCAGGCACCGCGGCGAGCAGCTCGTCGCGGTTCGGACCGTCGACCCAGCGCACCTCCACGGAGTCTCCAAGCGCTTCGACGGTTGATTGGGACAGCTTGTCTGCGATCAGCACGACCGGTTTGGACACTGGGGATCGTCTCCTGCGGTATTTCAATAAAGGAATAGGTACGGGGGTAACTTTAATGTCCGCAGGCACGCTTGTCTGCCATCCGCGCTAATATTTTTCTTCCGCCTGCATAATTCGCTCCGGAATGTCGCTCGCCGGCTCGAATTGCGTCCCGAGCGCAATGAGCGGTGCGTCCGCCAGGCCCGCCATCGCCAGCAGCGTGTCCTCGGATTCGCGGGGGTCCGGGTTGTCCACCATCGTGACCCGCGCGCCGAACGCCCGGGCGTTTGCAATCGAAGCAATTGACGACGCCCGCGTGGCCACCACCTGCGGCGCCATATCCGCATCGCGGCGCGAATGGACCGGGAACGGCTTCGCCACCGCGTTCGGCATCACCTGCGGCTCCGCCCAATTGGCGTGCAGCCACGTCGGCACCGACGTATCCAGGTCGGCGATCACCTCCTGCGCGTCCGCCGGGTCGTGCACGGGCCGTTCGTGGAACCGTACCGAGGTCATCTTGCCCAGCGCGTCGATCCCGCCCGGATCGCGGTAGACGCGCACGCTCCCGGACGCCGGCGCGATCGCCACATCGCCCACTGTGAGCAGCGTAAACGTTTTCAGACGCTTCACTTCCTGCGTGATCTGCCCGTGGTGGTCCTCGTCGTAGACCAGCATCGGCGCGTGCGCGTACGCGGCAATCGACGCCGCCCGCAACTGCGCCTCCACGCTGGAATCCGACACCACCAACGTCTCGGACGTGTTGAAGAAGTACTCGGAGCTGACAAGCCCGTTCGTGTCATCGAGTACTACCGGGTGATCATCAAACGCAGTGGAGACGTGCCGCGACTGATTCGCGGCCCGGGCCTGGTCCAACGGGGTACTTGTGTCCTCGCCCGCGCACCCGCCGACGGCGAGCGCCACGCAGCACATCGCCGCGGCGAGGCCCCGGCTAGCTTTCTGCTTCGCTGCCATTCTCCCCGTCTGCGTGATTGGTGCTGCAGGCGTCCACCGTGCGCGTACCGAGGGCCCCGAGGGCTCCGAGGGCTCCGCCCAGGTCGCGGACGACCGGCTTGTCCAGCGCGTACTCGATGATGCCCACGAAACGGTCGCGGCGGTCATGGATAAAGCTGTTCCAGTCCGAGTTCAACAGGTCGGCCGGGCGGATCTCGTGGCCCTCCAGCATTGCGTCGAACTCTGCGTCGTCCATCAGGGACTTCGACTGCAGGCGCGGCAGGTAACGCTTCGGCTCGTTGTTCTCCATCACCACGTCGGTGCGCCGCCCCATCGGGGTGCGGTTGAGCACGGAGTCAGCCAGCTCCTCGGTCGCGCCGGCCTGCAGGCAGAACTCGCGCGGGAAGACGGTGTGGAAGCGCGGCTGCAGCTCGGCGATGGTGTCGCGGTTGAGCGGCTTCCCGGTGCGCCAGTCGAGCGCTCCGCGGGCCATCAGCAGGGAGTACAGCCCGCGGTACACGCCGCTCTCCGCCGTCGCGGACTGCAGGCGGGACTCGTGGAACTGCGCGTCGCCCACGGTGCGCGGCACCTCGTCGGTGTCCCCGCGGACCCAGGGGGTGACCTCGGTGACGTCGAGGCCGGCGCGAATCGTCGGCGCGTGTGCGCCGTAGAGCTCGCCGAACACGCCGGACCAGTACCAACGGTTGAGTCGGTCGCGCGGCTCCTTCTCGTCCAGCAGTCCGGGCTGCTCGGCCAGTCGCGCGAGGATGACGGCCAGCGGAATGATCTGCGAGGAGTACGGGACCTGGTCGATGGCCAGGATGCAGCGCTCCGCGAGGAACTCGGCAGCGGCAACGAAGGCATCGGCCAGCTCGTCGCAGTGGGTCAGGTAGTCGTGCAGCGAGATACTGAGGATGTCGCCGCGGTGCCCCACCGCGTTGCCCTTCCTGCTGGTGATCAGGAGCGACAGCCCACGCAGGAACTCGATGCGCCCGATCCCGTCCAGCGCCGGGTACAGGCGCAGCGTGCGTTCGATGTGCGCGAAGTGGTCGGCTAGGCGGAAGTTGGGGTCTTCAGTGGCGAATACGGCGGTGAGCAGCTCGAAGACATCCATCTGCACACCGGCGGAGTTGGCGTGCGCGAAGATCTGGCCGACGCCGATCTGCGAGGTTTCACGGTCAATCCGGATCACAGGCACGTCGTACGCCGGCAGCCAGCGCAGGACCTCGTTCTGGAAGGTCTTCACCGCGGCGCGCATCTCCGGGTCGTCCGTGTCGGCGGCCATATCAATGAGGAGGTCGTTGCCTTCCTTCCACAGCAGCATTGAAACGGGCACGACGCCGTGCGCCAACATGTCCTCGCGGGAGTGGATGCCCCCGTCGATCTGCGGGCCGAAGTGGGAGCGCACCTGACCGTCCGGGTCGACGGCAAAGACCGCTTCGACCGGCATCGGGTCGGCGGCCACCGCGGCGCGCACGTCGACGAAGAAGCGGCGACGGATGCGCCGGCCCAGGTAGTCCACCGTCGGGATCTCGCCGGCCCCCTTGAGGGCGTAGAAGAGCGAGGTGAGGCGCTGTTGGCCGTCGAGAAGCAAAAGCCCCGGCTCCCGATCCCCCGTCGTCAGACCGTCGAGCGGGCGCGGGCGGAAACGCATGGGCGCGTTTCGGGTGTCCAGGGCGAGGAAAGAACCGATGGGGTAACCGCGAAGCACTGAGGTGACCAGGGTGCGAATCCTGTCAACATCCCAGATGTATTCACGCTGGAAGTCGGGCAACTGCAATTCGCCACGTTCAGCACGGGCGAACAAGTCCTTCAAGGAATAGCTTGGCGTTGTAAAACCCATGCCCCAACCTTAGAACGGAATCAGCAAACCTGCTCGTGCGATTCGTGCTCCGGGCGCTCGATCTGGATCGTGGAGTGCTCGATGCCCAGCTCGCGCAGGGCGTGCTGTACTGCATCTAGGAGCGGCCCACTATCCGTACCCGCCGCGCCGACCACGTGCACCGTAGCCAACACGTTCACGCCGTCGAGGCTCCAAAGGTGAAGGTCATGGATGTCTGCAACCCCCGCGGTCGCTCGCAGCGCCTCCTCCACCTCGGCGGTGCGGAAACCCTCCGGGACCTGTTCGAGGAGCACGCCAGCAGATTGGCGCATCAGCTGCCACGCCCGCGGCAGCACGAGCGCGGCGATGATGAGCGAGGCCACGGCGTCCGCCACGGCCACACCGGTTGCCATGACCACGATGCCCGCGACAATAACCGCGGCCGATCCCAGCAAGTCCACCAGCACGTGAAGGAACGCGCCGCGGACGTTGATCGAGTCGCCGCGGTGACCGTGCAGCACCCACGCCGAGATGCCGTTGGCCACAAAACCGATGACGGCGATGAGAAGCATGGTCCCGCCGTGCACGTCGGCGGGTTCGCGGAGGCGACGGATCGCCTCAACGACAATCCACACAGAGATCGCGAGCACGAGCACCGCGTTGACCAGCGCCGCGAGCACCTCCACGCGCCGGTAGCCGTACGTTGCGTGGCGCGAGGCCTGTTTCCGCCCCACGAGCACCGCGAGAACGGCGATGATGAGCCCGGCGGCGTCGGAAAGCATGTGCATCGCGTCCGCCATGAGCGCCATGGACCCGGCGAGCCATCCCCCAACCAGCTCCGCAACGAAGACCGTGGCGGTGACGGCGAGCGCAACGAGGAGCGCGCGCAGCGGAGTATCGCTCGACGGGGCGTGATCGTGGTTGTGGTCGTGTGCCATAGCTCAACCCTAAGCTGCCACACAGTTAATGACAATTAAATGAAAACGGCTCCCGGTTTCAAAAAAAACACGCGGTGAGCAGGGCTCATTATCGACGCTATGCCCTGCCCACCCCACACAACCGTACAAGTTGCTGACTATTTGGGCGATGCCTCAACAACTTTTGCTACCGTTGATAGGCGCAATAGCACAATGGTCTCGAGCAGTGAGCCAATTTACGCAATGTTCATCCGCTCGCATGGGGCCACATACGAAAGGATACGACTATCACTTCCGCAAACCCGAACCCGAAGGATCCGAACCGCGTGGAGAAGGCCGCGAAGCACATCGGCGACCACGCACACGACGCAAAGGACAAGGCCGGCGAGACCTTCACCTCCGCAAAGGGCAAGGCTGGCGACGCTGTGGACGGCGTTCGCGGCACCGGCTCCACCACCGTGTCCAAGACTGAGGGCACCACGAAGGCAACCTCCGGCACCACCGCAGCCGACGCCGGCAACGGCGGTGGCGGCTGGTGGAAGTGGCTGCTCGGCCTGATCGTCGCAGCTCTGCTGGTCTGGCTGCTGATCAGCCTCTTCAGCGGCGGCAGCGACGACTCGGACGGCGCTGCCGTCACCGAGACCTCCACCGTTGCTACGGAGACCACCAGCGAGACCGTCACCGCTGACCCGAGCGAGGACGCTACCGCGGGTGCCGGCGACGCAGCGGCTGACGCCACCGACAAGGCTGGCAATGCCGCAGGCGACGCAACTGACAAGGCTGGCGACCTCGCGGGGGACGCGAAGGACGGCGCTGGCAACGCGGCCGACAAGGCTGGCGACCTCGCAGGCGACGCGAAGGACGGCGCTGGCAACGCGGCCGACAAGGCTGGCGACCTCGCAGGCGACGCAACCGACAAGGCTGGCGACCTCGCGGGCGACGCGAAGGACGCTGCAGGCGACGCGGCCGACAAGGCTGGCGACGCTATCTCCGGCGCCACCAACTAGTTTCGCCACAGCGCAACACAACACTGCCCCAGCTCCTGGACTGACCAGGATGCTGGGGCGGTGTTTTCGTGCGGATGTTGTCGCGCGTGCGTCTACGCGGTCTCGTTCAGCGGGTTCTTCACCCAGGTCATCATGTCGCGCAGCTGCGCACCGGTCTTCTCAATCGGGTGCTCTGCAACCTTCGCGCGCAGGCCCTCGAGCTCCTTGTTGCCGCCCTCGACGTTGGCCACCAGGCGCTTGGTAAACTCGCCGGACTGGATGTCCTTCAGGATGTCGCGCATGCGATCCTTGGCACCCTCGTCGATCACGCGCGGGCCGGACAGGTAGCCGCCAAACTCCGCGGTGTCAGAGACGGAGTAGTTCATGTTGGCAATACCGCCCTCGTAGATGAGGTCCACGATCAGCTTCATCTCGTGCAGGCACTCGAAGTAGGCCATCTCCGGCTCGTAGCCGGCCTCGGTCAGCACCTCGAAGCCCTTCATGATCAGGTCCTCCAGGCCGCCGCACAGGACTGCCTGCTCACCGAACAGGTCGGTGACGGTCTCCGCCTCAAACGTGGTCGGGATGACGCCCGCGCGTGCGCCGCCGATCGCGGCGGCGTAGGACAGCGCCAGCTCCTTGCCGTTGCCGGTCGGGTCCTGCTCGACCGCGATCAGGCAGGGCACGCCCTTGCCGTCGACGTAAGTGCGGCGGACCAGGTGGCCCGGCCCCTTCGGCGCGACCATCGCAACGGTGATGGTGTCGGCCGGATCGATCAGCTTGAAGTGGATGTTCAGGCCGTGGCCGAAGAACAGCGCGTCGCCGTCCTTCAGGTTCGGCTCGATGTCCTTGCTAAAGATTTCTGCCTGCGAGGTATCCGGGGCCAACAGCATGATCACGTCGGCCCACGCCGCGGCGTCCGCGTTGGACTTGACCTCAAAGCCGGACTCCTGGGCCTTCGCGGCGGACTTGGAGCCCTCGCGCAGGCCGACGACCACCTCAACGCCGGACTCGCGCAGGTTCTGCGCGTGGGCGTGGCCCTGGGAGCCGTAGCCGATGATGGCGACCTTCTTGCCCTGGATGATGGACAGGTCCGCGTCGTTGTCGTACAGAACGTCAATTGCCATGAGTGAAACACTCACCTTTCCTATTATGTGGGACGGCCATTTCATATTATGGCACAGATTTGTGTTTGTGTGGGGATTTTGTGGCGTCGGCAAGCGATTGCTTCTTTACGCCACCGCCTACCCCTTCGTCGGCGCCATCGTCTTCGGGCCGCGGCTCAGCGCGACGTTGCCCGAGCGGACGAGCTCCTTGATGCCAAAGGTCTCCATCAACTCGAGGAACGCCTTGAGTTTCTGGGAGGAGCCGGTGGCCTCGATGACCACGGACTCCGGCGACACGTCGACGATGTGGGCGCGGAAGATGTTCGCCGCGTCCACCACCTGCGGGCGGTTCTGGTTCGTCGTGGCCACCTTGACCAGCATGAGCTGGCGCGCGATCATCGAGTCGTCTTCCAGGCGCGCGACCTTGAGCACCTGCACCAGCTTGTGCAGCTGCTTCGTGATCTGCTCGATGGCGTACTCGGACGCGTCGACAACGATGGTCAGGCGGTTAATGCCCTCGGTCTCCGTCTTCGCCGACACGAGCGAGACCAGGTTGTAACCGCGGCGGGTAAACAGCGCGGTGACGCGGGTGATGATGCCGTCGACGTCCAGCACCAGCACCGACAGCGTGTTGCGAGAAATGGTTTGGTCAGACATCTACTTTCCCTCCTGGGTGGTGGTATCGGCAGCCTCTGTAGCTTCTACGGCCTCGATGGCCTCGTTGATCGCCTCCGGCGACTCGCCGGCGGACTCCTCCGTATCAAAGAAGGGGCGCATGCCCAGCGCGTATTGCATATCCGAGTTCGACGTGCCGGCCGCGATCATCGGCCACACCTGCGCGTCCTCCCCCACGATGAACTCAACCACGACCGGGCGGTCATTGATCTCGCGCGCCTTCTGGATCGCGGGCACCACGTCCTCCTCCTTGGTCACGCGGATCGCTTCCGCGCCGAGCGCCGTTGCCAGCTGCACAAAGTCAGGGACGTAGACTTCCTCCCCGCCGAGCTTGGTGTGGGAGTAGTTACCGTCGTAAAACAGCGTCTGCCACTGGCGCACCATGCCAAGATTGCCGTTATTAATCAGCGCCACCTTGAACGGGAAGCCCTCCATCGCGGCGGTGGTGAGCTCCTGGTTGGTCATCTGGAAGCAGCCGTCGCCGTCAATCGCCCACACCTCTTTATCCGGGCAGGCGACCTTCGCGCCGAGGGCCGCGGGCACCGCGAAGCCCATCGTGCCGAGGCCGCCGGAGTTGATCCAGTGCCGCGGCTGTTCAAAGTCAACAAACTGGGCCGACCACATTTGGTGCTGCCCCACGCCCGAGACGTAGATCGCGTCCGGCCCCACCGTCTTCGACAGCGTCTCAATCACAAACTGCGGCGAGAGCTTGCCGTCAGACTGCGGGTCGTAGCCGCGCGGGAAGCGCTCCTTCAAGTCGTTGAGGCGCGCGAGCCAATTGCTTATCGACGGCGCAGCGTTCCTCTTCTCGTCCCTAAACGCATCGAACAGCTGGGACAGGACCTTCTTCGCGTCGCCGACGATCGGCACGTCCGCCTCGCGGATCTTGCCCACCTCGGCCGGGTCGATGTCGGCGTGGATGACCTTGGCGTAGGGGGCGAAGGTGTTGGTGTCGCCGGTGACGCGGTCGTCGAAACGCGTGCCGATGGCGATGAGCAAATCCGCCTCCTGCAGGGCGCCGACCGCGGGGACGGATCCGTGCATGCCCGGCATACCCATGTACAGCGGGTGCGACTGCGGGAACGCGCCCAGCGCCATGAGCGTGGTCACCACCGGGATGCCGGTGCGCTCCGCAAACGCAAGCAGCTCCTCGTGCGCGCCCGACTTCACCACGCCGCCGCCGATGTAGAGCACCGGGCGCTCCGAGGCGGCGATCAGCTTCGCCGCCTGCGCGATCTGCCGGTTGTGCGGCTTAGTGTTCGGCTTGTAGCCGGGCAGGTCCACTACCGGCGGCCACGCGAACTCGATCTCTGCGGCCTGCAGGTCCTTCGGAATGTCCACCAGGACCGGGCCCGGGCGACCCGTCGACGCGATGTGGTGCGCTGCGATGATCGCCGCCGGGATGTCCTCGGCGCGGGTGACCATCAGGTTGTGCTTGGTAATCGGCATCGTGATACCGCGGATGTCCGCCTCCTGGAAGGCGTCGGTGCCGATGAGCGGCGAACCGACCTGGCCCGTAATCGCGATCATCGGGACGGAGTCCAGGTACGCGTCCGCGATCGCGGTGACCAGGTTCGTCGCGCCCGGACCCGAGGTGGCCAGGCACACGCCCACCTGGCCAGAGGCGACCGCGTACCCCTCCGCCGCGTGGCCGGCACCCTGCTCGTGACGCACGAGCACGTGGCGCAGCTTCTCGGCCTGAAACAGGGCGTCGTAAAGCGGAAGGACCGCTCCCCCCGGCAACCCGAAGACGAACCGGGTGCCCAACTCCTCAAGACTTCGCACGACCGCGTCCGCGCCTGTGATTCGCTCCGGCTCGACGCTCGGCGCCGGTTGCGAGTTGCCGTCCGGCGCATTCGATGAAGCTGCCACGTTTCCAAACTCCTTGGGTCAATGTGTCGGTTGTGAGGGTGATCAAAACAAAAGCCCCCGGCGAGCACTTCTCGTGAGTGCTGTCGAGGGCGCTTGTGTCAGCGGCGTACGAAAACGAACCCGCTACGGCAAGCGCCGCGAGGGAATTCGTACTACTAGTCGCTGTGTGATCATGTGCGCTACGTTACACAGCCGGGCGGACTACCGCGCCGATTTCACTGATTAAAATTCACATCCCACTTTTTGGGAAGCCGCGCGAGTGTGACCGACGGCACCGTTCAGGCCCCCTGCCCCGGACTAAACTCAAACAGACTATGCCGTTCACATATATTCTGCTCGAGTGGTGGCACTGGATCGCCGAAACCGGCATCAACCTCGCCCTCCTCTTCGTCCTCGCGCTGCTGGTGCCGCGCGCCGGCCGGTTTATTAACCGCTACTTCGAGCGCCAGGTCACGCGCACGACCGATGTGGACGAGGGCAAGAGCCGACTCGCCCTCGTCGGCGTGGCGGTCTACATCGGCGAAATCGTCGCCTACTTCCTCCTGCTCATCTTCGCGCTGCAACAGATCGGCTTCTCGCTCGCCGGCGCCGCGATCCCCGCCACCGTCGTCTCCGCCGCCGTCGGCTTCGGCGCGCAGAGCATCATCGCGGACTTCCTCGCCGGCTTCTTCATCCTCACCGAAAAGCAGTACGGCGTGGGCGACTACGTCTCGTTCCAAGGCAGCGGGGTCGACATCGAGGGCGAAGTCATCCAGATCACCATGCGCGCGACGCAGATCCGCACCATCGAGCAGGCGACCGTCTCCATCCCGAACTCCACCGCCCGCGTGTGCATCAACCAATCCAACTACTGGTCCAACGCGATGGTGGTCATCCCCGTCCCGCTGCTCGGATCCCGCTCCGCCGACGAGGCCATCGCGCGCTCCGAACGCGCCGCGCGCCGCGCCCTCGCCCAGCCGGAAATCGCCGACACCGTCCGCGATGAGCTGCAGGTCCACCCCGCCGTCGGCATCGCACCGCCCGCCACCGTCGGCTCGCCCTGGACCGTGGACATGCGCTTCCTCGTGCGCGTCGACCCGCTAGCCCAGTGGATGGTCGAGCGCGCAATCCGCGTCGCCATCCTCGACGAATTTTGGAACGAGTACGGCTCCGCAACGACGCTCGACGGGACGCTTGTCGACGCCCCCGTCACCCCTCCACACACGCATCACTCCGGCGTCAACCCGCCCGAGGCACCCTCTCCTGTTCGTCCTCCCGATGCACTGGATGCGACAGACACGACGGAAACACCAGCACCGTCGCCCTCCGCCGAAGCGACGAACTGCCCGACCCCTCCGCACCCGGTAGACGATCCGGCCGCAGCACCCACCCGGTCTGACCCCGCTTCCTTCGCTGCCCACGGCGACAACGCGCGCACTGACGACGCCCCCAGCACCGATACAGGCAGCGACCACCGCACCTGGTTCTTCTCTTCGCCACAACGGGTACTCAACGGCATCATGCGAATGTCTACCCTCGTATTGCTGGCGATCTTCGGCGTCCTCTTGCTCATCCGTGGCTTCATGGTGCAACCAGGCGAAGAAAGCGAGGCAAACAGCGGCTTCCTCGCACCTCCCGCCCGCACCACCGCGCAGACGACCGAGACCGTGCCGGACGCTGAGGACGTCGCCCCCACCTACGAGCAAACCGAACCGGAGTTTACTGCCCCAGCCCAGCCCACCACTGAGGCCCAACAGTCCACTGAGCACACACCTTTGGAAACCTCGAGCTCAGACGAAACCGTCCGAAGCAGCGACGCGCTTCAGAGCCCGACCGCCTCTGAGTCTGCACTCCCACAGGTCACTGAGTCCGCAACGCTCTCCACCGAGCCTTAAAACGACCGTCCTATGCTGAAAAGCCCCAAACTGTATTAGACGTTGGAAACAGGGGCTCGGTTCTGTTTCGGGGCGATATTGGAATACTTCTCGCACTTTGCCGTTTTCCCTGGTCATGGGGTGCTTGTTGCGGTTATTATGTGGGGCATGGACTACATTGACGCGCTTGTTACCGCCGACAGGAACGGCATCTCCATCATTGCCGATGCCGCCGGCGCAAGCGTTGATGCGCTCAACTCTCGCGGGTGAGACCAGGACCGTGCCGAGCACTTGGTGGATACGGCCGGGGTGTTTTACGGCCGTGTGAGTATCGGACAATAATGCGTAGTCCTCCAAGGGTCTGGACACAGGAGCTCTCCCCTTTGCTCAGTGGTGCGACCAGAAGGAGAAGAAACATCCACCCCGGTGCACCCGCTGCAGTGACAACGACCCATCGCCCGCAGCAGGTGGCAATCGTCACGGTTACCCTTCTTTTTCAGATTCCTGTCCTCGGGGTCAGAAAAAGACGGGGACCTGTCATAGGTCAGTGAGCATCTGCTGCATCTGAGCGATCTCGGCCTCCTGGTCGTTGATAATTTGTTCGGCCAGGGTGATCGCATGGGGATTCTGGCCGTCAGCAACCTCGTCACGGGCCATGTCGACCGCACCTTCGTGGTGGGCGGTCATCTGCTCCAGGTAGAGGCGGGCGGCCTCGGTGCCCTGGGCTTCCTCAAGGGCTGTCATGTCCTCCTGGCTCATCATCCCGCTCATGCCACCCATCTCGCCGTGATCCATTCCACCCATCTCGTCACTGGCCCCCATGCCCCCAGAGTCGGTGACCGGCTGCTGGCCCCAGGCCTCGAGCATGGCGTTCATCCGGTCAATCTCCAGTCCCTGGGCGTCAATAACCCCCTGGACAAACTCCACGACCTGGGCGGGGATACCCTCCTTGGCCAGGAGCATCTCACTCATCTCCACGGCCTGCTGGTGATGAGGGATCATCATCTGGGCAAACATGATGTCCGCGTCGTTGTGATCGGCGGAGATCTCCCCGTCCGCATCAGTCGTCGCCGTGGTGGTCTTGGTCGTCTCAGCGGTAGTCTTCGCAGTGCTGGTGGCCGAGGTGGTGGCGTCGGTGATGCCCGACTCGGTGGCCTCACCGCAGGCGGCCAGCGCCAGGGTGGAGGCCACGGCGAGAGCGGAAAGCACAAGGGTGCGCTTCATGGTGGAGCCCTTTCAGGGTCATATGGGGTCAGTGGAGAAAAGTGGTGGATCAGTGGACGGCGGTGGATTTCGGAGTAGGCGTGGTGTGTTCCTCCTTCGACTCGGTGGGAGCCAGGTGGGCCGGGTCCAGATCAATCCGGCGCAACAGCTGGGCGTTCAGGGCCACCACGATGGTCGAGGCAGACATCAAGATCGCGCCCACGGCCGGGGACAGCACGAACCCGATCGAGGCGAGCACTCCGGCGGCCAGCGGCACGGCGAGGATGTTGTAGCCAGAGGCCCAGATCAGGTTCTGGATCATCTTGCGGTAGCTGGCCTGGGACAGCTCAATCATCGACAGCACTGCCCGCGGGTCATCACTGGCTAGGACCACCCCGGCAGATTCCATGGCCACATCCGTGCCGGCACCGATGGCGATACCGACCTCCGCGCGGGTCAGAGCGGGGGCGTCATTGACACCGTCACCGACCATGGCCACGCTCAAACCCCGGTCCTGCAGCTGCATGACCTTGGTGTCTTTGTCCTGAGGCAGGACCTCGGCGAAGACCTCATCGATCCCCAGGTCCTGGCCAACCGCCTGGGCCACCTGCTGCGCGTCACCGGTGATCATCGCGACCTTCACCCCGCGGTCCTGCAGGGCTTTCACGGCGGCGCGAGATTCGGAGCGGATCTTGTCCTCGACGGCCACCGCACCGATGATCTGACCGTCGCGGACAATATGGAGCACACCGGCCCCACGCCCGGTCCAGGCGCTGGTGGTGTCGGTGAGCTCGGCCGGGGTAGTGAGGTTGAACTCGCGCAGCATGTTCGGCCCGCCCACGAGGATCTCAGCGCCATCGACAGTGGCCCGGACCCCCCGGCCGGAGGCGGCGCTGAAACCAGTTGCACGCATTTGCTGACGGGAGGCCTCGGGATGGGCGGCCGCGGCCGCCACGATGGCGCGGGCCACGGGGTGCTCACTGTCGGCCTCCGCGGCGGCGGCCAGGGCCAGCAGCTCGCCCTCGGTGACGCCGCCAGCTGCCGCGACACCGGTGACCGCGTGCGCACCCTCGGTCAGGGTGCCGGTTTTGTCGAAGAGCACCACGTCGATGGTGCGCATCCGCTCGAGCGTCATCCGGTCCTTGATGAGCACCCCGGATTTCGCGGCCCGCTCGCTGGAGATCGCAATGACCAGCGGAATCGCCAGGCCCAAGGCATGCGGGCAGGCGATGACCAGCACCGTGACCGTGCGCACCACGGCATCGTCCGGGCTGCCGATAATGGTCCACACCACCGCGGTGATCAGAGCGGAGATCAGCGCGAACCAGAACAACAACGCCGCCGCCCGATCCGCCAGGGCCTGGGCCCGGGAGGAGGACTCCTGGGCGTCGGCAACCATGCGTTGGATCCCGGCCAGGGCGGTGTCCCCGCCGGTAGCCTCCACCCGGATGCGGACGGTGTTGTCGGTGGCCACGGTACCGGCGACCACCTTGTCACCGGTGTCGCGGAAGACGGGACGGGATTCGCCGGTGATCATCGCCTCATCGAATTCGGCGGCTCCGTCGATGATGGTTCCGTCGGCCGGCACCCGGGCACCGGCCCTCACCAGCACGACGTCGTCGACGACCAGCTCGGAGATGGCCACGGTGCGGGTGGTCCCGTCGATGACTTTCTCGGCCTCATCCGGCAGCAGGGCAGCCAGCGCGTCAAGCGCGGAGGACGCGGCCCCGAGAGCGGACATCTCCAGCCAGTGGCCCAGCAGCATGATGGTCACCAGCAGGGCCAGCTCCCACCAGAAGTCCAGCTCAAAACCGCCCAGCCCCAGAGTGGTGACCCAGGAGGCGACAAACGCCACGGTGATGGCCATGGCGATCAGGAGCATCATCCCGGGTTGGCGGGATTTCAGTTCTTTCCATCCACCCTTGAGGAAAGGCGTTCCGCCGTAGACGAAGATGATCGTGCCCAGCACCGGGGGGATCCAGGTGGATCCGGGGAATGCCGGGAGGTGGTAGCCAAGCAGGTTGGCGACCATGGGGCTGAAAATAACGACGGGAATGGACAGAATCAGCGACCACCAGAAGCGGTCCCGAAACATTGCGGTGCTGTGTCCGGCGTGTTCGCCGTGACCATGAACGTGGTGGTCGTCGTCCAGGGCGGAATGCGGGTGATCGTGGGGCATCGCCTGGCCGTGGGTGTCGGCATCTGCGTGGTGTTCGTGGCTGGCATGATCCGGATGGTAGGTGTGGTCTGTTTCCGGAGCGGGGTGATCACCATGATGATCGCCGGAATGGTGGGGAGTGCTCATGACGTTCCTTTCCACTCAACCCGGTCGGGGTCGAGATGACGGGTAAAACTGATCAGGATAAGACGGTGTAGCCGGCGTCCTCGATGGCCCGGCGAACCATCTCCGGAGGTACGACACCGGTGACCGTGACGGTGGAAACTCCACCAGCAGCGAGATCAACCTGGACGTCGTCGACCTGGGGAAGGGCCTGAAGGGCCTGGGTCACCCTTTTCGCGCAGTGCCCGCAGGTCAGGCCGGTGACCTGGTAGCTAGGGGTAGACCCTCCTGCTGACGAGTCGCTGGTGGCAGGGCTGGAGGCGGTGTCGGCGCGTGAGGCAGGTCCGCAACAGCTGCAGCCGTGGGAGGCCATGGGCAAGAGGCGGGGCTGGGAGGTGATCATGGGAAAGCTCCTTCGGTTCGGTGGGGTGCGGCGATGCCGCCCTTTATCGTATACCCCCCTGGGGTATATTTCCCTAGCGTATACCCCACCAGGGTATATTTTCAAGGAGTGGAGGGCACGGCTCTCACGCGGGGCTGGGTCCTCACCTGCGCCTGTCTCCCGTGTCACTGAAATCTTGCACCAAGAAAGGTTAAATGATGATGAACGCGTATTCCCGACGACAGATTCTGCTCGGCGGGCTCGCCCTCGCCGGCACCGGGGCCGTGGCCGCCTGCACCAGCGATCCTGGACCCGCTGCCTCGGCACCAAGTCCCTCCCTTCGCCCCACTCCCACCCCCACTGCGCTCGGTGAGCCGACGGTGCGCCGGAAACTGACCGCCCGGCCCCTCTCGCTGGATATCGGCGGCATCGAAGCCAAGACGTGGGGATACGTCTCTGACACCGGGGATGCGGCCATTGAGGCCACCGCCGGCGACGTCCTCCAGGTCGATATCACCAATGAACTGCCTGAGAGCACCTCCATCCACTGGCATGGCATCGCACTCCACAACGCAGCCGACGGTGTGCCCGGCATGACCCAGGACCCCATTGAACCTGGCGAGTCTTTCTCCTATGTTTTTGAAGCCCCCCACGGTGGCACCTACTTCTACCATTCTCACACCGGCCTGCAGCTTGATCGCGGCCTCCACGCCCCACTGATCATCCGTGACCCGCAAGACGCTGAGGACCACGACGTCGAGTGGACCATCGTGCTCGACGACTGGGTCGATGGCATTCAGGGCACTCCCGAAGATGAGCTCGACAAGCTCACCGGAATGGGTTCGGGCGACCATAACGGGAGGATGGGAATGGGAGGTCACGGCCAGATGATGCACGGCACCCCGGACCGAGTACTGGGCGGGGATGCCGGCGATGTGATGTATCCGCACTACCTCATCAACGGACGTATCCCCCGCGCTCACCGGACCTTCGAGGCTCGCCCGGGCGACAAGGCCCGCCTGCGGTTTATCAACTCCGGCGGTGACACCATCTTCAAGGTGGCCCTCGGTGGTCACCGCATGACCGTCACCCACACCGACGGCTTCCCTGTCCAGCCCTCGGAGACCGAATCGATCTACCTGTCGATGGGCGAGCGTGTCGACGTCGAGGTCATCCTCGACGACGGCATCTTCCCGCTCACGGCTTTGGCGGTGGGTAAGGACGACCGCGCCTTCGCCGTCATCCGCACCGCCGGCGGCCAGGCCCCCAACCCCGATGTCGACTTCCCCGAGTTGTCGTCCACCGGACTGCTTCTGTCCTCCCTGAAGCCAGCAGACCGTGCACTCCTGCCCGAGGGCACACCAGACCGAGAAGTCAGCATCGACCTGGGCGGGCAGATGATGCCGTATGAATGGAGCATTCTCACCGACGGCCAATCCTCCTCCGCAACCGTGCAGGAGGGCCAGCGCCTGCGACTGGTCATGCGCAACAGGACCATGATGCCCCATCCCATGCACATCCACGGCCACACGTGGGCGCTGCCCGGCAGCGGCGGGCTACGCAAGGACACCGTCCTTCTCCGCCACGGTGAAACCATGGTCGCCGACCTGATCGCTGACAACCCCGGTGAGTGGGCATTTCACTGCCATAACGCCTATCACATGGAAACCGGGATGTTCAGCTCGCTTCGCTACGAGTAACCCCCACAGCAGGATTGAGTGCCGAGGTGGGCAGAGTCGCTGCAGACCACCCGCCGGGCAGCACGATGAGCTTCCTCGGTGTTGTGGTCTTCCGGGACAACCAGAACACCGTCCTCTTCCCCACCGCCCCGGAATAAGGAAATCTAATCGATGCCGAGCACACCCCCGTAGAGCCGCCATCGCGGTTGTCGCGGTACTCACCGCCGTGACCCTGGTGGCCTGTTCCTCAGGCGACGGCGCTCGAAACGCCGTCGCCGTCGGGGGCACCTTCCAGTACCACTCACCAGGAGGCCAAACCGAGATTATCTGCGTAAAGGAGGAACGTGCCCCGCTGCCGGATTTCTCCGGCCCGTCGCTGATGGAGAAGGGTGATGAGATAAGCCTGTCTGATTTTGAAGGCGAGGTCGTCGTCCTCAACGCTTAGGGCCAGTGGTGTGCACCGTGTCAGGCGGAAGTCGATGACCTGCAGCTTGTCCAGGAGACTCTCGATCCCCTCGGCGGCACGGTGCTAGGCATCAACATCCGTGACTACAACCAGACCATCGCCCAGGACTTCAAACTCGACAACGCGGTGACCTATCTCTCGATCTACGACCCGCCGTTTCGTATCGCTACGCACCCGCGCACCAATCGCCGCGTCCAGCCTCGCGCCGACTAGCATGTTGTGCATGACTGAGCAGTCTGATCATCAGCCGAAGGTTTTTCGTCCGTCTCGCGAGCACATCATTGGTGTTGTCCTCATGATTGGTATCGCGTTGATTGGTATTTCGTGGGCGCCGTTGGCGTTGGGGTGGTTGCTGCTGTTCCCGATCGGGTGGATTGTGTGGGTGCTTTCGTCTTCAACCACTGTCGATGAGCGTGGCATCGCACTGCGTTATGTCGTACGACCGAATACGCGCATCGCTTGGGATGAGCTCGAGGGGATCGGGTTTAAGGGGGCGCGCGCGATGGCGACGACCACCTCCGGCAAGGAGTACCCCATGCCCGGCGTGACTTTTAATTCACTGCCAGAGCTCGCGGAGGCGTCGCGCGGACGAATAGCGGACGTGATCACGGGCGCGCAGGAGGCTGCGGACGGCAAGTACGAGATCATCGACAAGGACAACCACCACGTTCTGCTGTCGCGCGAAGAGTATGAGGAGTACCTTAAGTCTCACCCTGATACGCCGGGCCCGCGTCCGAGCTAGCGCCCTTTCGCTTATCGACGCCCCCGTGCCCCCACCCCATCCCTCGTCGTAAGGAGCTTTTCGTGATTCCCCTTCGCTCGCGCGTGACCACTGTTGGCCGCCAAGCCGCCGGTGCCCGCGCCCTCTGGCGCGCAACTGGCACGGAGGAAAGCGAGTTTGGTAAGCCGATCGTCGCGATCGTCAACTCGTACACGCAGTTCGTGCCGGGCCACGTGCACCTCAAGCACGTCGGCGACATCGTCGCTGACGCGGTGCGCAAGGCGGGCGGCGTGCCGAAGGAGTTCAACACGATCGCCGTCGACGACGGCATCGCGATGGGCCACTCCGGCATGCTGTACTCCCTGCCAAGCCGTGAGATCATCTCGGACTCGGTGGAGTACATGGTCAACGCGCACACCGCCGACGCGATGGTATGCATCTCTAACTGCGACAAGATCACCCCAGGCATGCTCAACGCCGCGATGCGCCTGAACATCCCCGCGGTTTTCGTCTCCGGCGGCCCGATGGAGGCCGGCAAGGCGTTCGCGGTCGACGGTGTGACCAAGCCGAAGTCGGATCTCATCGACGCCATCGCGCTCTCCGCCAACGACGCGGTCTCCGACGAGCAGCTCGACGACATCGCCAACGGCGCCTGCCCCACCTGCGGTTCCTGCTCCGGCATGTTTACCGCGAACTCCATGAACTGCCTCACCGAGGCCCTCGGCCTCTCGCTGCCGGGCAACGGCACGACGCTGGCCACCCACACCGCCCGCCGCGACCTGTTCACCAAGGCCGGCGAGATGATCGTCGAGATGTGCAAGCGCTACTACGGCAACGGCGACGAGCGCGTCCTGCCCCGCAACATCGCTACGAAGCACGCGTTCCGCAACGCGATGGCCCTGGATATGGCGATGGGCGGCTCGACCAACACGATCCTGCACATCCTCGCCGCCGCGCAGGAGGGCGAGGTCGACTTCGACCTCACCGACATCGACGAGCTCTCCCACGTCATCCCCTGTCTGTCCAAGGTCGCGCCGAACGGCGAGGCGCACGTCGAGGATGTGCACCGCGCCGGCGGCATCCCCGCCATCCTCGGCGAGCTGCACCGCGGGGGCCTGTTGCTTGACGACGTCCACTCGGTCGCCTACAACTCCCTCACCGAATGGCTCGGCGACTGGGACATTCGCGGCGATCACCCGCTCGACGAGGCCATCGAGCTCTACCACGCAGCCCCGGGCGGCAACCGCACCACCGAGGCGTTCTCGCAGTCGGCCCGCTGGGACTGCCTTGACACCGACTCCGCCAACGGCGTGATCCACGACCTGGAGCACCCCATCACCTCCGACGGCGGCCTGGTCGTCCTGCGCGGCAACCTCGCCCCGGACGGCGCGATCCTCAAGACCGCGGGCGTCGAGGAAGGGCTCTGGGAGTTCACCGGCCCGGCTCGCGTGGTCGACTCGCAGGAGCAGGCGGTATCTATGATTCTGAACCGCGAGGTGCTCGAGGGCGAGGTCGTCGTGATCCGCTACGAGGGCCCGTCGGGCGGCCCGGGTATGCAGGAGATGCTGCACCCGACGTCCTTCCTCAAGGGCGCTGGCCTGGGGAAAAAGTGCGCGCTGATCACCGACGGCCGCTTCTCCGGCGGCACTTCCGGCCTGTCCATCGGCCACATCTCCCCCGAGGCTGCGCACGGCGGCCTGATCGGCCTGATCGAGAACGGCGACACCATCGCCATTTCGGTGGCGAACCGCGAGCTGAAGCTGGACGTGCCGGAGGAGGAGTTGCGGAAGCGTCGAGAAGCGATGGAGGCCTCAGAGCGCCCCTGGACGCCGAACCGCGTCCGAGAGGTATCGAAGGCGCTGCGCGCCTACGCAAAGATGGCGACCAGCGCCGACAAGGGCGCGGTCCGCCAGGTGGATTAGTTCGCGACCGGGTTCACGCCGGTGCCGAACCACCAGATCAGCCCGGCGGCGACCACGCCGAGCAGCGCGCAGATCCAGCTCCACGCGATGGGGCGGCGCGCCCACGAACGGTTGGCGTCCACCCCGTAGAAGCCCGGGCCGGTGAATTGCTGGCCCAGTGCCAGGCCGAACAGGATGATCGGCAGCCACGCCTCGGCGCCCCAGGCGAAGACGTTCCAGGAGTCGGTGGCGTCGACGATGCCGTGCACCGCCATGAACCCGGTCACGGCGACCGCCACCATCGACGCGATCGGCGAGAGCAGCCCGAGCACGAGGAAGACGCCGGCGGCGAGCTGCAGGATCGGCACCACGATGGCCAGGCCGTCGCCGTACGCGTAGTCGCCAAACGCGTCACGCAGCTCGGAGATGCCGTCGGAGCCGCCGAGGCGGAAGAGCGTGGTCACGGACGCGACGATGAGCCAACCGCCGAGCAGGAGGCGCAGCAGCAGCAGCCCAAAGTCAATGGTGCCGCGCTTCGCCCGCGGCTCCTCGACGCGCACCGGCTCCGGCTCGGCCACGGCTGGGGTCGGGTCGAGGTGTACGGTCTCGGTCGGCGATTCGGGGAACACCTCGGTCGGCGCAGCCTTGCCGGTCAGCGTCGCGGGCTGTTCGCTTGTCGACGCCCCCACCGCCGTACTCCCGGCAGTGTCCTCATTGCCGAGCGGCGCGTACGGCAGGCCGTCGAGCGGATCGAAATCATCAGGAGTGACGTCACGTGCGTTCTTCTTGTCCATGCCTGTAAATCTATGCCACGCGCCCCACGGCCGCTGGCAATCTCCTCGGCGCGCCCCCGCAAAACTTGGCTGACACGTCATCGTTTCGCGTGGATACTCGAGTCCATGATCTCCACCCCAGCACGCAACGCGTCCCCGGACGGCGAGTTCGTCCGCGACACCACCTATATCGCCGACTCCTTCAGCGCCGACCTCGCCCCGGGCAGCGCCCCGCAGCCCGCCGACGACGGCACCTGCGCCTGGCCCGTCGAGCCGGGCCGCTACCGGCTCATGGCGGCGCGCGCCTGCCCATGGGCGCACCGCGCGATCATCGTCCGCCGCCTCCTCGGCCTCGAAGACGCCATCTCACTCGGCCTGGCGGGCCCGACCCACGACGCCCGCTCGTGGACCTTCGACCTCGGCCCGGACGGCAAGGACCCCGAGACGGGCCTGCACTTCCTCAAAGACGCCTATGAGGCGCGTTTCCCGGGCTATCCGCGTGGGATTACGGTGCCGGTGATCGTCGAGAAGCAAACGCGCACCGCGGTCACGAACGACTTCCGCCGCATCCCCGTCGACTTCCAGGACGCCTGGGCGGCCCACCACCGCGACGGCGCCCCCCCGACCTCTACCCGCGCGAGCTGCGCGCCGAGATCGACGAGGTCGCGGACCGCGTCTACCACCACATCAACAACGGCGTGTACCGCGCAGGATTCGCCGGCTCGCAGGACGCGTACGAGGAGGCCTACGCCGACCTCTGGGAGCACATGGACCGGCTGGAGGACCACCTCTCGCGGCACCGCTTCCTCGTGGGCGAGCACATCACGCTTGCCGACGTCTACCTCTACCCCACCCTCGTCCGCTTCGACCCCGTCTACGTCGGCCACTTCAAGGCGTCACGCAACCGCATCGCGCAGATGCCCAACCTGCGCGGTTACCTCCAGGAGCTCTTCCAGCTCCCGGGCTTCGGCGACACCACCGACTTCCAAGAAATCAAGGAGCACTATTACATCACCCACGCGGAGATCAACCCCACCGGCGTCGTCCCCACGGGCCCCGACATGCGCTGGCTTATCGACGCCCACGAGCGCCACCTCCTCCCCGGCTCCCCCTTCGCCAACGGGGTCACCCCGCCGTGCCCCGTCCGCGCCGGCGAGGAGGTCAAGCACCCCGCGCCGTTCCAGCGCTAGTCGCGCGTGCCGCCGAGAACGCGCAGCGCCGCCCCGTCGAGGCGCATCGTCGACCAGTCGCCCATATCGTCGGCGCCCATCGCGTTGTAGAAGCCGATGGACGGCGTGTTCCACTTCAGCACGGACCACTCGACGCGGCGGTAGTCGTTCTTGACCGCGATGCGCGCGAGCTCCTGCAGCAGCGCCGTGCCGATCCCCCTGCCGCGGCACTCCTCGCGGACGTAGAGATCCTCCAGCCAGATGCCGTGGCGGCCCTCCCAGGTGGAGTAGCTCAAGAACCACAGGGCCATCCCCTCGAGTTCGCCGTCGTTGTCCGCCACCAGCGCGAACACACTCGGGTTCACGCCGAAGAGGTGGTCGCGGACGTCCTGCTCGGTCGACGTCACCGCGTCGGGCTCCTTCTCGTAGAGCGCGAGCTCGTTGATCATGGCGTAGATGGCAGCAGCATCGGCGTCGGTGGCCTGGCGGATTGTCGTCATGGGTCGTTAGCTTAGGCGAGAGCGGGCGGATTCCAGAATTGGGAGACACCAACGACCCTGCCGCACCCTCAATGTCACGAGAAGGTCACGTTTTACTGTGCGAAACGATCCCGCGGCCGAGGCGGCGCTGTGCGCACGCTGGGCGCGCGTGCGGGGCGATACGCTGGCGTTTCTTGGGGTGGGTGGTGGCGTCGAGAAGCGAAAAATGCCCGTACACACGCAAAATGGCCATTCGCGGGGGCGAGCGCGCTTTGTTAATATCGCCCCGGTTCATTTTTATCGTACGACTATTTTTCTAGGATCATTCCATGAAACAGACAATTCAGGTGGCCATGGCGCTCGTCGGCCTGCTCGTCGGCGCCGGCTTCGCCTCCGGCCAGGAAGTCATCCAGTACTTCCTCGCCTTCGGCTACATCGGCATCGTCGGTGCCGTGATCTCCGGCATCATCATCTTCGTCGTCGGCACCACCATCTTCCAGCTCGGCTCGTACTACCTTGCCGACGACCACTCCGTGGTGTTCAACCGCGTATCCAGCCCGATCGTGTCCAAGTACATGGACTACGCCACCATGTTCAGCCTCTTCGCATTCGGCTTCGTCATGGTCGCCGGCGCCGGCTCCAACCTCAACCAGCAGTTCGGATTCGCCCCGTGGATCGGCGCGACCATCATGACGGTCCTGCTCGTCCTGTCCGGCTTCCTCGATGTGGACCGCATCACGCAGGTCATCTCCGTCATCACGCCGTTCCTCATCATCGCCGTTTTCGTGGCGTTTGGCATCACCATCATGCACATGCCCGACAGCCTGCACGCGATGAACGACATCGCCCTGCAGCAGTCCCCCGCCGACGGCGTGTTTAACAACTGGCTGCTCTCCGCCGTCAACTACGGCACGCTGGTCAACATCATGGCGGTGTCGATGATGCTGGTCATCGCCGGCTCGCAGATGAACCCGCGCACCGCCGGCGTCGGCGGCCTGCTCGGCGGCCTCATCTTCGCCATCATGCTGGTCATCCTGAACTTCATCCTGTTCTTCAACATGGACAAGGTCGCGGGCAAGGACATGCCGCTGCTCGCCGTGTTTGACTCGATGCACCCGGTCGTCGGCGTCATCGTCTCCATCATCATCTACATGATGATCTACAACACCGCCGTGGGCATGTTCTACGCCATGGCCCGCCGCTTGACCAACAAGCACCCGGAGCGCTTCCGCATGGTGTACTTCATCGTGGTCGGCATCGGCTTCCTGCTGTCCTTCGTCGGCTTCGCGGACCTGATCAGCTGGGTCTACCCGGCGATCGGCTATCTGGGCATCATCCTGACCATCGCCATCATCGTCGGCTGGTTCAACGACCGCGACAACATCAAGGAGGAGACCAGCCGCCGCGAGCGCCTCGCCGAGCTCGCCGAGACCGCGCTCGACCCGTCCGAGGACGAGCTGACCGCCAAGGAGCGCAAGGAAGTGGAGCGGCTCGCCTCCGAGTCCCACGTCGAGGACTCCGACCTGTGGCACTCTGTCCAGGAGGAGGTCGCAGCAAACCTCGACGCTGACGAGGAGAACGAGTTCAACCTCGAGGACGCCCCCTCCCTCGACCCGGATCACGACGACTACGAGGGCGCGCCGGAGTCCGACGGCGACGGCATCGACTGGGACGCCTACAAGGAGGTCTACGAGACCGGGAGCTTCCCCGCCGTCGACCCGAACTCACCCAACGGCGTCAAGGGCAACGACGACACCCCGGGCGGCAGCACCCCGGTGAAGTAGCAGCTTCTCGACGCCCCCGCGCACGCAAAAAGGCGCTCCTGGTCCAAGACCGGGAGCGCCTTTCGTCGTGAAGCGAAAAACTGCGCCTAGGCGAGCTTCGCGGCGATCATCTTGTTGACCTCGCCTGGGTCAGCCTTGCCTTGGGTGGCCTTCATGACAGCGCCCACGATCGCGCCGGTGACCTTTTTGTTGCCCGCACGGTACTTCTCCACGATGTCCGGGTTCGCAGCCAGCGCGTCGTCGATCGCCTTCTCGATGGCGCCGTCGTCGCGCACGACCTCGAGGCCGCGGGCAGCGACCACCTCGTCCACGGTGCCCTCGCCGGCGATGACGCCGTCGATCGCCTGGCGGCCGAGCTTGGTGGTCAGCTTGCCTTCCTTGACCAGCTCAACCACACGCGCGACGTCGGCGGGGGCGACGCCGATCGCGTCGAGGTCCTTGCCCGCCTCGTTCGCCTTCGCCTGGATGTAGGAGACCCACCAGGCGCGGGCCTCGTCCGGGGTGGTGCCGGCCTCGACGGTGTCCACCACGAGGTCGAGGGCGCCCGCGTTGACCAGGTCGCGGAACTCCTTCTCCGGCAGCTGCCACTCCTCCTGGATGCGCGCGCGGCGCACCCACGGCAGCTCCGGCAGCGTCTGGCGGATCTCCTCGACCCACTCCGGCTTCGCAATCACCGGCGGCAGGTCCGGGTCGTTGAAGTAGCGGTACTCGCTCGCCTCCTCCTTCGGGCGGCCCTTGGAGGTGGAGCCGTCCTTCTCTTGGTAGTGGCGGGTCTCTTGGACGATCTCGCCGCCGTCGTCAAGCACCTGGGCCTGGCGCTGCATCTCGAAGCGCACCGCCTGTTCGACGGACTTCAGCGAGTTGATGTTCTTCGTCTCGGTGCGTGTGCCGAACTTCTCCTGGCCGATGGGGCGCAGGGACAGGTTGGCGTCGCAACGCATCGAGCCCTGGTCCATGCGCGCGTCGGACACGCCGAGGGCCTTGACCAGCTCGCGGAGCGCCCCAACGTACGCCTTGGCCACCTCGGGGGCGCGCTCGCCGGCGCCAATGATCGGTTTGGTCACGATCTCAATGAGCGGGATGCCGGCGCGGTTGCAGTCCACCAGCGAGGCGGTCGCGCCCGTGATACGGCCGGACGAGGAACCGAGGTGCGTGAGCTTGCCGGTGTCCTCCTCCATGTGGGCGCGCTCGATCTCCACGCGCCACTCGGTGCCGTCCTCCAGCTGCACGTCGAGGTAGCCGTCGTGCGCGATCGGCTCGTCGTACTGCGAGATCTGGTAGTTCTTCGGCTGGTCCGGGTAGAAGTAGTTCTTGCGCGCGAAGCGGGAGCTCTCCGCGATCTCGCAGTTGAGCGCCAGGCCGATCTTGATCGCCCACTCGACGCCCTTCGCGTTGACCACGGGCAGCGCGCCCGGCAGGCCGAGCGAGACCGGGTCAATATTGGTGTTGGGCTCAGCACCGAAGTGCGCGGAGGCGGTGGAGAACATTTTCGTCTCCGTCGCGAGCTCCACGTGCACCTCGAGCCCCATCACGGGGTCGTACTTTTCCAGTACTTCGTCGTAATCCATCAAGTCGTAGGCAGTCATGCGCCCCATTCTACTAATCGACGCGCACGTTCTCCTCGCCAGTGCACGATTGCGAGCGAAGATACGCTTCCTTATCATCGTCGCCGTGCGTTACCCCGATTTCTCAGACTCCCCAACCAGAACGGGCACGGTGATCGTAGTGCTCGTTGGCCTCCTCATACTCGCGGCACCATTCGCCGCCCGCGCCGTGGTGAGCAACCCCGACCCGCAGGCAGAACCGGTTTCCGCAGGCAGTGTCACGCTTGTCGACGCCCACGGCACCCCACTCGTCTGCCCACGTACCGAGAACCGCCCGGCGCAGGACGACACCGGCGTCGGCGGTATGTGGACGTGGAACTGCGCCAATGACGTGAAGGCGAGCGCCCGCGTCGAGCTCTCCCCCGCCGACGGCGAGGCGCCCGCGGCTCTGACACGCTACTTCTGGCAGATGACCAGCGGCGAGGACCTCCGCCCGGACGACATCACCCACCCCGCTCCCCACGTCGCGGTGGGCCAGCGCGGTGACATCGCTGCCGCTTCCGTCCAACGCGGCAACACCACCACCTACTTCAGTGCGAGCGGTGGCGATGGCGTCGACCTCATTTCCCGGCTCGCCGCGGAGGAGGCGATGCGCCAGTGAGTGGCTTCCGCCTCCCCCAGGTCTTCGTCGGGCTGATCTTCACCGCCCTGCTGGCCTACTCCGGCTACAGCTACGTGCAGATCCCGTGGCGCCCCGTGTTCGCCGGGATTTCGGTGGCAATTGTCATCGCGCTGCTGCTCATCGCATGGGTGTTGCTGCGCCGCCACCCCGGCCGCCCGGATTCGCGCTGGTGCCTCCCCGCAGCCGTACTCGCGGGCATGGCGCTCACCGGCCCCATGGGCCCGGTCAACTCCGCCTTCCAGGAGGCTGCGGCGAGCCTGCCGAGCGTGGTCTTCTACGCCATTTCGCCGTTCCCGGAAGAAACGGCGAAGCTGCTGCTGGTGCTTGCCGCCGTGTCGGCGTTCGCGCCGGTGTCCCGCCGGATCGAGGTGGCGGTCGTCGGCATGGCCGTCGGAGCCGGCTTCTTTATCGCAGAAACCATGTCGTTTGCCGCAATCGCCGCCGCGACCGACCTGGAGTCTGATTTCGCCGACGGCACGTTGACCTATGCGGTACGGCTCATCATGTCGCCGTTCGCCCACGCACTGTACACGGGGCTCGCCGCGTGGGGCCTTGGCGCGTTGCTGTGCCGGACCGACCGCTCGCTGTCGTGGAGGCTGCAGCGCGTCGCTGGCTGGTTCCTCCTCGCGGTGTGCGTCCACGGCGCCTTCAACGCGTCGTCAGAGCTCCCCGGGGCCGCGGGACTCATCGCGATGCTGGTCACCGTTGCGGCCAGCTGGTGCTTGCTGGTTTGGTGCTACCGACGCTCACGGGCAGTCGGCGCCGACGCGGCGACTGAGTCCCACACTTCGCGGTAGCTCTCGGCCAGACTGTCCACTGTTTCGTGGGCGTTGAGCCCGCTCGGGTTGCCCACCACCCAGACGGGCACCCCGGCAAGGCGTTCGGGCTGCAGTCCGCGCTTGGCTTTCGGAGCACGGTAGGCGTCGCGAAAAGCCCCGATGCCCACGACCATGACCACGTCAGGCCGATGCCGCGCGACGCACGCGCGTACTTTGTCGCCACCCGCAACGAGCTCCTCGCGTGTCAGTGCTGAGGCTCGCGGCGTCATGCGGTCAACAAAGTTGGTAAAACCGATGCCCATTCCGGCGAGCATGGCGGCGTCTTCATCTGCGAGCCCTCGCTCGGCGTGCACCCGGTACGGCGTGATGCCGGCGCGCTCGAGCGCGGGCCAGAACCGGTTTCCGGGGTGGGCGAACGGGGCGTCAACCTCTTCCGTCAGCCGACCGGGGTTAATCCCCACCACCAGCAGGCGGCAGGGGTCCGGGATCCGATCCCGCATCTAGCCAAACATCGCCTTCGCCGTGGTGTAGCGGTGCTCCGGCACGCTCTTCAGGTGCGCAACCGCGTTCTCCAGCGGGACGAGGTCGATGTCCTCGCCGTGCAGCGCCACGCAGGTGTCAAAGTTGCCCTCGTGCGCCGCGCGCGCCGCGTGGACGCCGTAGCGGGTAGCCAGGACGCGGTCGTACGCGGTGGGCGTACCGCCGCGCTGGATGTGGCCCAACACGGTGGTGCGCACGTCGTAGCCCAGGCGCTTCTTGATCTCGTCAGCGACGATCTGGCCCATGCCGTTGAAGGTGATGTGGCCGAACTCGTCCTCCTCGCCCAGGCTGCCGTCCATGGTGCCTTCCTTCGGGGTGGCGCCCTCTGCGACGACGACAATGCCGTACTTCTCGCCCATCTGGAAGCGGCGCTCCATCGCCTTGCAGATCTCGGCGATGTCAAACGGCTCCTCGGGGATCACGGTGTAGTGCGCGCCGCCGGCCATGCCGGCGTGCAGCGCGATCCAGCCGACGTGGCGGCCCATCACCTCGACGATGAGGATGCGGTTGTGGGATTCTGCGGTGGTGTGCAAGCGGTCGATCGCGTCGGTGGCGACGGAGACGGCGGTGTCGAAGCCGAAGGTGTAGTCGGTTGCCGCGACATCGTTATCAATGGTCTTCGGCACGCCGACGACTGGGATGCCGTTGTCCGCCAGCCACTTCGCGCCCTTGAGGGTGCCCTCGCCGCCGATGGCAATCAGCGCGTCGATCTCCGCGTCGGCCAGGTTTTCCTTGATGGTGTCAATCCCGGCTTTGAACTTGTCCGGGTGCAGGCGGCCGGTGCCCAGGATCGTGCCGCCGCGCAGCAGGATCGAGTCGATGAACGCGTCGTCGTACAGGTCGACGCGGCGATCCTCCATGAGGCCGACCCAACCGTCCTGGTAGCCGACGACGGTCGAGCCGTACTCGGCGCTGGCAGTGCGGACAATTCCACGGATGACGGCGTTCAGCCCTGGGCAGTCGCCGCCGGAAGTTAGTGTCGCAAGTCGCATAACTGCCACCTTAGCGCGTTTGCCAGGAAGCTGGCCGACCGAGTCGGTGGCGTGAGCGTCGAAAAGCGAATTAGCGGTCGCTCTTGAGGAAAAACGAGCTGACCGCACCGATGAGCATCGCCGCGAGCGGGATGAGCACAGCCCAGCGCACCGACACTGCGATGTCGCCGGAGACGAGCACGGCGCCGACGAGCGCTACGCCGAGCACGCTGCCCACCTGGCGCAACGTGTTGTACAGCCCGGAGGCCGCGCCCGAGTCCTCCTCGGGCACCGAGCGCATCGTGGTCGTGGCATTCGGCGCCCACGTGAACGCGCTGCCCACGCCGAAGACCGCGGCGAGCAGCGCGACCCAGAGCGGGTTCGCACCGGTGCGCACGACGGCGTACGTGGCGAGCAGAGCGATGCTCATCGTGCCGAAGCCGAACACGCACAGCACCTTGGGGCGCATCTTGTCCGACAGCACGCCGGCCACCGGCGTGAGCACGAGCGCGACGATAGACATCGGGGCGGTGAGCAGGCCCGCGCGTGCCGACGACACCTCCATGACGGTTTGCAGCCAGTACATCATCGGGATGAACATCGACGCTGCCGTGAAGCCCAGGGCGGCGACCCCGAGGGTGCCCAGGGCGAAGTTGCTGTCGCGGAACAGCCCGACGGGCAGGAACCCGTGGTCGCGCCCGCTCACGCCGCGCCAGATGATGAGCGCGACGCCGCACAGGCCGAGCACGATGGCGACCACGTTGCCGTACTGGATGCCGTAGATGAGCAAACCCAGGCCGGCGAAGGAGAGCGCGACCGACGCCAGGTCTATCTGCGCGGGCGACGACGGCAGCCGCGGCACCCACGCGAACGCCGCGCACAGCGCGACGACGCCCAGGACAGCTTGGGCGATGAATCCGGCGCGCCACCCGCCGGCGTCGATGATCGCGCCACCGACCACCGGGCCGGTGAGCGAGGCGATGGAACCGATGACGCCCCACGCGGCGAACGCGCGGCCGCGCTTGTGCTGCGGGAAGACGCGGTTGATCATCCCGAAAGCCTGCGGGAGGAAAATCGCGGAGCCGACACCCTGGATGGCGCGCACGAGGACGAGCCCCCACAGGTGCGAGGAGCCCGCGGCGATCGCGAGCGCCGCGACGTAGATGCTCAGGCCGGTAAGGAAGACGGGGCGTTGCCCGTACTTGTCACCAAGCCGCCCGGTCACCGGCATGGGCACGACGGTGCACAGCAGGTAGACGCTGGTGAGCCAGACAGCGTCGCCGACCTCGTAGGGCAGCCGCGGGGTGATCACCGGCATAAGGCCTTGGTCCACAAGGATGAGGAAGTAGCCCGCGGCGAGCGCCGCGAGCGTCACCCAGGGGTTGGGGCCAGAGTGGGGTGCCACCGAGCGCCCCGCCGACGTCACAGAAGTTGTCACGAAAGGGGTCCTCTCAGGGTCTCGGGGGTTGGGATGGGCGACGCGTTACTTGTCTGCGTCGCGGCCGTCGCGGCCGGTCTCGTAGGCGGCGCCGACGCGGTAGAGTCGCGCGTCCTCGAACGCCGGGGCGATGAGCTGCAGGCCGACCGGCAGACCCGTGTCGTCCGCCTTGCCGGCAGGCACGGACATGCCCGGCAGGCCGGCGAGGTTGAGCGGCAGGGTGAACAGGTCGAAGTTGTACATGGCCAGCGGGTCGTCGACCTTTTCGCCGAGCTTGAAGGCGGTGGACGGCACGGCGGGGGCCGCGATGACGTCGCAAAGCTCGAATGCTCGGGCGAAGTCCTGCGCGATGAGGGTGCGCACGCGCTGCGCCTGCAGGTAGTAGGCGTCGTAGTAGCCCACCGACAGGGCGTAGGTGCCGAGGATGATGCGGCGCTTGACCTCGGAGCCGAAGCCGGCGCCACGGGAGGCGGCCATGACCTGCTCGGCGGAGTGCTCGCCGTCGTCGCCCTCGCGCAGGCCGTAGCGCATGCCGTCGAAGCGCGCGAGGTTGGAGGACATTTCGGACATCTGGATGATGTAGTAGGCGCCCATCACGTCGTCGAAGTGCGGGCAGTCCACCTCCACGATCTCCGCGCCCTGGGCCTCGAGCTGGGCAAAGGCGGCGTCGATGCGCGCGTTGACCCCGTCCTGGGTGCCGGGGCGCTGGAACTGCTTGACCTTGCCCACCTTGACGCCGGTGAGGTCGCCGCTCGCGCCTTCGCGGGCGGCGTCCGCAAGCGGTGCCACCGGGCGGTCCACGCTGGTCGCGTCGAACTCGTCGTGGCCGCCGATGATCTCGTGCAGCAGCGCGGTGTCCAGCACGTTGTTGGCGCAGGGGCCGACCTGGTCCAGCGAGGACGCGCAGGCTACGACGCCGTAGCGGGAGACGCCGCCGTAGGTTGGCTTCACGCCGACGGTGCCGGTCAGCGACGCCGGCTGGCGGATCGAGCCGCCCGTGTCCGTGCCGATACCCAGCGGTGCCTGGCCCGCCGCGAGCGCCGCCGCAGTGCCGCCGCCGGAGCCGCCCGGCACGCGCTCGGTGTCGTGCGGGTTGCGGGTGACCTTGTAGGCGGAGTTCTCGGTCGAGGAGCCCATGGCGAACTCGTCCAGGTTCGTCTTGCCCAGGATCGGGATGCCGGCCTCGCGCAAGTGCTTCACGACGGTCGCGTCATACGGGCTCATGTAGCCCTCAAGCATCTTCGACGCGGCGGTCGTCGGCGCGTCGGTGGTCACGAGCAGGTCCTTCAGCGCCAGCGGCACGCCGGCGAGCGGGGACGCGGGCTCCTCCCCCGCCTTGACCTGCGCGTCCACGGCGTCGGCCGCGGCGAGCGCCTCGTGCGCGCCCACGTGCAGGAACGCGCCGAGGGTCTCGTCGGTTTCGGCGATGCGGTCCAAGAACGCCTGGGTGACCTCGCGGGAGGTGACCTCGCCGGCCTGGATCATGCGCGCCAGCTCGTGGGCGGGCGTGGCGATGAGGCCGTCGCTGGGCATGGTGAAGCTGGTGTTCTCGCTCATTTACTCGTCTCCCTCCCCGAGGATCTGCGGCACGACGAAGCGGTCGTCTTCCACCTCCGGCGCCTGGTCCAGCGCCTGCGCCTGCGTCAGTGTCTTCTTCTCAACGTCCGGTCGCATGCCCGCCTCGATGGAGTGCGGGTGACTCATCGGCTCAACGCCCTCGGTGTCCACGCTCTGCACCTTCGAGACAGCGTCGACGATCTGGTCGAGCTGTTGCGAAATCTGATCGAGCTCGTCGTCCTGCAGCGCAACGCGGGCGAGCCGGGCGATGCGGGCGACCTCCTCGCGTGAAATCTCAGCCAAAACGGTTCCAATCTTTTCGTGCTTGAGTTATCTAACGTTATCCAACAAGGTCAGTAAACCGCCCCTCATCTTACGTCACGGCATTCGCTTGCTAACGAGCACCGCCCGCGCCACGCTAGCGCCGCGGGTTCAGCGTGACGGGCAGGCTCGCCCACCCGCCGACCGGGAACTGCTCGCGCCGCCCCGCGTCCGCGGCGACCTCGCCCACGGTGAACGCCCGCAGCAGCTCCTCGGTGAGGCACCGCAGCTCCAGCATGGACAGGTACTTGCCCGGGCAGGCGTGGGGGCCGGCTCCCCACACCAGGTTGCTCGGGTGTTCCGGGTCCCGGTTCGCGGCGGTCCAGTGGATCCGCACGCGCTGCCCCTCGTCGAGCTCGACGCCGTCGAGATCCACCGGGCAGGTGGTCACGCGGCGGTTACTCACAAAGGGCGAGTCCCGGCGCAGGATCTCGTCGGCGATCGCGGTGAACTCGCGCTCGGACACTCCGCTGCGCAGACGGTCCTGCAGCGCCGCGTCGTTGCCCAGCGCGTAGAGCAGGACGCCGACGCAGTAGGCCATCGAGCTTAGGTCGCCCGCGGTCCAGTTGCGTAGGACGGAGACCAGCTCGTCGAATTCGAGGTGGCGGCCGATGCTCGTGTCGTTGAGCAACTGCAGGGTCACGCTCGGCTGGCCTGCCGCGTCTGCAGGCTTCGCAGTCTTCGACTCCTTCGCGGCATCGACGGCCTCGTGGATCATGGCGTCGAACGCCTCCGCCACCGCGGCGGTGCGCTCGAGCTGACCCGAGCGGGTGGCGGCGCTGTTCTCCGCGACCCAGTCGACCAGGCGATCCTCCATGCCTGCGGGCCAGCCAAGCCACGCGAGCATGGCGCGCACGGCGTAGCGAGCGCCGATCGTGGCCACCGCGTCCACCTCTCCCCCGTCAGCGTCCAACTGCGCCCCCTGGACGTCGGCGACAACGCTGCGCGCGGCCTCCCGGAACGCCGGGGCGTAGGGGGTGAGTGCGTCGGGGGTGAGGTAGGCGTCGATAAGCGCGCGGAAGCGCTCGTGCTCCTCCCCATCGAGGCCGTTGGGCAGCTGCATGAAGCGCGAGACCGCAGACGAGAAGCGGGCGGGGTCCTCCGCCACGGCGCGGGCCTGGATGTTGCCGAGCACGACGACCTCGTTACCGCTGCGCACGATGCGCTCCCCGCGGCTGAGGTGCGCGTCGCCGTACGAGCGTGGTTCGGTGTTGGCGGTGGGGGCGTCTGGAAGCTCGCGTGCGTGCACGGTGCATGGTCCTTTCTGCGTAAAGATTCGCCAGCCTATCACCGTTTTCACGGTCAGTTGTACGGGCTGACTGATATAACTAGGTGCATGTCTTACCTTATTCGCGTCTCTCTCCCTGATGTCCCGGGCAGCCTTGGCGAGCTGGCCGCGGCGTTCGGCATGGTCGACGCAAATATCCAATCCGTGGACATCGTGGACAGCGTTGCCGCAGGCAAAACGGGGGATTCGGCGAGCGGCCACGTGACCGACGACATTGTCGTCGAGCTCCCCACCGGCACGATGGTGGACACGCTAATTACCGCCGCGGCCTCGGTGGAGGGCGCGGAGGTGGATTCGATCCGCCCGTTCACGGGGCGCGTGGATCGCCGCGGCCAGGTCCAGATGCTGCAGCGCATCGTCGCGGCGTCCGGCGACGAGCAGCGCGCGATGGAGGAACTGGTGGGCGCGATTCCGCGGTCGATGACCTCGTCCTGGGCGGTGGTGCTGCGAGCGACCGACCACGGCCTGGACCGCGTCGCCGCGTCGCAGGCGGCGCCGGAGGACGACGGCTCTCACCCCACAATGCAGGACGTGGACGCCGCGCGCATCCTCCTGCCCGACGCGGATACCTGGGTCCCCGAGTCGTGGTGGCTGTTGGACACCGCCCTGTCCATCACCCGCCTGCCCGGCACCGAGTTGGTCCTGGTGGTCGGCCGCGTCGGCGGGCCGGACTTCTTGGCCTCCGAGGTATCGCAAATCGGCGACCTAGGCAGCATCATCGGGGCGATCCTGAGCTAGTTGGCTTATCGACGCCACCGCCCCCCCCTTTACACCTTTCTAGATTTTTGGAATTCTAGAAGGTATGAAACACGCATGCTCCCGACCTATTGCCGGTGCCATTGGCGCCGTCACCGCCGCCGCGACGGCTGCCCTCCTGCTCACCTTCGGCCCACAGCGCATCAGCCTGGCTACCATGCACACCGGCGACGCGCAGCTCGCGTCCGCGCTCGAGCGCAGCGCCGCCGCCGAGCCGGGGCACCGCGCGCTCTCGGCGCTGGTGTACGACCAGGGCCGAGTCACGTTCGGCGGCCTCGGCGCCGACGAGCACACCGAGTTTGAGATCGGCTCGGTGACCAAAACGTTCAACGCGGAGCTGGTACGGCAGCTATTCCGCGCCAATGAGCTCACCCTTCACACCACCGTCGACGACATCCTCGGCCCCACCGGCGCACCGATCGATTCAGTCACCGTGGAAGAGCTGCTCAACCACACCGCTGGGCTCCCGCCAATGGGCCACCTCGGGCTGCCGGACATCCTGAAAGCCAACGTCACCCAGGGCGGCAACGCGTACCGCACCGACTCCCCCGACGACATCCTTGCCGCCGCCCGGACCATGGAGCTCCACGGCCGCGGCGAATACGCATACTCCAACTACGGGCACGCGCTGCTCGGGCAACTGCTCGCGGTGAAAACTGGCACGCCGTACGAAGAACTTGTGCGAACGCGGATCTTCTTGCCTGCGGGCATGGACGAATCGTTCGTGGCGGGCCCCGGCGGGGTGGATACGCACCTGCTCGGGCGCGGCCTGCGCAGTAACGGGCGCGAGGCGGAGCCCTGGGACATGGACGGCTGGGCGCCGGCGGGCGCAATCCGCTCGACCGCGTCCGACATGGCGCGATTCATCGAGTGGGTCGACGAGCACGGCCGGCCCGACTACGGCTGGGCCACCGCCGATGCATACACCTTCCACAACGGTGGGACCGGTGGGTTTCGCACGATGCTCGTGTGGGACCCGGAAAACCCGCACCGCGCGGTGTTCGTTGCCGGCGACACCGAAGCCTGGGTCGATGACCTAGGCATCAACCTCCTCGACACCACCAAGAAGCTCGCATGATCCCGCTCATCGCATTCGTTATCGCCCTCCTGGCGTGGGAGACGTTCCGCGCCATGCGTCGCCCGCAGCGTAGGGGCTTCGCGCTTGTCAACGCCGCCCTCACCGCCCTCGTAGTGTGGTGGATCGCCACCCCACTTGATTGGAACGCTACGCTCCCCATCTGGCTGTGGTGGGCCCTCGCGGTGTGGGCAGCGGTGCTCGTCGGCTTGAGCGCCGCGCGACTCGCTTTACAGCGTTCCACGGTTTTGGAACGCTAGAACGCATGACATCTGCTGATTTCTCCACCGACGCGCGCCTGGACGCCCTCGAGGCGCGCGTCGCCGCGCTCGAAGCCGCGCGATCCGGCACTCCCCCAGCGCCCACCGCGGTACCGCACGGCACCGACCTTCCCGACCTCCCCGCCGCGTTGCGCGCATTGGAAGGCTGCGACGGCGGCGCGGTCGCGTTCGGCGGCTCGGTCACCACCCGCAGCGGCACCTACGACTACCAGTGGACCCGGCCGACGGAGGCGGTGACCGAGCACGCCTGGCAGGAACAGATCGAGCGCCTGGCCGCGCTCGCCCACCCCGTGCGCGCCGAGATGCTGCGGCACCTGCTTTCCGGCCCCGCGACCCCGGCAGACCTTGTCGCCGCCGAGGTGGTCACCTCAACAGGGACGGCCTACCACCACCTCAACGCACTGCAGGCCGCGGGGTGGGTTGCCAAGGAGGCCGGCGCGTTTGCCATCCGCCCGGCGCGCGTCGTGCCGCTGATGGCAATCATCATTGCCGCGGAGGCACACTAGCGTGACAGCGCGTCCGGCCCTTCCTCCAGCAGGGTCACGAACTGCTCCTCGTTGAGGATCGGGCGGCCCAGGTCGCGGGCTTTTTGTTCCTTGGACCCGGCGTTCTCCCCGACTACGACAAAGTCGGTCTTCTTGGACACCGAGCCGGAGGCCTTGCCGCCGCGGGTGAGGATCGCTTCCTTGGCGGAGTCTCGGCTAAAGCCTTCGAGGGTGCCGGTGACGACGACGGTGAGGCCCTCGAGGGTGTGCGGGGTGGCGTCAGCGTCGTGGTCGTCTTCCATGCGTACCCCGGCTTTCGTCCAGGAGTCCACGATGGCCTGGTGCCAGTCCACGGTGAACCAGTCCTTGAAGGATTCGGCGATGATCTGCCCGACGCCATCGGTTTCGGCAAGGTCGGACAAGGGGGCGTCGAGAAGCGCTTGCATGCTCTTGTAGCGGGCGGCGAGCGCGCGGGCGGCGGTGGGGCCGACGTGGCGGATGGACAGGGCGACGAGCACGCGCCAGAAGTCGACCTGCTTGGCGGTTTCGAGGTTGGCCAGCAGTTTCTTGCCGGCGGCGTTGACCTGGCCGTCCTTGCGCGTGTAGGCGTTGGACTTCTTCAGGTCGTCTTCGGTGAGGTCGAACAGGGCGGCTTCGTCGATGAGCACGCCCGAGGAGATGAGGTCCTGGGCGCCCTTCTCGCCGAGCGCCTCGATGTCGAATGCACCGCGCGAGGCGAGGTACTCCAGGCGTGCCGACAGCTGCGCCGGGCACGAGCGGGTATTCGGGCAGCGCCAATCCGCGTCACCCTCCTTCGCCGGCGCGAGTTTGGTGCCGCATACCGGGCAGTCCTGGGGGTAGACGAACTCGCGCTCTGAACCGTCGCGAAGATCCGCGACGGGCCCGAGCACCTCGGGGATGATCTCGCCGGCCTTGCGCACTACGACCGTGTCGCCGATGAGCACGCCTTTACGCTTGACCTCGTGCTGGTTGTGCAGGGTGGCCATGGACACCGTGGAGCCTGAGACGAAGACCGGCTCGAGGACCGCGTACGGGGTCGCGCGCCCGGTACGGCCGACCGAAACCTGGATGTCTTTGAGCGTGGTGGTGACTTCTTCCGGCGGATACTTGTACGCGATGGCCCAGCGCGGCGCGCGGGAGGTGGAGCCGAGCTGGCGCTGCTGAGCGACGCTATCGACCTTGATCACCAGCCCGTCCATCTCGTGGATGGCGTCGTGGCGGTGGTCCGCCCAGTACTTGACCGCGTCCTGGACGTCCTTGGCGGTCTTGGCCGGCTTGGTGTACTCGGAGACCGGCAGGCCCCACTCGGCGAGCTTGAGGTAGGCGTCGTGCTGGGTCTCCGGTGCGAAGCCCTCGCGCGCGCCGATGCCGTGGCAGATCATGCGCAGCTTGCGCTTCTTCACGTCTGCCGGGTTCTTCTGGCGCAAGCCACCGGCCGCCGTGTTGCGCGGGTTGGCAAAGGGCTTGCCGCCCTCCTTGATGCGCTGCTCGTTGAGCTCCGGGAAGTCCTCGGGGCGGATGAACACCTCGCCGCGGACCTCCAGCAGCGCGGGGGCGTCGCCGGCAAGCTCGTGCGGGATGTCTTCGATGACGCGGGCGTTGGCGGTGATGTCCTCTCCGACCGTGCCGTCGCCGCGGGTGGCGGCGCGCTCGAGGACGCCGTCGCGGTAGACCAGGTCGATGGAGAGCCCATCGATCTTCAGCTCGGTGAGATACGGGCCGGGGGTCTTGTCCAGCCACTCAGCGAGCTCTTCGGCCGAGAACACGTTGTCCAGGCTGTACATGCGCTCCAGGTGCGTCACGTCCGCGAACGCGGAGGAGGCGGACGTGGGCGCGCCGACCTCCTTGGTCGGCGAGTCCGGCACGGCAAGCTCGGGGTGCTCCTTTTCGAGCTCCTGCAGCCGACGGAACAGGGCGTCGAACTCCGCATCGGAGATGACGGGCTGCCCGTTGTAGTACAGGTCGCGGTGGTGACGGACCTCGTCCGCCATCTCACTCCACGTGCGCTGCAGGTCCTCGAGGCGCTCGGGCGACGGTACGTCTGGCTCAGGTGTAGTCATGCCGTTGGATTCTAGTTGCCCGCGGCGCCGACCGGGGTGCGCCGACTCTGTAGCGTGCTGGCTACTCCTGGAAGAGCGCATACACGCGCGAGGTAATGCTTGGGGCGCCCTTGATGTTCGCCGGGCCGACCACGATCACGGCACCGGTGGCGGGCACCTGCGCGAGGTTGTCCAGCACCTCGATCTGGTAGATGTCCTGCTCCAGCACGTACAGCTCGCCGTAGAGGAAGCCGCTTTCCGCGGCCGCGACACCGGGGTCGGTGTCCAGGGTTTCGTGGCCGATGGCTGCGACGCGGCGATCGTCGATAAGCACATGCAGCGCCTCGAGCGACCAGCCGGGGGTGTGCTGCACCCCGTCCTCGTCCAGGTTCACAAACGCGTCTGGGTCCTCCCAACGTGTGGACCAGCCGCTGGAGAAGGCGACGAAGCTGCCGGGCTCGATCGTGCCGTGCTCGGCCTCGAATGCGACGATGTCGTCGGCGGTCACGGCGTAGTCCGGGTCGGCCGCCACCTTGTCCTCCAGGTGCAGCACGTTGAGCGGCAGAATCAGCTCATCGACGCCGATGCCGGAGACGAGCCGCTTGCCCGCTGCGAAGTGGCCGGGCGCGTCGACGTGGGTGCCGTAGGGCGTAGCGAAGGTGTACTCCTTGGCCCAGAAGCGGTCCTTTTCGATCGTGCGGACGTCGCGCTCCTGCATCGGCTCGAATGCCGCGAAGCGCGGGATGTCGGGGTGGACCTCGTGGGTGAGGTCGACGCGCTTCGCGCCGAGGATCTGCTGCTGCCAGTCGGTGAGTCGTGCCACGGTGGGCCGCCTTTCGTCGGGGTGGATCGGGGTGATGCGAGTCAACTATTCGCCACTAGACAGCTCGGTTCAATACTTCCATTCACGGCAACGACTCCCGCGCGTTCGAACGGAAACCCATCCCGTGTTGGGGGCGCGGATACAATGACGGGCATGGCTTCCGCACCCGCCGCTTTTGACGCGTCCCGCATGCTCTCCTTCGACCTCGAAACCACCTCCGTAAACCCGCTCGAGGCTCGCATTGTCACCTCAGCCCTCGTGCGTATCGACGGCCGCGAGGTCACCGCCAACGAGACCCTCGCTGACCCCGGCGTGGAGATCCCAGAGGCCGCGGCAGCGGTCCACGGCATCAGCACCGAGAAGGCGCGCGCCGAGGGCCGCGACCACGACGAGGTCCTGCGCGAGACCGTCGACGCCATCAAGCAGGGCTGGGAGGACGGGCTCACGCTCATCGTCTTCAACGCCCCCTACGACTTAAGCGTGTTGCGCGCGCTGACCGGCGACTTCACCGTGACCGGCCCGGTGTTTGACCCGCTGCTCATCGACAGGGCGCGCGACCGCTACCGCAAGGGCAAGCGCAACCTGGGCGCGCTGTGCGAGCACTACGGGGTGCGCCTGGACAACGCCCACGAGGCGACTTCGGACGCGATGGCGGCCGCGCGCATCGCGTGGAAACAGGTGCGCAAGGTCTGGCCCGAGCTCGCGGAGATGGACACCGACGAGCTCATGGAGTACCAGGCGGTAGAAAACTACCGCATCCAGACCGACCTGAAGAAGTGGCTGGAGTCGCGTGGGCGCGACGCGTCCAACGTGAACATGGGCTGGCCGATGGTGGGCTAAACCTCCGTGAGCTCCGCGCGCAGCTTGTCGACGAACTCACGCAACCCTTCGTCATCAGACCCCAGGGCGTGCTCCTCCCCGTTCTTCGTCCGGACAATCATGTCGCCGTCAGTCAGGTCCACAGACTCGATGTTTTCTGCCAGCAAACCCGAGAACACAACGAACCACAGCACACCGAGGGCGGTACCCAAAATAAGGTCGTCCATCATCAGGCCGAAGACGACGAAGAACATCGTGCCAAAGGTGACGCCCGTCGCGTAGTCGGCGGTTTTCTTGCTCCAGTGCAGTGGCTCGCTCATACCTCCATACTCAGCTCTTCGGCCATCTCGCGGGCCGCGCGATAGTTCGCGGCGGTGCCCACCAACGTCGCCGCGGGTTCGGCGTATACGTCGACGCGGGTCTGCGCCGGGTCGATCTGCAGATCATCCAAGACACGGTAGAGCTCGCGCGGTGCCATGGTCGGAATCGCGATGCGAGTACCCTGGTCCAGTAGCTTGGCCAGCGCGTCCTTGTCACAGGTGCGCGGGTCGACGGTGATCCACGGGGTGGCGTCGACAAGCTTTGGTGTGTGCAGTAGGTGCTCCCCGAATCGCTGCAAGGTTTCCTGCGGCTCAGGGATGGCCCGGATCGTCTCGTAGTCCGTGGTGCCGCGAAGCGTACCGGCGGTGACCTCGGGCAGCAGCGGCTCGTCGAGCTGTAGTACCACGTCGCCGAAGCGGGCTGCGACATCGTGGCGGTGCTCGCCGCACGCTTCAATCAGCGCATCCGTGAGGTCACGCAGCGCCCCGGCGTCGGTGATCATGCGGTGACCATTGGGCATCTCCACCTCAGCGGCGAGCGTAAACGGCCCGACCAGCTGCACCTTGACGGTGTCAACCTTGCCGTGCCAGGCCTCCTCGAGCATGTCGAGATCGCGGGCCATGCGGTCGGCATCACCGCGCTCGCGGGCGGCGACGCGCCAACCGCGCGGACCGCGACCAATCGGGATCTCCAACAGCGCGGCCGTGCGACCGATCGCGTCCGAGCCCACGCCGCGCTCCGGCAGCTGCGGGATGTGTGGCAGCGGCGACTCGGAAAGTACGACGTCGGCGGCTTGCATGAGATCCGCGCCGGGCAAGGGCCCAAGCCCAAAAGCAGTTGCACTCACGGCACCGATGATACGGACGTGCGGGTATGCTCTGTGCATGGCACTCGAACAATTCACGGGCTGGACCTTCATCTCCCCCTGCCCTGTCCCCAGCGACATTCAGGACATCCTCGCCCACGGCGAACAGGCGATCCAGGCGTTCAAAACAATCCGCGACGCGGCCGTGTTTACCAACAAACGCCTGATTATCCGCGACGCGCAGGGCATGACAGGCAAGAAGGTCGAGATGTATTCCATCCCCTTCAAAGCGGTGACCATGTGGTCGACCGAAAACGCCGGCAGGATGCTCGACTGGAACGCAGAGCTTGAGCTGTGGACCAACGTCGGCCAGTTCAAGATCAACCTGGGCAAGGAGATCGATATCCGTGGCATCGACCGCTTGATCGCCTCCTGCGTGTTCGGCGCGTCCTAGGCCGTAGCGCAGATCGTGCCCGAGCCGAGCACCACATCGCCCAGCCCGTCCGGGTCAGGCAGGTAGAGCACCGCGGCCTGGCCGCGCGCCACGCCCTCGAGCGGGGTGTGCAGGTCAAGGGTCATTGAGTCGTCACCGATGCGCGCGGTGCACTTGACGACGCCACCGTGCGCCCGAATCTGCACATTCGCCTCAAACTCGCCCTCCATGGCCGGGTGAAGCACCTTGAGCCGGTCCGCGGTGATCTGGTTGATCTTCAGCGCCTCGCGCGGTCCCACCGTCACGGTGCCGGTCTCGGCGTCCACGTCGGTGACGTAGCGCGGCTTGCCGTCGGCGGCGGGCACGCGCAGGTTCAGCCCGCGACGCTGGCCGATCGTGTACTGGAACGCGCCGTCGTGCTCCTTGAGCTCGGTGCCGTCCTGGTCCTTGATCAGGCCGGGACGCATGCCGATGGAGCGTCCGAGGAACGCCTGCGTGTTGCCGTCTGGGATGAAGCAGATGTCGTAGGAATCCGGCTTGTTCGCCGTGGAGAACCCGTAGGCCGCGGCCTCCTCGCGGATCTGCGGCTTTTCCGTATCGCCCACTGGGAACAGGCAGCGGTCCAGCTCGTCGCGGGTGAGCACGCCCAGGACGTAGGACTGGTCCTTCTTGGGATCAGCGCTGCGTCGCAAATTGCCCTCCGCATCCACGATGGCGTAGTGGCCGGTGGCCACCGCGTCGAAGCCGAGAGTGACCGCGCGCTCGAGCAGCGCCGCGAACTTGATCTTCTCGTTGCAGCGCAGGCAGGGGTTGGGGGTCTCGCCGTGCTCGTAGGACCAGACGAAGTTGTCAATCACGTCCTCTTTGAAACGGTCCGAGAAATCCCACACGTAAAACGGGATGCCCAGCTTGTCGCACACCCGGCGCGCGTCCGCGGAATCCTCGAGCGAGCAGCAGCCGCGGGCTGACTCACGGGTCTGCTGCGCGTCCTTGGACAGCGCGAGGTGGACGCCGATGACGTCGTGGCCCTGTTCAACCAGGCGCGCAGCCGCCACCGAGCTGTCCACGCCCCCGCTCATCGCTGCTAATACTCGCATGTGGCGGAAGTGTACCCGTCAACAGGAGCCGGGGAAAACCCGTCGGCGCTGGGCTCTCAACAGGCCGGAGGGTCATACCGTGGCATGACGATTCAGGTGCGCGGGTTGGCTAGGTTGAGGGTATGCCACGCACAACTCCCCCGTCGCCGATTCGTGTGCGAGACGTCGGCAATTCCCTTGTGCTTGCGGCGTGTGCTGCGCTCGGTGTCGTCAGTGCCTCGCAACCCGTCTGGGCAACCGCCATGCTCGTCGTGTGGACGGCCGCTGCGCCATTCACGCGGTGGCGGTGGCCGATCACGACGGCGCTCTCCGCGTGTGCGCTGTTGGGCATCCGCGCCTGCAGCACGGAGCTCACCATCGCCGAAATCGTCGTCGCGGTCTTCACCGCGTACATCGCCCGCCGCAACCTGCGCCCTGTGCTTCGCGACGTCGCCGCCGCAGCGCTGGTCGTGGGCGATCTCCTCGCGCTCTCCCTGGTGTCGCCCGTGCTGCGGAGCATGCCTCTCGACGAGCGCCTCCCCTACCTGGCGTGGAGCGCCACGCTCCTCGTCGCAGCTGGGCTTTTCGGCGAGCTCCGCAGGCGCGCGGAGGAGACCGCGGCCCGCGAACTGGAGCAGGCGCTACAGCAGCAACGGATAGCACTCGAGCACGCCATGTCGGAGGAGCGCGCCTTCCTCGCCCGCGAGATCCACGACGTGGTCACCCACTCGCTGGCCGTGATGGTCGCGCAGGCCGACGGCGGACGATATTGCGGGGACGGCGACTCCGCGCTCGCGGCCAAGGACGAGGCGCTACGCACGATCGGCGAGGTCGGCCGGGAGTCGCTCACCCAGATGCGCGAGGTAGTCACGTTACTACGCGCGCCAGAAACGCGGCCGGTCGCACCGTCACCCCATTCACTTGACCTGGACGAGCTGGTGCGCACGAGCCGACTCGGCGGCCTGGCCGTGGACTACACGGAGGCCGGCACCCCGCCTGAGCAACTGCCGCTGGCCACGGCGATCGCGACCCGGCGCATGGTCCAGGAGGCGCTTACGAATGCGCTCAAGCACGGCGACGGCCGGGCATCGCTCGACGTGACGTGGCAGGACGAGCTGGTGGTGATCGATGTGGTCAACATCATCGCAGCCCCGCCGTCCGGCCCCTCGGACGGTCACGGTTTGCGGGGGATGCGCGAGCGGGCTTCGCTTATCGACGCCACCGTGCACACCGGCCCCGCGCACTCCAACACCGGAGCGCAGCAGTGGGTGACTGAACTGCGCGTACCCTACACTGCCCCTCACCCGAAGGAGCAGGCATGAGCACAATTCACGTCGGCATCGTCGACGACCAGGCGCTCTTCCTCCACGGAATTCGCCGCGTTATCGATTCCCAACCGGACATGTCGGTGCAGTGGCTTGCCGCCAACGGCGCCGAGGCCCTCGAGCAGCGCGAGGCACACCCCGTCGACCTGATACTTATGGACGTGCAGATGCCGGTCCTCGACGGCATCGCCGCCACCGCCGAGGTCGCCCGCCGGTTCCCAGCGACGAAGGTGGTCATATTGACCACGTTCGACGACGAAGACTACGTGGTCAACGCGCTTTCCGCCGGCGCGAGTGGCTTCCTACTCAAGGACGCACAGCCGGAAATGCTGCTCGACGCCATCCGCACCGTGGCCGCCGGCGACGCCGTCATCTCCCCGCGAGCCACCAAACGCATCCTCGCGCGATTCTCCAAGCGCCCATCTCCTGCCGAGCACCACGACACCCCGCCGCTCTCGGACGGGGATCGCGTGGCGCTCGAGGAGCTCACTGCCCGCGAGCGCGAGGTCCTCGTTGCTATCGGCCGCGGCTGGTCGAATGCGGAGATTGCCGAGCACATGTTCATTTCCATGCCGACGGTGAAGACCCACGTCGGCCGGATTCTGTCCAAGACGCAGTCGCGCGACCGCGTGCACGCGGCGCTGTTTGCCTACCGCACCGGCCTGGTCAGTCGCGCCGATCTGCTCGCTCCCTAAGGTGCGCTCATCCCCGGGTATGACGCGAAAAATGGTACCCCGCTCCGATGTTTTCGCAGCTCCGCGCGGCAAGAGTGGAAGCCATGGACACACCAATCATTTCAACGAAGGGTCTGACTAAGACCTACGGGAAACACGCAGTCGTCGATAAGCTCGATCTCGAAGTGCCCAAGGGTGCGGTACATGGCCTGCTGGGGCCGAACGGCTCGGGCAAGTCGACCACGATGAAGATGCTGCTCGGACTGACCACCCCGACCTCTGGCGAGATCACCGTATTGGGCCGGCCGATGACGCGCGGGACCCGCGGCGAGGTACTCACCGGTATTGGTTCGCTCATCGAGTCGCCTGCCGCGTACCCGCACCTCACCGGCGCCGAGAACATGCGCATTGTCACCCGCCTGTTTAAGGCCGATCCCGCAAACGCGCAACGCGCGGTACGACTCGTACGTCTCGAACAGCACATGGACAAGCAGGTCAAGCACTATTCGCTCGGGATGAAGCAGCGCCTCGGGATCGCCATCGCGCTTGTGCGCGACCCGCAGCTGCTCATTCTGGACGAGCCCACCAACGGCCTCGACCCAGCCGGCATCGAGGAGATCCGCGAGCTCATCATCAGCCTCGCACGCGACGAGGGCCGCACCGTCTTAGTCTCGAGCCACCTCCTCTCCGAGATTGAAAAGATGGCCACCAGCCTGAGCATCATCAACCAGGGCAAGCTCGTCTTTCAGGGCTCGCAGCAGCAGCTTTTCGACGCCCACCTCCCCGACCTCTTCATCCAAACCCCAGCAGGCGACGTCGCCGCGGAGGTCCTGCGGGCATCGCGCCCCCGCACCGTGCCCGGCGGAGTGGAGCTCACCGGGCTCGCCGACGACGACGTCGCCGCCGCGTGCGCACAGCTTGTCAGCCACGGCGTGCCGATCCACCAGGTCGTGCGCAAGCGTCGCAGCCTGGAAGAGATCTTCATCGGCATGACTGGGCGAGAGGGGCTCAGCGCATGAGCGTCGAATTGTTAAAACTGCGCCGCACGCATGTCCTCCTTCTGGGCGGGGCGCTCTCGCTCGGCATCGTACTGATCGCGTGCATGAACATCTTTGCCGGCGACCAGATCGAGCAATTCGCCTCCGACCCGCACGACTCCTGGGCCAGCCACCTCATCGGTGTCGCGATCGCGCTCGCGTTCCTTACGCCCCTGCAGGCCGCGATCATTGCCAGCCGCACCGTGGATAACGAGCACGCCAACGGCGGGTGGCTGCTCAACGCTGTGGCCGGCATCCGGCAGGGCACGCTTTTGCGCCGCAAGCTTCGCGTTGTCGCACCGCTGATGGTCGCGCTGAAACTTGTGGAGGTCGGCGCAAGCGCCGCCTTGCCCGCTGCCATGGGAGCGCCGCTCCCCGCGGGCTCGGTCGCATCCGCGTGGGTGGCGTACGGCGCCGCCGCTGTGGTGACCGGCCTTGCCATCACGGGCATCATGCTCGTCCTCGCCGCCGTGACGGATTCCCAGATCGGCGTACTCACCTTGGGGGTGGTGGGCGGTTTCCTCGGGATCGCCTCGCTGTTCTCCCCAGCCTGGCTCGCCGCGATCAACCCGTTCGGCTCCTTCGCGGTGGTGCTTCCCTACACCTTTGCAGACGACGGCATCGCGCTCACCCAGCCCCATTGGGTGTTGTGGGGCGCCTACGTCATCTGTCTCGCCGCCGCCTTCGCCGTGGCGACCCGGTACCTCAATAGGAAGGAAATTTAGCCATGGACCTGCTTGTCAATGATCTTGCTAAGCTCCGCCGCACCCACATCGCAGCGGTCCTGTGCGGCGTGCCGCTGATCGCGGTCGCGTTTGGTGCAGCCAACTATTCGGCAAACTCCGGAACGCTCAGCGCGGGGTGGCAAAGCTACTGGTCACAGGCCACCCTGTTCTACGGCATGCTGTTCATGGTGGTGGGCATTGCCATCATCGCGGCAGCGGCCTGGCGTGTCGAGCACCGCGGCAGGAACTGGCACACACTGCTTACCTCCTCCCGGTCTGCGGGCACCATCGCCGCCGCGAAGCTGGGGGCGATAGCCACCCTCACGCTGGCCATGCAGCTCATCTTCATCGTGTGCAGCCTTGTCGGCGGGTGGATGAGCGGGCTCAGCGGCATGCCGCCGTGGGCGCTGCCCGCGTCGTCGCTCATTGCGGTGCTCCCGGCGGTGGCGGTCGCGGCGTGGCAAAGCTTTTTGTCCATGGTCATCCGCAACTTTGCTATGCCGATCGCGCTCGGCGCGGTCACGGGCGTCATTTCCTTCGGGTCGATCGCTGCCAGGGCACACGCGATGCAGTTCGTGCTCCCGCCCGTCGGATTGTCCAAGGCGCTGTGGATGGGCAGCTCTGCGGTCGCGGACGCCAACGCACTCGACCCGAAAACGGTCGCCAGCATCACCCTCACAGCCGCGGTACTCGCCGTGGCAGGGTGGCTCGCGTCAACGATGTACCTGCGCCGCGTCGACGTGAACGCTTAAGTCCCCGGGGCTGCCGGGTACCCTGCCAGGCATGGCTGCGAAACAGGAGACGTACCAGATCGACACCGGCGAGGCCGAGGTCCACCACGAGCCTGACGGGTCGATGGTGCTGCTGGTCAACGGGGTCCCCAGCTCGCACATCGTCCCCGGCGAGCCGCAGCGCCTGGATTTTGAGTACATGCGCTGGATCGCGGACTTCCTGGACTCGGTCCAGCGCAGCGGCGGGAGCGACCAGGCCCGCTGGCCCAAGCCTCGCCTGACGCATTTGGGCGGCGCGGCCTGCTCGCTGCCGCGGTACTTCGCGGATGCGTGGCCGGGTTCGCGCAACACCGTCGTGGAAATCGACGGCAGGCTCGCCGAGCTCGCGCGCGAGCTGTTCGACGTCCCCCGCGCCCCGGCCGTGAAGATCCGGGTGGGCGATGCGCGCGATGTCACCGACTCGTTCAAGCCAGCGACCCGGGACGTCATCATCCGCGACGTGTTCGCCAACGCCGTGACTCCGCGGGAGCTGACGACGGTGGAGTTTTATGGGAGCGTGTGGGCGTCGATAAGCGAAACCGGCGTCTACGTGGCCAACTGTGGCTCGCGCGCGGATCTCAAGGAGGCTAAGGAGGAGCTGGCCGGTATGTGTGAGGTGTTCCCGCACGTTGCGGCGATCGCGGACCCGCCGATGCTCAAGGGGCGGCGCTACGGCAATATCGTGCTCATCGGCGCCAACACCCCCATCGAGGCGAGCCCGCAACTCACGCGCAACCTGCTCAAGGGCGCGGTGCCGGCGCAGTTCAAGGGCGAGCAGTGGGCACGGAGCTTAGCGACGACTCCGCGCCACGACCCCGAGCCGACACCTCCTGCCGGCGAGTGAGGAACTCCCGGGGCTACTTGGTGGCGTTATCCAACAGGATGAGCAGGTCGCCGACCTGGTAGTCGCCGATCATCATGCTGCGCAGGTCATCGACCGGCAGCTCGCCGTTGGCGGCGAGCTTGGCCACCAGGTCGGCGATGTTGCGCGCGTCCTCGTCGTCGAAGCCTGCCTGGTCGGCGGCCTCGGCGAGCCCGGCGATGCCGAGGGCACCGCCCGCCAGCGCGAGGATCGCGACGACCAGCGCGGTGTTGTCCTGCTCCAGGACCTGCAGCTCGCCGGAGTCGGGTGCCTGGAACTGCTCGAGTAGGCCGCCGGCTGCGTCCAGGTTGCCGGCTGCAAAGGCGTTGTACTGGGCGTCAGTGCCGTTGAACAGGTTCATGTCCACCGGGGTGTTGATGCCGGCAACGCGGCCGGCATCGGAGCGCTGCCAGAAGCTCAGCGTGCGCCAGCCACCAACCGGGGCCGGGGGCTGGTTCTGGTACGCGGCCAGCCAGAGCGGGTAGCTGGTGAACGCGTTGGTGTTGTTCATGTGCTCGTACCAGAAGTAGCGGTAGGTGTACACGATGGGCTTGCGGCCGGTGCGCGCTTCAACCTCGCCCAGGAAGAGCTGGGTCCAGGCTGCGAGCTGGACTGGGCCGAGCCCCTCGTCGACCTCCAGGTCCAGGACCGGCGGCAGGTCGGTCTTGGGGCCCGCGTTGATGACGTCGGCGAAGTAGCGGGCCTGCGCCAGCGCGTCCTCGGCGGGGCGCGCGTAGTGGTAAGCGCCGGCCTGCATGCCCGCGTCCGCGGCGGCCTGAGCGTCCTGGTCGTAGAAGTCGTTCTTGAATCCGACGCCCTCGGTGGCCTTGATGAAGGCGAACTTCTGACCGCCCGGGCCAGAAACGGTCTTCCAATCAATTGGGCCGCCGCCCGGGTGCTGGTGGCCGGCAACGTCGACGCCGGAGATCAAGCCGGGTAGCGACTGCGCGTCCGCGGTCTTCTGACCGATCGGGCTCACGACGAGCAGGGTGAACACCATCGCGGCGGAGACCACCGCGGCAATGAGGGCTTTGGGGTGGCTGAGCAGGGCGTGCGGGCGCGAGGCGCGCGCGGGGGAAAGCGTCCAGGATGCGTGCATACCCGGCACTCTAGCGCACTCAATTCACAACTTTCACACGAGACACACCATTGGAGGCGGAAAGTTTGGGAGCACAAGGAGCGCTGATAAGCGCCCAGCCCTAGAGCGAGCCGGCCGCGCGGGCGCGCTCGATGACCCCGGCGATATGGGCCACGAAGGTGTCGACGTCCTCCTCGGTGGTGGTTCGCCCCAGCGTGAGGCGCAGCGCGCCCATGCCATCGCGAGCGTCCACCCCCATCGCCTCGAGCACGTGCGAGACGCGGTGCACGCCCGCCGAGCAGGCCGAGCCCGCTGAGGCCTCGACACCGAGCGAGTCGAGCAGCATGAGCATGGACTCCGCCTCCGCGCCCGGGAAGAGCAGGTGTGCGTGGCCGGCCAGGCGGGGTTCGGTCGCGGTCACCTTCGTCCCCGGGACCGCGGCGACGACACGCTCGATGAGCTGGTCGCGCAGGCCCGCGATCCGTGCGTTCTCCGCCTCGCGCTCGTCCAGCGCTTCGCGCAAGGCAGCCGCCGTCGCCGCCGCAGCAGCGACGTCGACGGTGCCGGGGCGCAGCCCTCGCTCCTGGCCGCCGCCGAGCACCACCGGCAGAGGGACCGGGGAACGCTTGGCCAGCAGGATGCCGGAGCCGCGGGGTCCGCCGAACTTGTGCGCGCTGGCGGCCAGTGTCGTCGCACCGGACGCGTGGAAGTCCACCTCGACCTTGCCCACCGCCTGCACCGCGTCGACGTGCAACGGCGTGCCGGCGGCGTTCGCACGCTCGGCGGCCTCACGGACCGGCTGGATCGCGCCAGTCTCGTTGTTCGCCCACATGAGCGTCGCCACCGCGGCGGGATCATCGAGCGCCGAAAGTTCGCGGACGTGGCCACCCCGGTCTGGCTCCAGCCACGCCACCTCCGCCCCTTCGGTCTGTGCCAGAGACTTGACCGTCTCCAGGACCGCGGAGTGCTCGATCGTGCTCGCGACGACCCGGCGCGGCGCCCCCTGCTTCGTCCGGGCACGGTAAAGGCCGCGCACCGCGATATTGTCCGCCTCGGTGCCGGAACCGGTGAACACCACTTCGACCGGGTCCGCACCAAGCAGCTCAGCGATGTCCTCGCGTGCCTGCGCGAGAACAGCGTTTGCCGCGCGGCCGGAGCCGTACTGCCCGCCTGGGTTGACGGCGTGTGCGTGTTCCACCCAGGCGTCGATAGCCACTTGCCGCATGGGGGTTGTTGCTGCGTGATCCAGATACACCATGCCGCTCATCGTAGCCGCCTCCTACGGTGCCGGGCGGTGCTCCCTCGCGTCGCAGATATAGGCGAGTGCGTCGTCGCCAACCCGGGCCACAATCACCGCCCGCTGGTGTGCGCCCTTCAGCTTGAGCTTCTTGCGCAGCGCATCGGGATCCACGCCCACGCCGCGCACGAGGATCTCAACCGACCCGGCGTCGTGGGCGCGGAGGGCCGCCTTCAGCGTCTTCAGCTGCACCACCTCGCGCAGGCGGAACCCGCTGTACCCCGGCGGCACGTCCCGACCGGTCAGAAACGCGATGTGCGGATCGAGCATCCAGAGTCCGTGGCGGCGTGCCCACTCCTGCACCAGCCCGGCGCGGATGACGGCGCCGTCGGGTTCGACGATCCACTCCCCCGGCCCTTCGGCGCGATGATCCCCCTCGCCCACGACGTCGCCCGCGCCGCGCACCACGTCCACGAACCCGTCGGCGCGGAGCACGACCGCCTCGCGCCCGGCGCCAATGCCGGGCGTGTAGAGGCAGGTTTCCTTCACCCCGCCGTCGAGCGAGACGACACTGACCAGACCGTCCCACTCCGAGTAATCAATGCCCGGCGCGCACTTGATTGCCAGCTCCGAACTCCGGCAGGCGTCCACGAGCGCAGGCAGGGGCGGCTCGAGGTCGGCGGGGTCTGTGATGCGACGCCCGTTCTTGCGCCGCGCCGGGTCCGCAACAACCACGCCCCTTGCCACCGGCGCGGACACCGGGTGCAGCGCGTCGGCGCGGACGAGCCAGGCGTCGCGGCCGAGGTTGTAGCGCGCCATGCGCAGCCGCGTCGCGTCCAGGTCGGAGCCCAGCCAGGTGAGCCCCGCGTCCAGCATGTGTGGGGCCTCGGAACCCACCGAGCACGTCACGTCGTGCACGAGCGTCGCGCCCGCGCCGGCGAGCGTGCGCGCGCGGTACGCGGCCACGAGCGCCGGAGTCGCCTGCTGCGCGGCGTCGGAGTCGGTGAGCCACCAGCCGGGGAACTTCCCGTCCGCCTGCCGCTGCGCGGCGATGAGCGCGGACACGGCGCGGGCGTGCTCCCCAAACTCCGCGTCTAGCCGCGCCCGGTCCGCAAACACGCTCGCCTTCGTCAGCGCGATCTCCGGGGCGAGCGCCTCGATCCGCGCGGCGTGTTCCGCCAGGTAGGCGACCTCACTCGGGCTGAATGCCATAGCGGCCTCCGATCCGGTCCTTGGGTTTGAACGTGAAAAACTCGGTAAAGCGTTCGTCGTCCACCGGGTCGCCGATCACCGGCGTGATGGTCGCGTGCTTCGCCGCGGCCAAGACCTCGTCGACGGTGCCGTACTGCTCGATCAGCCGCAGCTGCGCCCAGGTCGCGGGGGCGAAGCGGACCAGCCCGTGGCGCCAGCCCTCCAACAGAAGGGAAGGCGGGAACCAGTTCGCGTCGTCCGCTTCCCCCGTGTTGCCGTCCGGTTCCTGTCCCGTCGGGTTGGCCGCGATGAAGCTGAACGTGTCGAACCAGTCGCCGCGAGCGGATTGGCCCACCCAGCGCGCGAACGGTTTGAGCAGGTCGGCGCACACGTTGAGGTCGTTGTCGCGCAGCACATCCGTCAGCGAGATTTCGTGCGACTCCAGTTGGAGACGCTGGTGGTGGAACGGGCGGGCGTCGGCAAGCAGCTGCCCCTCCTCGTCGACGGCGAGCAACGTGCCGGATTCTTCGAAGAGCTCGCGCACCGCCGCGAACACCAGCGCGTGTGCCTTGTACTTGGTCACGCCGAGCTGGCGGGCCATGGAGATCGCGCTGCGGCCGAGCCACAGGTCGCCGTCGTTCCACGAGCGGCCCGGAAAGTCGCGGCTGTCCACCCCGCCGCCGGGAAACACCGTCACCCCGGGGTAGTTTTTCATGCTCAGCACGCGTTCCTGCATCCAGACTTCCAGCCCGGCGGCGGTGTCGCGCAGCAGGATCACAGTGGCGGACATGCGCGCACCATGGAACCCGCTGACCTCGGTGACGTCGATCTCGTCGCCGCGGTCGGCGGAGAACGCCCCCACGCTGCGCTGCATGCCTCGACTCATAGTTCCGAAGGGCCTCGAGTGCTTCTCGACGCCCCCGCACTCACTTCCTGTGCGCCCCAGCGCGGGAGGAGCGCGCCCGGCGCGCGAAGTAGCGCCCGTCGGCGCGCGTCACCTCGATCGGCTGGTGGTAGGCCTTGGACACGTTCTCGCTGTTCAGCACGTCATCGATGAGCCCTTGCGCGACCACTTCGCCCTCGTCCAGCAGCATGGCGTGCGTAAAGCCGTACGGAATCTCCTCGAGGTGGTGGGTGATCATCACCATCGCCGGCGCGTCCGGGTCGAGCGCGAGCTCGCCCAGGTAAGCCATGAGGTCCTCGCGGCCGCCGAGGTCCATGCCCGCGGCCGGCTCGTCCATAATGAGCAGCTCCGGGTTGATCATCACCGCGCGCGCCACCATGACGCGCTTCTTCTCACCGTCGGACAGCGTGCCCCAGCGGCGGTCGATGAGGTGCATCGCGCCGACCTGCTCGAGCACGTCCATGGCCTGCTCGTAGTCCATCTCGTCGTAGTCCTCGCGCCACCGGCCCACGATGGCGTAGCCGGCGGAGACAACCAGGTCCCCCACCTTCTCGTCCTCCGGGACGCGCTGCGCGAGCGCCGAGGAGGTCAGCCCGATCGCGGCGCGCAGATCGCGCATGTCGGTGCGCCCGAGCTGCTCGCCGAGCACGAACGCGGTGCCCTTGGACGGGAACTCCAGGGCCGATGCCATCCGGATCAGCGTGGTCTTGCCGGCGCCGTTGGGGCCCACGATCACCCAGCGCTCGTCCAGTTCCACCTGCCAATCCACGGGGCCGACGAGTGTATTGCCGCCGCGGACAAACTCCACGCCGCGGAAGTCGAGCAGGAGGTCTGGGTCGGTCACTGGTTCGGTTGCTTGTGCGTCATTCACGCCTCCCATTCTGTCCTATTTTCCGGCACATGTGGGGAGGTTGGGGTGCGCGTCGCACCAGCGCGAAAGTTAGGAGCAACTTAGGCCGGTGCGGTCCTTGCAGTTTCGCTACTGTGGCTAGTGTTACTGACCGGCTCGCGGTTGGCGCAGCACGCGCGTCGCGGGATCCCTACGCCACGTACGAGGTAGATGACGCCATGGTTGCAAGATTCGGAATTGATGATGTCCGGCCCCAGGTCTCTGGCCGCACGCTGCCATCGAAGGCGGTCGTCGGCGAGGTCGTTCCCGTCTCCGCCCTGGTGTGGCGCGAGGGCCACGACGCGGTGGCCGCAACCCTGGTGATCACCTCCCCCGACGGCGAGCAGTACTCCGTGCACATGCACCCGGAGCCCTACCGCCCCGACTACGTCCACTCCGTCTTCGTGCCCGACGAGCAGGGCCTGTGGCAGTTCCGCGTAGACGCCTGGTCCGACGTCATGGCGACCTGGCGCAACGCGGTGACGAAGAAGCTGGCGGCCGGCCAGTCCGCCGCCGAGCTGGCCAATGACCTCGCCCACGGCATCGAGCTGTTCACCGCCGCCGCCGAGCAAACCCCCGCCCCCGACGCCGCTGTGCTCAGCGACGTAGCATCGGCGCTTGCCGACGATTCCCTCCCCCTCCAGGAGCGCATCGAAGCCGGCCTGAGCGAGGACGTCCTGGACGTGCTCGCCGCCTACCCACTGCGCGACCTGGTTTCCCACGGCCCGGTGTGCGACGTTCTCGTGGAGCGTCGCGAAGCGCTCGTGAACTCCTGGTACGAGCTCTTCCCGCGCTCCACCGGCGGCCGCGACGAGAGCGGCGCACCGGTCCACGGCACGTGGGCGACGACCGCTCAGGCGCTCGACCGCGTGGCGGCGATGGGCTTTGACACCGTCTACTTCCCGCCGATCCACCCGATCGGCGAGGTCAACCGCAAGGGCCGCAACAACTCCGTGACCGCGGCGCCCGGCGACGTGGGCTCCCCCTGGGCCATCGGCTCCAAGGACGGCGGCCACGACGCATTCCACCCGGAGCTCGGCGGCGAGGAAGAATTCCTCGACATGCTCCACCACGCCGACCAGCTCGGCCTGGAGATCGCCCTCGACTTCGCCCTGCAGGCCGCGCCCGACCACCCGTGGGCCGACGACCACCCCGAGTTCTTCACCGTGCTCGCGGACGGCACCATCGCCTACGCGGAGAACCCGCCGAAGAAGTACCAGGACATCTACCCCATCAACTTTGATAATGACCCGGAGACCCTCTACGACGAGGTCTACCGCGTCATCATGTACTGGGTCGAGCTGGGCATCTCTACCTTCCGCGTGGACAACCCGCACACCAAGCCGGTGAACTTCTGGCACTGGCTCATTGCCAAGGTGCACGAGACCCACCCGGACGTCATCTTCCTCGCCGAGGCGTTTACCCGCCCGCCGCGCATGTACGGGCTGTCCAAGGCCGGTTTCTCGCAGTCTTACACCCACTTCACCTGGAAGGTGAGCAAGGAAGAGCTCACCGACTTCACCCAGCTGCTCATCGACGTCGCCGACGTCTCCCGCCCCAACCTGTTTGTCAACACCCCCGACATCCTGCATGCCTCGCTGCAGCAGGGCGGCCCCGCCGCCTTCGCGCTCCGCGCCACACTCGCCGCGACGATGAGCCCGCTGTGGGGTGTCTACTCCGGCTACGAGCTCTACGAGTCCATCCCCGTACACGGCGGCTCCGAGGAGTACATGGATTCTGAGAAGTACCAGCTGCGCCCCCGCGACTTCGAGGCGGCCCTCGAGCGCGGCCAGTCCCTCGAGCCCTACCTCACCCTGCTCAACCGCATCCGCCGCGAGCAGCCTGCCCTGCAGCAGCTGCGCCAGATCCGCTTCCACGAGGTGACCAACGACCAGATCATCGCCTACTCCAAGGTCGACGCGGTCACGGGCAACGCCGTCCTCGTTGTGGTCAACCTGGACCCCTGGCACATGCAAGAGGGCATGGTGCATATCGACGCCGCCTCACTCGGCCTGGACAACGGCGAGCCCTTCCCGGTCCACGACCTCATCACCGGCGACCGCTACACCTGGAACGAGCACAACTACGTCCAGCTCGTGCCGCAGCAAAACGTTGCCCATATCTTCCGCCTGCCCGAGGTTGCTCCGGAGCGTCGTGAAGCGCTCGCGTACCGTCAGATCTCGGACCACGACTACCGCCCGTAACCAGCACCTTCTCCATTCGCTTTACTAGAAAGACGATGATGACCGGCCACGAACTTTCCCCCGCAGCGCTCATCCCGGAGCACGACCGCCAACGCCTCCTCGAGTGCAAGCACCACGCACCGCACGACTTCTACGGCCGCCACGCCGTGGCCGGAAACACCGTCGTGCGCACCCGCCTGCTCGGCGCGACCGACGTGCAGCTGCTCATTCACAACGACGCCGTGCAAATGCACCACACCGGCGACGACATCTGGATCGCCGAGCTCGAGGGCGAGCACGCGAGCGACTACCGCCTCAAGGTCACCTACCCGGACGCGGAGCCGCAGATCATCGCGGACCCCTACTTCTTCCTGCCCACCGTCGGCTCGCTGGACCTGCACCTGATCGCCGAGGGGCGTCACGAGCGTCTCTGGGAGGTCCTCGGCGCGAACGTCCACACCTACACCACCGACCTCGGCCAGGTCACCGGCACCGCCTTCGCGGTCTGGGCCCCGAACGCCAAGGGTGTGGCGGTCGTCGGCGACTTCTGCAACTGGAACCCAAACCAGTACCCGATGCGCACCCTGGGCTCGACGGGCGTGTGGGAGATCTTCATCCCCGGAATCGCGCCCGGCGCCCACTACAAGTTCGCGGTCCAGACCTCCGAAGGCTACCGCGTGGACAAGGCCGACCCGCTGGCCAAGGCCACCCTCGCCCCGCCGGAGACCGTCTCCGTCGTCGCCGACACCACCGAGTACGAGTGGCGCGACGCCGAGTGGATGCAGCGCCGCCAGGGAGTCGACCCGGCGAACTCCCCCATGAGCGTCTACGAGTGCCACATCGGCTCCTGGAAGCAGGGCTCGAACTACAACACGCTGCGCGAAGAGCTCGTCCCGTACCTGGTCGAGCACGGCTTCACCCACGTGGAGTTCCTCCCGGTTGCCGAGCACCCCTTCGGTGGCTCCTGGGGCTACCAGGTCAGCGGCTACTACGCACCCACCGCGCGCTGGGGCACGCCAGACGAGTTCCGCGCGCTTGTCGACGAGCTCCACGCGCACAACATCGGCGTCCTCGTCGACTGGGTCCCCGCACACTTCCCCAAGGACGCCTGGGCGCTCGCGCGCTTCGACGGCACCGCGCTCTACGAGCACCCCGACTGGCGCCGCGGCGAGCAGAAGGACTGGGGCACTTACGTCTTCGACTTCGGCCGCAACGAGGTCCGCAACTTCCTCGTGGCGAACGCGCTCTACTGGTGCGAAGAGTTTCACCTCGACGGCCTGCGCGTGGACGCCGTGGCCTCCATGCTCTACCTGGACTACTCGCGCGAACCCGGCGAGTGGCTGCCCAACCAGTTCGGCGGCCGCGAGCACTGGGACGCGGTCCAGTTCCTGCAGGAGATGAACGCCACGGTCCACCGCACCCACCCGGGCGTGATCACCGTAGCCGAGGAGTCCACCGCGTGGCCCGGCGTGACCGCGCCCACCGAGTCCGACGGCCTCGGGTTCTCCCTGAAGTGGAACATGGGCTGGATGAACGACTCGCTGGAGTACTTCTCCCTCGACCCCATCCACCGCTCCTACCACCACAACGAGATCACGTTCTCCCTGGTCTACGCGTTCAGCGAGAAGTACGTCCTGCCGTTTAGCCACGATGAAGTCGTGCACGGCAAGGGCTCGCTGTGGACCCGCATGCCGGGCGATGACTGGAACAAGGCCGCGGGACTGCGCGCGCTCTACGGCTACATGTTCTCGCACCCGGGCAAGCAGCTCATGTTTATGGGCTGCGAGTGGGGGCAGACCACCGAATGGGACGAAGCCCACTCCGTCAACTGGGACAACCTTGCCGACGACTGGGACCACGACTACCACAAGGGCATCCGTCGCCTCGTGCGCGACCTCAACCTGGTCTACCGCGACACCCCGGCGCTCTTCTCCCAGGACAACACGCCCATAGGTTTCCAGTGGATCAAGGGCGACGACGCGCAAAACAACATCCTCGCCTACGTCCGCTGGGGCGCGGACGGCTCGGCCGTCCTCGCGGTGGTGAACCTCTCCGGCGCCTCGCAGCCGAATTACCGCCTGGGCTCACCCAAGGCGGGCACGTGGGAGCTGCTCATCAACACCGATGACGCCGTCTACGGCGGAGCAGGCAACGAGCTCCTCCCCACCGTGGACACCGAGCCCACCACCTGGGACCAGTTCGACCAGTCCCTCAACCTGCACATCCCGGCGATGAGCGTGCAGCTGTACACGCTGCGTGGCTAGAACAGTGCGCTGGCCAGGGCGGTCCGCGCGTTGATCACGCGCGGATCGCCCGGCTCGAACAAGGTGAAGAGCTCGAGCAGGCGCTCCTTCGCCTTCGGCTCGGCCTTGACGTAGCGCAGCAGACGCTCGAACGCCTTCTCCGGCGCGCCAGCGACAACCTCAGCGTCCGCCGCAACGAGCTGCTTGTCCACATCCTGCGGGTCCTGTTCCGCCTCCGCGATCGGGTCGGTGGTGCGGCGCTGGGGGTCGAGGCGCTGCAGGACCGCCACCGTCGCCTTCGCCTGCTTGACGGGCTGGTTGTCGGGCTCGTCGGCCAGGATTGCGTTATAAAGCGCGGTAGCACCCTCGAAATCGCTCCTATTCAGCGCGGCGGTTGCTTGGTCCAGTCGCGGGTCCTCCGGCTCGGGGGCATCCGTCTCCGGCTCGTCGTCCAGCCCCTGCAGCTGCGGGCCGACGTTCTTCACCAGCGCGTCGACCCATTGCTTGAGCTGGTCGGCGGGCTGGTTGCCCTCAAAATTAGTCACCGGCTGGCCGGCTGCCAGCGCCACAACCGTCGGCAGGGCGCGAAGACCGAACATCTGCGCCACCTGCGGCGTGGCGTCCGCGTCAACATACGCGACGAGGAACTTGCGCTGCCCCGCCGCCAGCTGCTGCAGCGTAGCCTTGAGCGACTCCGAATCCTCCGACCGGGAAGTGCCAATCATCAGCACCACCGGCACCTGCACGGAGCGCTGGAAGGCGCGGGCCTCGATGTCCTTCTCGGTGACCGTGATAAACGGCTCGAATCCGCCCTCCTTGAGCTGCTGCTGCGCCTCCTTCTGCTCCACCAGCTTGTTCAGGTCAACTGCGCCTGGTCCGAAATCCGGCATTTAGTTCGCTCCTTCGTCATTGGCGTCATTGGAAAAGTGCTTCTCTAGCGACGCGACTTTTTGGTGCATCATGTCGGTGTAGCCCGGCCTGATGTCAGCTTTGATCACCAACGATACCCGTGGGGACACCGCCTCCACCGCTTGCGTGGCACGCTTGATCACGTCCATGACCTCGTCCCACTCCCCCTCGATCGTGGTAAACATCGCGGTCGTCTCGTGCGGCAGCCCGGATTCGCGCACGACGCGCACGGCGCGCGACACGGCTTCCGACATCTCTGCAGTAGCGTTATTGGTCACCGTTGGGGCGACAGAAAATGCAGCAATCATGCGGCCCAGCCTACCCGGACGGACGCTACCGCTTCTCCCAGCAGTGCTTGTGCCAGTGGCGGCGATCGTCGCCACGCCCGCCTGTGTCGCGCGGCCACGCCACGACGTGCGCCACGCCCGGCGGAATGTTCTGGTTGCATCGCGGGCACACGTAGAACTTATTCGCCGCTGCGGCGCCGATCTGGCGCACGAGGTAGATCTCCCCGTTCGCCCAACTTGGGCCCTCGACCTCCTGGGTCCCAATGAATGTGGACCCGTCGCGCGGTAGCACGTAGGACGGGGTGACGTTGTGTCTCCGGTTCCGTCTCGGCATCGTTTCCCCTTCGCGCCTAGAAGAGCCGCAGCTCGTCGGACTCGATGCCGCGGAGCTCGTCGTAGTCCAGGGTCAGGCAGCGGAAGCCGCGGTCCTCGGCGAGCGTGCGCGCCTGCGGCTTGATCTCTTGCGCCGCGAACACCCCGCGCACCGGCTTGAGCACCTCGTCGCGGTTGAGCAGCTCAACGTAGCGAGTGAGCTGCTCCACGCCGTCGATCCCGCCGCGCCGCTTGATCTCTACCGCCACGGTCTGTCCGTCTGCATCCCTGGCGAGGATGTCCACCGGACCGATCGCCGTGGGGTATTCGCGGCGCACCAGGCTGTAGCCCTCGCCGAGGGTGCCGATGTGCTCCGCCAGCAGCTCCTGCAGGTGCGCCTCGACGCCATCCTTGACCAGCCCCGGGTCCTCGCCCAGCTCGTAGGAGGAGTCCGACAGGATCTCTTCCACCGTGATGCGCAGCTGCTCCCCCTTCGGGTTCTCCACGATCCAGAGTTGCTCGCCGGTATCCTCGCCGTCGATGTCGACCACCGCTTCCTCCTTCAGGGTGCACGGCGGCGTCATCCAGTTCAGGGGCTTGTAGGCACGGTCGTCCGCGTGGACGGACACCGAGCCGTCGGATTTCAGCAAGATGAGGCGCAGCGCGGACGGAAGGTGCGCCGCGAGGCGACCAACGTAGTCAACGGAGCAACGAGCTATGACGAGACGCATGCACCACAGGGTACCGGGCGCGCAGCGGGGAACAGAAACGGGTCGGGTGGGTGCGCGGTGGCGTCGAGAAGCACTTAGGCGCGGCCCCGCTGCACGCGCTGTGCCAGCGAGCGAACGTCCACGCGCTGCTGGCGACGATCCGGCGCAGACTCCACCCAGGAAATGAGCGCCATCTCCACATGGCGATCCGCCGCAAACTCGAGTTGCCCGCGCGGGCTGGTCATTTCCAGGACCGTCGACACCCCCGGCATAATCTCCTGCTCATCCGCGGTCAGGTCGCGCACCCCGTTGATAGTCAGGTCGCGGCGGTCCAGCGCGTAATCGTAGTTTGATGACAGCGACCGCAGCTTATAAAACTGCAGCTCTTCCCCCGTGTATCGCAGAATACCGTGCCGCCAGCCGTGCAGCCCCTGGGCCGGCAGCTTGCGGATCAGCGCGCGCCCGCCGGAATTCCGGAACATGGCAAACCGCCAGATCGCAATACCCGTGACCCCGATGACCACAAGCAGCACCACAGAGACGATGATCTCCATCGACACCTCCCTGCGAGATTCCGTTGTTGCCAGGCCCCCGCACATCGTGGAAGCACGCTTATGCGATAATCCTACTTTGCTGCGCAGACAATGCAAGCATCATCGGGGCAGCCGCTTAACGACGTCGCGCCCCCACCTACCTCACGGCAGGTGGGGGCGCGAAACGTACAAGGAAGGAGCGTGCGTTGCCCTCCTCCCGGGCGCTGACGCAAACTCGGTCTAGCGCGAGCTGTTGCGGCGAACCGCGGCAAGCTCGGCCTCCGAGCGGGCCTTCACGAGCGAGTCGTCGGCGCGCAGGCCAGACTCTGCCTCGGTGGTGTCAACCTCCTCCGCGAGCTTCGCGAAGTCAGCGAGGATGGTCACGTTGTCGCCCTGGACGGAGAGGAACCCGCCCTGCACAGCGGCGACGATGCGGTCGCCGCTGGTGGGACGGATGGTCACCACGCCGTTCTCCTTGAGCTGGCCAAGGAACGGCTCGTGACCGGGCAGCACGCCGATCTCACCTTCGATGGTCTGGGCGGTGACGATGCTGGCCTGACCCGACCAAAGCATGCGGTCCACCGACACCAATTGCGCGGTAAGTTCAGCCATGTCTGCCTCCTAGCCCTGCAGCTTCTGGTACGCGGCCTCGACGTCGTCGAGACCACCGAGGTTGCTGAAGGCCTGCTCCGGGTAGGCGTCGAACTCGCCCTCGCAGAGCTTGTCGAAGGCCTCGATCGTCTCCTCGAGCGGGACGTAGGAGCCCTCGTCGCCCGTGAACTTCTTCGCCACGAAGAAGTTCTGGCCGAGGAAGCGCTGCAGCTTACGAGCACGCATAACGGTGATCTTGTCCTCTTCGGACAGCTCGTCCATACCAAGGATGGCGATGATGTCCTGCAGCTCCTTGTTCTTCTGCAGAATACCGATCACCTTCTGCGCGACAGCGTAGTGACGCTCGCCGACAATGCCCGGCTCCAGGATGCGGGACGTCGAGGTCAGCGGGTCCACAGCCGGGTAAATACCCTTGGAGGCAATGGAACGCGACAGCTCGGTCGTCGCATCCAGGTGGGCGAAGGTGGTCGCCGGTGCCGGGTCGGTGTAGTCATCGGCCGGCACGTAGACCGCCTGCAGCGAGGTAATGGAGCGACCCTTCGTGGAGGTAATGCGCTCCTGCAGCACGCCCATCTCATCAGCCAGGGTGGGCTGGTAGCCCACGGCGGAAGGCATACGACCCAGCAGGGTCGAGACCTCGGAACCGGCCTGGGTGAAACGGAAGATGTTGTCGATGAAGAGCAGCACGTCCTGGTTCTGCACATCGCGGAAGTACTCCGCCATGGTCAGGCCGGACAGGGCCACGCGCATACGAACCCCTGGCGGCTCATCCATCTGGCCGAAAACAAGGGCCGTATCTGGGAGCACGCCCATCTCTTCCATTTCGAGGAAGAGGTCGGTGCCCTCACGGGTACGCTCGCCGACGCCGGCGAAGACCGACGTACCAGAGAACTCGCGGGCGATACGGGTAATCATCTCCTGGATGAGGACCGTCTTGCCCACACCTGCGCCGCCGAAAAGGCCGATCTTGCCGCCCTTCACGTACGGGGTGAGCAGGTCGATGACCTTAATACCCGTTTCCAGGATCTCGGTCTTACCCTCGAGGTCCTTGAAGGCCGGCGGCTGGCGGTGGATGCCCCAGCGGTCGCCGTTCTCGCCGACGCTCGGGTCATCCAGGCACTGGCCGAGTGCGTTGAACACATGGCCCTTGACCTGGTCGCCGACCGGGACGGAGATCGGGTTGCCGGTGTCGAGCACCTTCGCGCCACGCACAAGGCCGTCGGTCGGGGCCATGGCGATGGTACGCAGCAGGTTGTCGCCCAGGAACTGGGCGACCTCGAGCACGATGGTGCGGGACATGCCCTCGAGCTCGATGTCGACCTCGAGTGCGTTGTACAGAGCGGGCAGCTCGCCGCGCGGGAACTCCACGTCGACGACTGCGCCGATTACGCGAACGACGCGTCCGTTGTCAGAACCCTGCGGGTTCTGCGCGGACTGTGCCTCGTGGGCTGCAGCCTTGGTCTCGGCCTCGCCCACCGGCTCATCGTTGCGCTCATCAAATGATTGAGCAGTAGTCATGATTTAGTCACTTTCTCCACTACCGGACAGCGCGCCAGCGCCGCCGATAATCTCGGTGATTTCCTGGGTGATTTTTGCCTGACGGGCTTGGTTAGCCTCACGGGACAGATTGTTCGCCAGGTCGGTGGCGTTATCCGTCGCGTTCTTCATCGCCGTACGGCGAGAAGCGGATTCCGAAGCCGATGCTTCCAAGAAGATCGAGTAGAGCGACCTGGAAACATATGTCGGAAGCAGCGAGGTCAGCAGCGTGTCCGGATCGGGCTCGAAGCTCATATCCGGGTTCACGGAGCCGTCCTGCTCCAGCATGCTCTTCTGCTCGTACTCGAATTCCTCGAGGACGGGCTCGATGGGCAGCAGCTGGTGCACGCGCGCTTCCTGCGAGAGCATAGACACGAATTCGGTGTAGACAACGTGCACTTGGTCGAAACCGCGCACGCCCTGGCCCTCCGTGCCGTTGACGCCTTCGCGCCATTTGGCGGTGTCCTCGGAACCAGCCATGAAACCGTCGATGATGTGGCGACGCACGTTGTGCGTATCCTCCCACGACGGCTTCTGGGACCAGCCGGTCCACGCGCCACCGACGTCCATGCCACGGAACCGGAAGTGGGTAACTCCCTTGTTACCGGTGACGTAGCGAACCACCTCGTAGCCTGCGTCGCTCAGCATGCGCTCAAGCTCGGCGGCCTTCTTCAGCACGTTGTGGTTGTAGCCGCCAGCCATACCGCGGTCAGAGGTGACCACGAGGATCGCCGCGACTCGCCCACCGTCACGCTCCCGGAGCATGGGGTGGTCGAGGGAGCTCGCGGCGGCGAGGCGTTCCATGACGTCTTGCATCTCGTCCGCGTACGGCTTCGCCGCAGCGACGCGAGCCTGGGCCTTGGTGATCTGCGACGTAGCGATCAGCTCTTGGGCCTTCGTGATCTTCTTCGTTGAGTTGACGGACCGGATGCGGTCACGCAATTCGCGAAGTGTTGCCATGGTGCTGTTTCCTCCCTTCCTTTATGTAGGTCCTAAAGTCCTGCGCGCTGCAGAACCTAGGAGCGGCTGACGTTGAGCTTGTTCTTGGACACTTCGCCGGCGTCCAGGGCCTGCGCCTCCGGCTCGCGCACGACGCGCTCGCCCGAGGAAGCCTGGAAGGTGCGAGCGAACTCTTCGTTGACGCGCTTGATGGCGTCCTTCGAAGCGTCGTCAAGCTGCTTGCCGCCCTCGATCTGGCTAAAGACCTCGGGTGCGGAGGACTGGATGGCCTCCTGCAGCTCGGACTCGTAACGGCGGACATCCTCGACGGGAACGACGTCGAAGAGACCCTCGTTCGCTGCCCAGATGGACACGATCTGGTACTCCACCGGCTGCGGTGCGTTCTCGGACTGCTTCAGCAGTTCGACCAGACGCTGACCGCGCTCGAGCTGCTTCTTGGAAGCAGCGTCGAGGTCGGAAGCGAAAGCCGCGAACGCCTCAAGGTCGCGGTATGCGGCGAGGTCCAGACGCAGGTTACCTGCGACCTTCTTCATGCCCTTGGTCTGCGCAGCGCCACCGACACGGGAGACAGAGATACCCACGTCGATAGCCGGGCGCACGCCCTGGTTGAACAGGTCGGACTGGAGGAAGACCTGGCCGTCCGTAATGGAAATGACGTTGGTCGGAATGAACGCGCCCACGTCGTTTGCCTTGGTCTCGATGATCGGCAGTGCGGTCAGGGAGCCAGCGCCGAGCTCGTCGTTCAGCTTCGCTGCACGCTCCAGGAGACGGGAGTGCAGGTAGAAGACGTCGCCCGGGTATGCCTCGCGGCCCGGCGGACGGCGCAGCAGCAGCGAGATCGCACGGTAGGCCTCGGCCTGCTTGGTCAGATCATCGTAGATGACCAGGACGTGCTTGCCCTGGTACATCCAGTGCTGGCCGAGTGCGGCGCCGGAGAACGGTGCCAGCCACTTGAAGCCTGCGGAGTCGGACGCCGGAGCCGCCACGATGGTGGTGTACTCGAGCGCGCCGTGATCCTCCAGGGTCTTGCGCACACCAGCGATGGTGGAGCCCTTCTGGCCCACAGCCACGTAGATGCAACGCACCTGCTTCGACGGGTCACCGGTCTCCCAGAAAGCCTTCTGGTTGAGGATGGTGTCGATGCAGACCGCGGTCTTACCGGTCTTGCGGTCACCAATGATGAGCTGACGCTGGCCGCGGCCGATCGGGGTCATGGCGTCGATCGCCTTCATACCCGTCTGCAGCGGCTCCTCGACCGGCTGGCGGTCGAGAACGCCTGCGGCCTGGAGCTCCAGGGCGCGCTCTTCTTTGGACTCAATCGGGCCAAGGCCGTCAATCGGCTGACCCAGGGGGTTGATTACTCGGCCAAGGAAGTCTTCCCCAACGGGGATGGACAGGACTTCGCCCGTCCGCTTGACTTCGTCGCCTTCGGTCAGGGACTCAAAGTTACCCAGCACCACGACACCGATGGAATCGGTCTCGAGGTTCTGTGCGACGCCAATGACGCCGTTCGGGAACTCGAGCAGCTCGTTCGTCATGCACCCTGGCAGCCCGGAAACCTGGGCAATACCATCTGCAGCCGAAGTCACCACGCCGACCTCCTCACGGGAGGCCTCCGCGGAGTAGCTCGAGGTGTAGTTCGCTATCGCGCTACGGATCTCATCGGAGGAGATCGTCAGCTCCGCCATGTTCTTCCTGCTCTCGGTAGTTTGTTCCAGCATTATCTTCGTTCTAAAGGGCCGCGTTGGCAGCGACGTCGGTGCGCAGGCGCGTGAGCTTGCCACGCGTCGAACCATCAATCACTTCGTCACCAACGCGGATAACCACACCACCGAGGAGGCTGGGGTCAACCTCGGAGTGGATGGCCATCTCGCGGCCGTAAATCTTCTCAAGCTTCTGCGCCAGGACGCCGCGCTGGGAGTCGGACAACTCCTCCGCGGTGGCGACACGTGCCACGGTCTTGCCACGCATACCGGCAAACTCGGAGGACAGCTCCACCAAGTCATCTACCGGGTTGTGGCGCGGGCGACCGATGACCTGCAAAGCCAAAGCCTCGGTGAACATCGTCACCTTGCCGTAAATCACGTTTGCCAGCAGTCCTCGCTTCTTCTCGGAGGCCGCCGTGCGGTCGGACAACAGCTGGGTCAGATCCTTTTCGCGCTCCAGCACGTTGGCGAGCTGGTACAGCTCAGTTTCAACCTGCTCGAGCTTGCCGTCTTTCTCGGCCCCGCGCGCGATTGCGCGGCGGCCGAGGTTGACCAGCCCGGTGCGGAACTCGCGGGGCGTGGACCACTCCTGCTCGGCTGCTGCCAGCAGGACCTCAAGCGTCGGATCTGCGACCTTGGCGCTGAACACGTCGCGCATAATGCCGGTGCGCTGGGAGCTCTCCACCGAGTTATCAGCAACGGCGATGCGCAGTGCGCGCTCGCCGTCGAGCTGGTTCACGATGAGGAAGAGCTCAGCACCGACGTTCATCGCCACGGCGACGGCATTGTCGGAATTCTGGATCAGCTGATCAAGCTTCTCCGAGACCTTTGCTTGTGCTTCGCGACTCGCTGCCTTCATCTCGCCTACTTTCTCGTCGAGACGTTGTCGAGCTCAGAGAGGAAGGAGTCGATCGTGTTCGAGCGGCGGGTGGAGTCCGACAGCTCGGTGCCAAGCAGACGCTCGGCGAGGTTGATCGAGTTCTGGCCCAAATCGTTGCGCAGCTCTGCGACGACCTGCTCACGGGATGCCAGAAGCTGCTTCTCTCCAGCTTCCACAATGCGCTTGGACTCTGCCTCCGCGCGCTCGCGGGACTCCGCCTCGATCTCCTTACCCTTGGTGCGGGCAGCTTCGCGGATCGCGGCGGCCTCGGCGCGTGCCTCGGCAAGCTCAGCATTGTTCTTTTCCAGGGCAGCCGATGCTTCAGCCTGGGCAGCCTGAGCGCGCTCAATGCCACCCTTGATTTGGTCTTCGCGCTCCGCCAGCACTTCCCGGAACTTCGGAAGCACGTACTTCCAGAAGAGGAGGAAGATGATGATGAAGACGACAAGCGACCAAACCACGTCGTACGGGGCAGGCAGAAGCACGGAGGGCTCCGAAGTCATCGGAATCTCCTCGGTCCCTTCTGCCGCCACGAGAAATTCGTTGACGTTAGTCATTGGTTGCTCCTGTTCTAGAAATGAAATCTGTTCGCTAGGTGGTGCGAGCTTTTCTTAGAACAGGAAGCCGGCAACGAGGCCGATGAGGGCAAGGGCCTCAACGAAGGCGATACCCAGGAACATGGTGGTACGCAGCTGACCAGCCATCTCGGGCTGGCGAGCCATGCCCTCAACGGTCTTGCCAACCAGCATGCCGATACCGATGCCGGGGCCGATGGTGGCGATGCCGTAGCCGATGGATTGGAGGCCGTCGAACGCGGTGACAGACTCGTTTGCCTGGGCGAGGATGATGTCGTTCATGTGAAAGTCGTTCCCTTTCTAGGTGCTCCCCCGCTCCTAGTGCGGGAGGGCGAGTGACAATGTGGAGGGGTTATTCAGTTTGACCGGTTGGTCGCGCTTTGTTAGTGCGCATCCGCATGCAGCGATAGTTCGATGTACACCGCCGTCAGCAGGGCAAAAATGTATGCCTGCAGGAAAATAACGATGAGCTCGTAGAGCGTGAACAGAATCGCAGCAATGATGGTCAGGCCACTGAATGCGGTCCACCCGTTGAGCTGCCAGAAGAAGAAGTTCGTAGCAGAGTACAGCAGGACCAAAATGATGTGGCCGGCCAGGAAGTTCGCCATCAGACGAATTGCCAGGGTTACCGGACGCAGGATGAAGGTTGAGAAGATCTCAATCGGCACCACGAGGAAGTGGAGGAAGAAAGGCAGTCCAGGAATGACGGTGGAGTGCTTGAAAAACGCCACACCGTAGCGCTGGACGCCCGCGTAGATCATCGCGATGTAGGCAACAACCGCCAGCACGGCCGGCATGCCGATACGTGCGTTAGGTGAGATGTTGAGGAACGGAATGATCGTCGCGGCATTCATGAACAGCACGGTGAAGAAGATGGTGGCAATGACCGGCAGGAACCGGTTTCCGTCCTTCTTCCCCAACGTATCTTCTGCAATGTTGACGCGGACGAAGTCCACGCCCATCTCTGCGAAGTTTTGCAGCCCCTTAGGAACCAGCTTCGGCTTCCTAAAGGCAATAACAAAGAGGACCACAAGGATTGCCGCGACAAGAAGTCGGACAAGCATAATGCGGTCGAGCGCGAACCATCCATTGGCAAAGTCTTCACCAATGAACTGGTCGTACGTGTGCCCCGGGAAAATTTCTGGACCAAGTTCGGGTGCGTGGAATGAACCCTTCATGGCCAAAGTTGTAACGCTCAGCGTTCTCTCCCGTTCTCGGGCCGCATCCTCAAAGAATGCGGTGCGATGGACGTCTTCATCAAGGCTGTCTCCCGCGGCGGACTCCGTCGCACATCTGCTTCCGCGGGGACAGGGGAGTCTCTTCAGGCAGCGAGACCCAGCGGCGCTGGGCAGTCCCCTGCCTCAAGTAAGCCCAGCGGATACTTTAACAGGTCATCACGAGTTTCCTGGACTTTGGGGGGACTCGGACACTATGTGCTTTCAACCTGGGAAGTTTGCGCCCAACTTTGGCTCAACAGCCTGCAGATTTGCCCTCCTGTAACATCAGTCACACACACGCGAAAAGGGGTGGAATTTTCCCCTTCTTTGGCCAAGGCGTGGGCCTGGCTACCCCCGGTTGCGCACCTCCGGGGGCAGGCCGGATCGGGGATAGCTCGGGGCTAGCTCAGGTACGACGTCCTCGTCGTAATAACGCCCCACGCCTCGGCGGCCAGCGCGACAACGAGCGCCGCGAGCGTGGTGACACCGAACGCCGTCGAATCATAAAAGTTGAAGTTACGCAGCCAGACGAAGAGCAAAATCAAGACCACCATCTTGACCAGCCACCCGCCGAGGACGACCGCCATCGTGGTGCTGGGCGAGGATTCGGAGGTCACCAGGACGGTGACTGCGGTGGCCAGCACGAACCCACCGCCAATGGCCACGCCCAAGAGCACGGCCCAGATCCCGGGGAGATCGCGCGTGGCGCCCCATGCCATCAGGCTGACCAACGTGAGCGCGACGAGCGCTCCCCCGGCAACCTTGAGGGCTCGGATGATTGGCCGACGCTGGTCCGTGTACTCGGAGGCGTCGCGCACGTTGAGGTCGCGGGGCTGGGATTCCGGATTCGGGCTGGAAGTAGTCACGGTGGGTAAGTTTACCTACGCGCGTGCTCGATCTCCCCGCGCCCTCTCCCCTCGCCGGCCCCCTGCGGGGCCTCGACCGGTTTCGGCCCAATCTTTCCGGCCATCAACGGGACGAGTGTGAGCAGAAAGGCGCCGAGCAAGAGTACAGCGGTGAACACCGCCGCCACCCGCACCGGCACGATGGAGAAGCTCACCGCGCCAAACGCCACAGCGGCGACCCAGAAGTACAGGACGAGCACGGTGCGTCGGTGCGTATGACCCAAGCGCAACAGCCTGTGATGGATGTGCCCGGCGTCCGCAGCAAAGGGGCTTTGCCCCCTCGCGGTGCGTCGAATCACCGCCCAAACCAGGTCCAACACCGGAAGCGCAATCGCAGCGGCGACCACGATGATCGGACTGATCAACGCCACGAGGTCTGCGGTCCCGTACAGCGACATGTTGATCTTGCCCGACGCGGAGATCGACGCCGCAGCCAGCAGCAATCCGATCAGCATCGCGCCCGAGTCGCCCATGAAGATGCGTGCCGGCTCAAAGTTGTGCGGAAGGAAACCCGCGCAGATGCCCACGAGTGCCGCGCAAATGATCGCAGGTGGATACGCGGACACGGCACCGCCCTGCTCGTGCAGGACGGTGAGCGAAAACACCAGGATCGCTGCGCCGGCGATGACGCCGATCCCCGCGGCGAGCCCGTCGATGCCGTCGACGAAGTTCACGGCGTTGACCAGCAGCACCGTAAACACGGCAGCGATCACCATCCCCTGCATTTGGTCCAGAATCAGCGTAGTGCCCTCACCGAAGGGCACGTAGAACACGGTGAACGCGATGCCCATCAGACACATAATGATGGCGGCTAAGAACTGCCCCAGCAGCTTCGTCATCGCGCCGAGCTCGTAGAGGTCGTCCACGATGCCGACGATGACGATCGCAAACGCGCCCGCCAGCACTGCCGTCATCTCCGGGGTGATCGGCGCAAACCCGCGGGTCAGCGCGGGAAGCTGCTGTGCGAGGAACACGGCGCAAACGAAGCCGGTGAACATGGCGAGCCCGCCCACGGAGGGCGTCGGCTGCGTGTGCACGTCTCGTTTGCGGACCTCCGCGACACGCCCGGTGCGCACGAGCAGTGAGCGCACCGGGCCGGTGGCTAGGTACGTGATTGCGGCGGCTACGAGCAGGACGAGGCCGAGCTCGCGCAGCGGGACGCCAGCTCCCGTCATCTACTTCCTCCGCAAGCTCTCCGGGTCAAGGTTCAGGACTTCACCGAGCCGTTCGGCGCTGATCGCGGCCTCGCGCAAGATCTGCGGGTGGCGGCCGGAGATGTCGATGATCGTGGAAGGCTCGCCCACCTGCGCGTCGCCACCGTCGAGGTACACGCCGATCGCGTCGCCAAACTGCTGCTTCGCGTTCGCTGCGTTGAGCGCCGGCGGATTGCCAGAGATGTTGGCGGACGACACCGCCATCGGCCCCGTCCGCTGCAGCAGCTCCAGCGCGAGCGGCTGGTTAGGCATGCGCAACAGCACGGTGCCGCGCGTATCGCCCAGGTTCCACGGCAGGCTCGGCGCCTCCGGGACGACGATGGAGAGCCCGCCCGGCCAAAACGCCTCGACCAGCGTCTTCGCCGTGTCGGAGAACTCCCGCACGAGCCCCTGAATGGTGGTCCAGGAGCCGACGAGCACCGGCACCGGCATGTCCGGCCCGCGGCGCTTGGTGGCCAGGAGGCTCGCCACGGCGTCGTTATTAAAGGCGTCAGCGCCGATCCCGTAGACCGTGTCCGTGGGCAGCACGACGCAGCGACCCGCCTGCACCTGTTCAACCGCAGCGGTCAGCCCCGCCTCGCGCCCGCTCGGCTCGAGGCAGTTGTAGATCATGCTCCCCATAACGCTCCTTCGGTTCCGTTTCGGCTACAGCTTACTCGCGCGCACAAACCGGTTCCGCCCGGCCAGGTCGCGCAGTACCGTCGGCGGGCCGAAGCCGCCGCAGGCCTCAATCACGGAGCACGTGCTTGTCGACGTCACGTCGTCATGCTCCACGCCCAACCAGCCCCCGGGGCGCAGCAGGCGCTGGGCCACCGGTACGAGCCCGCGGATCGCGTCCATGCCGTCGGCACCGGAGAAGACGGCCTCGGGCGGGTCAAGGTACACCTCCGGCTCGAGGTCCGGTGTTTCCGGGACGTACGGCGGGTTGGCCACCACGAGGTCCACCGCGCCGTCGAGGTCGCGGAGGAGCTGGGGATCGGTCATGGAGGCGTCGACAAGCGTGATGCGCACCCCGTTCGACGCGGCGTTGCGCGCCGCGTACTCACGCGCGGTGGCGGAGAGCTCGACGGCGTACACACGTGCTTCGGGGATATGGCTGGCAACGTAGATGGCCAGCGCCCCCGAGCCGGTACCCATGTCCACCACGGTGGGCGCCGGCGTGGCGGCGAGGGTGCGCACGGCCCAATCGGCCAGGACTTCCGTCTCCGGGCGCGGGATGAACACGCCAGGGCCGACCGCGAGGTCGAGCGGCCCGAAGGGGGCCGTGCCCGTGATGTGCTGGAGCGGCTCGCGCTGCGCACGACGCTTAACGACGCCAGCGAAACACTCAGCAAACGTCTCGTCCACCTCCGCAAACGTCACCGCCATCGGGCTCACGCCCAGCACGTGGGCGGCGAGCAGGCGGGCGTCGACGTCCGGGGTGGGGACGCCGGCGTCGGCGAGGATCGAGGTGGCGTCGAGAAGCTGCTCCCGCATCGTGGTGCGCCTACTCGGCTTCAAGTCGCTCCTGGCGCTCGTGGGTCTGCAGCGCGGTGATCAGGTCCTCCATGTTGCCGTCGAGGACCGAATCCAGGTTGTTCGCCTTGAAGTTGATGCGGTGATCCGAGATGCGGTTCTCCGGCCAGTTGTAGGTGCGGATGCGCTCCGAGCGGTCCATCGTACGGACCTGGGAGGCGCGGCCTTCGGCCTCTGCGGCCTCGGTCTTCTCGCGCTCAAGCTGGTCCAGGCGAGCCTGCAGGACCTGCATCGCGCGGGCGCGGTTCTGGATCTGGGAGCGCTCGTTCTGGCAGGTCACCACGATGTTGGTGGGCAGGTGCGTGATGCGCACCGCGGAGTCCGTGGTGTTCACGCCCTGGCCGCCCTTACCGGAGGAGCGGTAGACGTCGACGCGGATGTCCTTCTCGTCAATGTGGACGGACTCGACCTCGTCGGCCTCCGGGAAGACGTAGACGCCTGCCGCAGAGGTCTGGATGCGGCCCTGGGACTCGGTGACAGGCACGCGCTGCACGCGGTGGACGCCGCCCTCGAACTTCAGCTTGGACCAGGCGCCGTCGCGCGACGGGTTCTTTGCCTTGACGGACACCGTCATGTCTTTGATACCGCCGAGGTCGGTCTCCGCAGCGTCGAGGACGTCCCACTTCAGGCCGTTCTTCTCGCAGTACTTCTGGTACATGCGCGCCAGGTCGCCCGCGAACAGGGCGGCCTCTTCGCCGCCCGCACCGGCCTTGAGCTCCATGATGACGTCGTCGCCATCGTGCTCGTCGCGCGGGGCGAGGAGGTCTGCGAGCTCCTCCTCCAGGCGGACGATCTCGCCCTCGAGGCGCTCCGCCTCCTCCGCGAACTCCTTGTCCTCGCTGGCCATCTCGGCTGCTGCCTCGTGGTCGTCCTTGGCCTGCTGGAGCGCGTCGTTCGCTTTGATGATCGGCTGCAACTCGGCGTAGCGCTTGGACAGCTTGCGGAACAGGTTCTGGTCCGAGGTCACCTCCGGGTCACTCATCTGGGCCTGGATGCCCTGGTACTCGGAGACGTAGTCGTCTACAAGTGAGACTTCATTCGCCATTACTTGTACTCCTCTTCGTCTTTGTCCGCGACCATGGGAGCGGAGTTGGCCACACCCATGAGGAACTCGCCGTTCGACTTCGTCTTCTTCAGCTGCTTAATCAGCATATCGATGGACTGCTGCGGATCCAGCGCCGAGAGGATGCGGCGCAGCTTGTGCATAATGCGCGTCTCCTCCGGGCTCATGAGCAGATCATCCTTGCGCGTACCGGACGGGTTGACGTCCACCGCTGGGAACACGCGGCGCTCCGCGATCTTCCGGTCCAGCTTGAGCTCCGCGTTACCGGTGCCCTTGAACTCCTCGAAGATGACGGTGTCGCCGGCGGAACCGGTCTCCACCATGGCGGTCGCGATGATGGTCAGCGAGCCGCCCTCCTCGATGTTTCGGGCTGCACCCAGGAAGCGCTTCGGCGGGTACAGGGCGTTGGAGTCCACACCACCGGAAAGGATGCGGCCCGACGCCGGCGAGGAGTTGTTGTACGCGCGGCCCAGGCGGGTGATGGAGTCGAGCAGCACGACGACGTCCTGGCCCATCTCCACTAGACGCTTCGCACGCTCGATGGCGAGCTCCGCGACGGCAGTGTGCTCTGACGGCGGGCGATCGAAGGTCGACGCGATGACCTCGCCCTTCACGCTGCGCTGCATGTCCGTGACCTCTTCCGGGCGCTCGTCGACGAGAACGACCATGAGGTAGCACTCCGGGTTGTTGGTGGCGATCGCATTGGCGATGTTCTGCAGGATCGTCGTCTTACCAGCCTTCGGCGGGGAGACGATCAGCGCGCGCTGCCCCTTACCAATCGGCATGACCAGGTCGATCACGCGGGTGGTGAGGATCTTCGGCTCGGTCTCCAGGCGGAGGCGCTTGTTCGGGTACAGCGGGGTGAGCTTGTGGAACTCGGCGCGTTGCTTCGCCTCCTCCGTGGTCATCCCGTTGACGGAGTCGACGCGGACGAGCTGGTTGTAGCGCTGGCGGTTGCGGCCGTTGCCGTGGGAATGGCTTTGCCCATTCTGGCGAACCTGGCCGATCACGGCGTCGCCCGCGCGCAGGCCGTTCTGGCGCACCAGCTTCTGGTTCACGTACACGTCTGCGCTGTTCTTGCGGTAACCGGTGGTGCGGACAAACGCGGCGTTGTTGTCCACGATGTCCACGATGCCGGCAACTTCCTGCAGCTCCTCCGGGTCGAACTGCTGGTTGTTGTCGTTCTGATTGTGCTGGTTGTCGCGGTTGTCACGGTTTCGGTTCCGGTTGCGGCGGTTCCGGCGGCCGCGGCGCCCGCCACCGCCCTGGTTGCCGTCGTCGTTGTTGTTGTTATTGTTTCGGCCGCCGCGATTGTTGTGCTTGCCGCCGCGACCGTTGTTGTCGTTGTTGTTGTCGCGGTTGTCGCGATTGTCGTGATCGTTGTTGTCACGCTTCTCATCGCGCTTGTCGTCGCGATTGTTGTTGTCGTCCTGGTCCTGGCGTGCGCGGTTGCGGCGCGCCCGACGCGCGGCCGAGCGCGATTCGTACTTCTGCCCCTCGTTCTCAGCCTGCTCGCCCTGCTGCGGCTGTTCCGCTTGCGTGTCCTGCGCTGCGTGCTCACCGTCCGCGGGACCAGCGGAGCGTCGAGAAGCGCGGCGGTGATGCCCTTCGTTGGTGTGTTCCTCGGCTGCTGCCTCGGCCGCCGCGGCGCGTGCCTTGCGCGGAACCTCCCCGGTCACAATCGCCTGGATCAGGTCGCCCTTCCGCAAACCGGAGACGCCCTTCAGGCCCTTTTCCGCCGCCATCTTGCGCAGCTCGGGGATCTTGAGTGCGGAAAGATCGGCGTTGCCGCCTGCTGCCGCGTTACCCGTGTCGGTCACGAATGTCCTTTCGTCGCTTGACCAATTGTGGTGTCCCCCGCCAAGGAGCCGGCGGGCGCTCCGGAAGCGATCGCGTTTCCGTGCGCAATATGTGGGACGTTCATCGCCTAAACCGGCGTGTCAATCTCTATGCGGCACTTGCTCGCCGCGAGTGTTCCCCTCAAAGGCCTCGAGGTCGTGGTGGCCAAGGCATCACTGGCCTCGCACCATTCGTGCGCCGCCTGCGTGCGCGACGCGACGAGTGCGGAGGGTTGGTGGGAACTACCTGGAACCCCGACTGCGCGTCAAGCGCCCAGGCACTATGTCGAACCCGCGAACAGTGTAACGCATAGCGCAACACGTGTACTTCCTGCCCTTGTTTTCCGGCGAGTCGGACTGGCTAGACTAGACCGCATGCTTTCAACGATGCAGGAAGTGCCGTTCTCAGTCGCGCAGATTTTGCACTACGGGCAGCACACCCACGGGTCCACCAAGTGCACGACCTGGCGCGCGACCGGCGCAGAGGAATGCACGTTTGCGGACATTGGCGCGCGCGCCGGGGCGTTCGCCAACGCACTGCACGATGACCTGGGGATCGACGGCGACCAGCGCGTGGCCACCTTCATGTACAACTGCGCCGAGCACCTCGAGGTGATGTTCGCCGTCGCCGCGAAGGGCGCGGTCTTCACGCCGCTGAATATCCAGCTCATGGAGGACCAGATCGCCTACATTGTCAACCACTCCGGGGCGAAGGTCGTGGTCGCCGACCCGCGCCTCGCGCCCAAACTCGGCCGCCTGCTCGCACACTGCCCGCTGGTAGAGACGGTCGTGTTCACCGGCCTCTACCCCATCGCGGAACCCTCGGAGGAGATTCCGGAGGGGGTTCGCACGGCGAGCTATGAGCAGCTTCTCGACGGCCGCAGCACCGTCTTCCCCTGGCCCACCCTCCCCGAAAACACGGCCGCCGCCCTGGTGTACTCCACCGCGACGACCGGCGCGCCGAAGGGCGTGGCGTACTCGCACCGCTCGCTGTGGCTCGAGGCGACAAGCCTGCGCGCCATGGACTCGCTCGCCGTGACCCATGGCGAATCTTTCCTCTGCTGCATCCCCATCTACCACGTGCTGAGCTGGGGTGTGCCCTTCGCCGCGTTCCTCGCCGGCGCGCCCCTGGTCCTGCCCGACTCGGACATGTCCGCGCCGACGCTGGCCAAGCTCATTGCCACCACGCACCCGCGCGTCGCCCACGGCGTGCCGACACTCTGGATCCAGCTGATGGTCCACTACCTGCACAATCCCCCGGAGCGCATGAGCCTGCAGGAGCTCTACGTCGGCGGCTCCCCCGCCCCGCCGGCGCTGATCAAGATGTGGGAGGAGCGCTACGGCGTCGACGTTGTCCACGTGTGGGGCATGACCGAAACGTCCACGGTGGGCACGGTTGCGCGCCCGCCGTCGGGCGCGTCCGGCGAGGCTCGCTGGGCGTACCGCATCTCCCAGGGCCGGTTCTCGCCGTCGCTGGAGTACCGGGTGGTCAACGACGGCCAGATCATGGCCTCGACGGACCTGACCCAGGGCGAGATCCAGGTCCGCGGCAACCTCGTGGCCAAGGGCTACTACCACTCCCCGACCCAGGAGCCCGGAGAAATCGCCTCCGAGTTCCGCGGGGAGCAGATTACCGACGCCCGCAAGCACTTCACCGCCGACGGCTGGCTCCGCACCGGCGACGTTGGCACCGTGACCAACGACGGGTTCATGACGCTCTACGACCGCGCCCGCGACGTCATCCGCTCCGGCGGCGAGTGGATTTATTCCGCACAGGTGGAAAATCTCATCATGGAATCCGACGTCGTCGTCGAGTGCGCCGTCATCGGCATCCCCGACAAGAAGTGGGGCGAGCGCCCGCTCGCGGTGACGAAGCTGCTCAAAGGCATCGAGGCGTCCCCCGCCACCGCCGAGCGGCTGCGCGCCGGGCTGGAATCGGTGCTACCCAAGTGGATGACGCCGGAGTACTGGACGTTTGTGGATTCCATCGACAAAACCTCCGTGGGAAAGTTTGACAAGAAGGACCTGCGCAAGCACCTCGCCCGCGACGAATTCGACATCATCGCGCTACCCGGCCCCGGCAACCGGTCGCACGGCAACCCGTCGACGGCGGAGGTGGAGGCCGCGCACGAAGAGGAGCGAAAGTGACAGGAGCCCGCACGCTTGATGACCGCTACGGACGCACCGCCCGAGACCTCCGTGTCAGCCTGACCGACCGCTGCAACCTGCGCTGCACGTACTGCATGCCGGCAGACGGCCTCGAGTGGATGCCCACCGAGCAAGCACTCACGGACGAGGAAACCATCCGCCTCATCCGTCTCGCCGTCGAGTCGCTGGGCATCCGCCAGGTCCGCTTCACCGGTGGCGAGCCGCTCCTGCGCAAGTCGCTCGAGCAGATTGTCGCCGCGACGAAGCGCATGCGTACCGACGCCACGCCCACCCCTCCCACCACCGCCCTCACCACCAACGCGCTAGGCCTGGCACGCCGCGCCACCGCGCTCGCCGATGCGGGGCTGGACCGCATCAACGTGTCCCTAGACACCACGAGCCCGGACCTGTTCACGCGCCTGACGCGCCGCGACCGTATCCACGACGTTTTCGCGGGCATCGACGCCGCCCTCGCCGCCGGCCTGACCCCCGTCAAGGTCAACGCGGTGGTCATGCCGGGGGTGAACGAGGACGGGATCCTCGACCTCGTCGACTTCGCCCTGGACAAGGGACTCCAGCTGCGCTTCATCGAGCAGATGCCACTGGGGCCGCGGGAAAACTGGCGACGCAGCGACATGGTGACGGCCACCGACATCCTCGCCCGGGTCGAGGAACGCTACGCGCTCTCGCCCGCCGAATCACCGCGCGGCTCGGCACCCGCCGCCCTGTGGAACATCACGGACGGCACCCGCTCGGGCACCCTGGGGGTCATCGCATCGGTGACGCACCCGTTCTGTGGTGCCTGCGACCGCACGCGCCTCACTACAGATGGCGCGGTCCGCTCCTGCCTATTCTCTTCAACCGCGGACGAGGTGTCGCTGCGCGACCTCATGCGCGCAGGAGCCTCGGACGACGAACTTGCCGACGCCTGGGCCCAGGCCATGTGGCTGAAGAAGCCAGGTCACGGCATTGACGACGAAGGCTTCCTCCAGCCCGAACGCCTCATGAGCGAGATCGGCGGCTAACCCATGCGCGCCCACCACCCCGGAGAAGGCCAGGGCACACGGCCGAGCGTTACCGAACACCTCGAACGCGTGCTCTCGCTCGCCCACCCGCGCGTCGAACGCGACGTCCCGCTCGACGCCGCAGCCGGCCTCGTGCTCGCCTCCGATGTCAGCGCAGCACTCGCCGTTCCCCCGTTCGACAACTCCGCCGTCGACGGGTTCGCCGTCCACGCGACAGACCTCCCCGCCCCCGGCCCGTGGACGCTCCCGGTCGCGGGCGACGTCCCCGCCGGCTCGCCCGCACTCGCCTGCCCCGCGGGCCACGCCATCCGGGTCATGACGGGCGCCCCCGTCGACGGAGCCGACTCCGACCTGATTGTCGTCCCGGTCGAGCAGACCAGCATCCCCCGCGGCCCGCACCCGCTCCCGCAGCACGTGACCATCAACGAAGCCGACACCTCGCGCCGCCACATCCGGCGCGCCGGCGAGAACGTCCGCCCCGGCACGCGGATAGCCAGCCGCGGCACGCTTTGCGACGCCCCCACGCTCGCCGCGTGCGTCTCCACCGGCATTCGCACCGTCGACGTCTTCGCGGCGCCTCGCATCGCCGTCGTGTCCACGGGGAGCGAACTCGTGCCCTGGCCCGGCGCGGTCAGCGGCCCGCAGATCCCCGACTCGAACCTGCCAATGCTCGCAGAACTGGCCGCCGCAGCGACCGGGCACCGCGGGACCGTCCAGCGCTTCCACGCCAACGACGCCGCCACCGACGCCGCGGACCTCCTTGCCCGCGCCGCCGCATCCTCAGACCTGGTCATTACTTCCGGCGGCGTCAGCGCCGGAGCGTTCGATGTGGTCCGCGCGGTGGCGGAGGACGAGGCGAGCGGGTCGATGTGGTTCGGCCACGTTGCGCAACGCCCCGGCAGCCCACAGGGGGCCGGCACGTTCCGCGGCACCCCAATGGTGTGCGTGCCGGGCAATCCGGTTGCCGCCTACGTCTCGTTCGTCCTGTACGCCGCGCCGTTGATTGCAGCCCACGCCGGTCGCACTGACCGACTGCGTCTCGCCGAGCGTCCGCGGGTTGTGACCGAGCGTGCACCCGGGTTCCCGTCGACATCGAGGCCGGACACGACGTTCGCGGTTCCCGTCCGGCTGCGGTACGACGGCGACCGGGCGGTGGCGGAGCCGTTTTCGGCGGCGACGAGCTCGAGTTTCGTGGCATCGTTGGCGGGTGTGGACGGGCTCGCTGTCGTCGATAAGCACTCTGGCCCAGTACACGTATATCTCTAAGGAGCATGATGGAATTCACCCACTTGAACGGCGCTGGCGAGGCCTACATGGTCGACGTCACGGAGAAGCGGCCGACCGTGCGCACGGCGACGGCGCAGGGCGAGGTCGCGTGCTCGCCCGAGGTGATGGCGGCGCTGGCGAACGGAACCGTGCCGAAGGGCGACGTGCTCGCGGTGGCGCGCGTCGCCGGGATCGCCGCTGCGAAGCGCGTGCCAGAGTTGCTGCCGCTGGCGCACACGATTGGCGTGCACGGCTGCGCGGTCGAGATTGCGCTGCGCGAGGACCACGTGTTTATCCAGGCGACAGTGCGCACTGCTGACCGTACCGGCGTGGAGATGGAGGCGCTCACAGCGGTGAACGTCGCCGCGCTGTCGATCGTGGACATGGTGAAGGGTGTGGACCGGTCCGCGTACATCCGCCGCTGCGGCATTACGGCGAAGTCGGGTGGGCGCTCCGGTGACTGGTCGCGCGAGCTGCCCACGCTGCGCGAGCAGCCGGAGGCGTAGCGCGTGTCGCTCGGCGTCATCGTCCTCGCTGGCGGCAGGTCCACGCGCATGGGCGCGGAGAAGGCGCAGGTCAAACTCGACGGCCAGCGGCTGGTCGACCACGTCATCGCCTCGTTGCCGGACGATGCGGACGTCGTGGTGGTGTCCCCATTCCCGCTGGGACTGCGCGGCGTCAGCCAGGTCGCAGAGGACCCGCCGTTCGGCGGCCCCGTCGCGGGGATTGCCGCGGGTCTGGGCGCGCTCGAAACCGACCTCGTCGGCGTGATCGCCGTGGACGCTCCCCGGTCCGGCGCGCTGCTGCCCTGCCTGGTGCGCACCCTCACCGACAAGGAGACCGACGTCGCTGCAGTCGAAGCCGAAGACAGCTACTTGCAGCCGTTGTGCGCCGTCTGGCACCGCACAGCGCTGCTCCGGGCGCTCGAGCGCGGAGGCACAAGCGGCGTCGCCGCAAAGCGGCTTTTCGACGCCCCCACGCAGGTGGCGCGCGTACCTGGCGACGGCCGCGAGCAGGACTACGACACCCCAGAGGAACTGGGCGCCCTCGGTGAGGTCGAACTCGGCCCCACTCATGCGTCCAACCAATCGTCGAAGCATTCGCCGTAATCTGGCAGCTCCGCCATGACGCGGGCATCGTCGTCGCGCAGCGGGGTGCGCCGGTCCCGCGAGACCCACCGCGCGCCGTCGGGACCGACGAAGTGGATGTCGTCGCCCTGTCGCAGAATTCGTATTTCCCCGTCGGAGACCATGGAGTGGCACGAACTGCACAGCGGGAGGAGGTTGTCCAGGTCGGTCAGCCCGCCGTTGGCCCAGTCGTCGATGTGGTGCGCCTCGATGAAGTGCTCATGCGTGCATCCGGGCATGGCACATTGACTTCCCCACATCGCGGAGAGCGCCTGCATCTGGGTTTTGCTGGCCAGCCTGCGCTTTCTCCCGTAATTGATGATCAGCCCGTGGGTGTCGGCGAGCACGCCGCGCGCCTCTGCGTTCGCCGCGATGTTTGCCAGCCTGAACGCCGGCACCGAAGTGTTGTTGGGCAAATATCCCCGCCCCTGGGTGTCCATCATGATGGTCACCTGCGCTGCCGGGGCGAGCTTGGTCGACCTGGCCATCCCCGAGCGGACCAGCTGCACCATCCCCATCAGCGACGCGAGCAGCAGCCGCTGCGGAGGCAGACCCGTCCCCGATTTCAGCAGGTCAGCCTGCGCGGCGTCCGGGAGGTCGGCGACCTTGTCCAGCGCCGCGTCCAGCTTGGCGTGGTCCAGCATGCCGTCCGCATCCAGGTAGTCGCGCATGTCGCTCATCCCGGCGTGGTACGCCAGCGCCCCTGCCTTCAGCGCCGCTTTGAACTGCGCTCCGTCGACAGCGCTCATCGTGCCCCAGATTCGAGTCTTCTCCCCATCCTCCCTCAGCTGCAACCCATTGGCGGAGTGCGTGGATCCGCCCGAATCGTTCTCCATACTGCCCGCCAGCGCCTGCTTGAGCCCGTGGTAACCCAGCTCAACAGCCTGCTCAACAAGCACCGCCTCGTTGTCCGGCGTGATGTACTTCAGGACAAGCCTGACCGTCGAATAATCAAGCTCCCCACCAGCAAACGCCTCACGAAGCAGCTCGTATGGGCGCAGCTTGCGGGCAACATCAGCGTATTCGTAGGCGCGGGACTTCTTCATCCTGCAGTAACGGATGAGCCACGCCGCGGTGCTGCGGCACCCGGTTTCGCCGGCGTAGTCTGCCTCATCAAACTGCCCTATCGCATCCAGCACCGCAGCGTGGCTCTGGCTCAGCGCGTGGCTCGCTTTCACTATCTCCGCCGAGAGCGCTTTGAGGCTCTTCGGCCGCTCCAAGGTGGTAGTCACTGTCCTGTCTCCGAATCATCGATCTCATGTTTGTGCGAACACTAACACCCCCACCGAACACGGAGTCAGAACATTTCGAACATAGCAGGTAATCGCGCATACTACGGCCGAACATTCTCCTCTTAGAACCCGCCACATTTACGCACACACATGCATTCGGTTTTCCGCCTGTGCGGAAAAATCGGCCCGCCAGAAATTCCGCCTGTGCGGAAAAATCGGCTCATTGCACCGCGCCGTTGCGCCCACCCCTGCGTGGTAGATTCTCTCCGTACAACTCGCCGCCACAAAGGAGCCGCCGTGCGCGCCGTTCACGCCGCCATCGCCGCGACCGCGCTCGCATCCCTGCTCGCCTCGTGCGCAAGCGACCCCGTTCCCGGCGGCAGCGAGGCGGTGGTCGTCCTCGGCGCGGCGTCGACAAGAGTCCTCAACGACGAGATGCGCACGCTTATCGACGCCCCACTCACCTTCAACAACGCAGGCTCCTCCACCCTCGTGCAGCAGCTGCGCGACGGCGCACCCGGCGACGTGCTCATCACCGCCGACGAGAAAAACATGGACGACGCGGTGCGCGCGGGCGTAGCGCACGATCCCGAGGTCGTGGCGACGAATTCGATGGTGCTCGTGGTGCCGAAGGGAAACCCGGCGGGCGTGCGCAGCGTCGATGACCTGGAGCGCGGCGACGTGAACTTCGTCATGTGCGACGCCCAAGTCCCCTGCGGCGCGGTGTCGCAGCAGCTTCTCCGCGCCAACTCGCTCGACGTTCACCCCGTCTCGCTGGAGCACAACGTGGCAGACACGCTGGGCAAAGTGGTCTCGGGCGAAGCCGACGCCGCGTTCGTGTACCGCACCGACGCGGCTGCGGCGGGCGGCGACGTGGACACCGTCGACATTCCGCACGCCGCCGAGTTCCCGAACTCCCTGGTCGCGGGCGTCGTCACGAGCTCCGAGCACCCGGGCGAGGCGGGCGAACTGGTGCACCGACTCCACAGCCCGCAGGCGCGCGAGATGTGGGAGCAGTCCGGCTTCACCCCGGCAGCATGATGCGCGCTCGGCCGAACCCTACCCCGCCAGCCGTTTCGGCGCTGGCGGCGATCACGCTCGCGCTCATCGTCCTGCCCGTGTTTGCGCTCGGAGCGCGCGTGCCGTGGACCGACCTCGGCGCCGTGCTCCGGACACCGGAAACGCACGAACTGCTGCGGGTAACGGTTGCGTCGGCCATGCTTGCCACGGTCATCGCGGTCGCGCTCGGCACGCCGCTGGCGCTGTGGCTCCAGCGGGTCCGCCGCGGGTCATCGCTGGCGCGGCTCCTCGTCCTCCTGCCACTGGCAATGCCGCCGGTGGTCGCGGGCCTTGCGCTCTCGGCGCTCATCGGCAGGCGGGGCCTCGCCGCCCCGCTCCTCGACGCGCTGCACTGGCAATTCGCCTTCGCCTTCCCCGGCGTTGTCGCCGCTCACGTGTACGTTGCCCTGCCCTTCGTGGTCATCACGCTCGATTCCGCGCTGCGCCAGCTGGGGCCGGAGGTGGCCGCTTCGGCGGAGGCGGTCGGGATCCCGCCGGGACGGATCGTTCGCCGGATTATCCTGCCCGCCATCGCCCCGGCTCTCGTCACCGCCGCTGGGCTCGCATTCGCCCGCTCGCTGGGCGAGTTCGGCACCACCCTCACCTTTGCCGGCTCCATGCCTGGCACCACACGAACCATGCCGCTGGGGATCTACCTGGCGCGCGAGGTCGACCAGTCACTCGCCTACGGGCTTTCCGCCATTCTGGTGGGGTTCGCGGTCCTCGCGCTGGCGGCAACCGCCCTGCCAGCCGCGCTCGCGCAGTGGCGCGGCCGACACCGGCCCGCGGAACAACCGCGGGAAACCGGCACGATCGACGCCGCGAAACTCAGTCAGCTGACCCGCCCCGACGCGCGCGGCGAGGAAGTCCGTGCCGGCGCCACCCGCTTCCCCGCCAACGCAACGACGGCGCTCATCGGGCCGAATGGCGCGGGGAAGACGACGCTGGCCAGGGGCGTTGCAAAGCAACGGGGCGTAGTGCTGCTCACGCAGGACCCCGCACTGCCGCCGACCGCGACGCCGCGCACCGCTCTCGCTATGGTCACCCGCAGCGCCGAGCAGCTGCTGCGCGCGGCCGGGCTCGCATCGCTGGCAGACGTCCCCGTCCCCGCGCTGTCCGGCGGGCAGGCCGCCCAGGTCGCGCTGGTCCGCGCGCTCGCCGCCCGCCCCCGCGTGCTCATCCTCGACGAGCCGCTCGCCGCCATCGACGCCGCCACCACCGCCCAGTGGCGCCGCCTGCTGCAGGCCACGGCCCGCGAACGCACCACGATCGTGGTCACGCACGACGCCATCGACGTCGCGACGCTTGCGGACCACGTCGCCGTCATGCGCAGCGGCAGCGTCGTCAGCCTGCGCCCCGCCGCCGACGAGCTCGCCGCCCCCGCCACCGCATTTTCCGCACGCCTACTGGGCATGAACCTGCTCGCGGACCTCAGCCTGCTCGAGGGGCCACCGCTTACCGACACCACCGTGCCCCGCCCCCTCCGCGCCTCCTTCCCCCCGGACGCGCTCTCTGTGATTCGCACCCCACAGCCCGCGGGCTCCCACCTGCTCCGCGGGCGGGTCAGCGCGGTCGAACTGCTGCCAGGAGGCGGCACCGCCGTCGAGCTGGCCGTGGGCGGGGACGCCGAGCACACCGAGCACTACGTTTCGCTGCTCGTGGACCGCGAGGCGGTGCTGCGGCAAGATCTCGCGCCCGGAACGCAGGTGACCTGCACGTTAGATGCCCGGAAGGTCAAGCTCATCCCGGCGGAACACGGGTGAAGTTTTTCCGCACGTGCGGAAAAACTTCACTACCCACCCGCGAACGGTGGAAGCACGTCGACGCGCGACGCGCCGGCCAGCAGCGTGGAAGGATCCGACCGGGTGCCGTCGACGAGGAATGTGCAGCGCGCCACGATGTCCGCGAGCGTCTGGCCGGAATCGGTGGTGCCGGTGTGGCGCGACGTGGCGTCGATAAGCAACTGCTCGAGCGTTGAGAACTCGCGGACGTACTCGCACGGCGTGCCGGTGGCCGCGCGGGCGGCGGCGAAGTAGTGGATCTGCATGCTCACACGATACCTGCGTGCTGCGCCGTACGATGGCCCCATGAGCCGAACCCCCGAAACGCATTTCGCCGCGGTGGCTGCAGCGCTGGGCGAGCGCCGCAGCGAGCCGACCTCGCCGCTTAACGCCGCCGCACGCAACGCGGTGCTTGCTAGCGCCGTCGTGGCGCCGCGCCAGCAACCGTCCTTTACAAACTCGCAGATGGATGGGTACGCGGTGGGTGAGGCGGGCGCTCGCGAGGCGGTAGTCGGCCCCACAGTTGCTGCGGGCGCGGACCCGGACACCGCGTACCCGGTGGGGCTGGGCGCGCTGGCGGCGCCGGTGATGACGGGGGCGAAGCTGCCGCGCGGGACGCGGGCGGTCGTGCCTGTGGAGGCGTGCGACCCGGGCGAGTTCGTCGGCGAGGGCGAACGCGTGCGCCTGCCGGCAACGGAAGAAGGCGCCTTCGTGCGGCGGGCGGGGTCCGACATCGCGGCGGGCGAGGAGCTCGCTCCGGCGGGCGCGCCGGTTACCCCGGCGCTCGTCGGCGCGCTGGCAAGCCAGGGCATCGGCGAGGTCGAGGTCGAGCAGGCGGCGCGGATTGTCATCGTCACCGGGGGCGCCGAAGTCACCGCAAGGCCTGCCGGCCCCGCGACGATCCCCGACGCGAACGGGCCGATGCTGCGGGCGTTGGCGTCGCGGTACGGCATCGCGGTTGCAGCGCACGTGCGCACCAGCGATGACCCGGACGAGCTGGAGGCGCAGGTGCGGGATGCAATCGCGGAGCACGCGCCGGACGCAGTGGTCACCTCCGGCGGGATCAGCCACGGCAAGTTCGAGGTGGTCCGCCAAATCTTCCGCCAGGGCTGGTACGGGCACGTGGCCCAGCAACCGGGAGGTCCGCAAGGACTCAGCCGCTTCGCCGAGACGCCCGTGATCAGCCTGCCCGGCAACCCAATCTCCACGCTGGTCAGCTTCCGCACCTACGTGGCGCCGCTGCTCGGGCACGCACCCGAGCCGATTCTGGCGCCGCTTGCTTGCGACGTCGCGGGGTTGGAGGACAAGGAGCAGTTTTTGCGTGGCGCGGTCAAGCACGGGGCGATTCGGCCGATCGGCGGCCCCGGCTCACACCTCCTCGCGCAGGGGGCGCAGGCAACGCACCTCATCCGGATTCCCGCGGGTGCCACCCTGCGGGCCGGCGAGCTCGCCGCCGCGTACCCACTGTAGCGCCCGGCGGTACGATGGGGACGCTATGAGAAACGCAGAGGTCATCGTCGCGTCCACGCGGGCGTCGCAAGGCATCTACCAGGATAAATCCGGGCCGATCGCGGTCGAGTTCCTGCGCGGAATGGGCCTGCGCACCCCGGACGCCACCGTGGTCGCGGACGCCGCCATCGACGCCGCTGTACGCGACGCCATCGCCCGCCGGCCCAGCGTCGTCCTCATCTCCGGCGGTACGGGCGTCAGCCCCGACGACCGCACGGTCGAGGCCGTCGCCGCGCACGTGGACCGCGAGCTCCCGGGGATCGCGCACGCCTTCTACCATCAAGGTCTCGCCTCCACCCCGACCGCTATCCTCTCGCGCACCGTCGCCGGAATCACCCAGCGCGGCACCTTCATCATGGCGCTGCCCGGGTCGCGCGGCGGCGTGCAAGACGGCTGCGCGGTGCTCGCCCCGATCCTGCCCCACCTCCTCGACCAGCTGGAAGGCAACCATGCACACTAGCCGCCCCGACCCCGACTACGTCGCCGCGCAGACCGGCCAGGTCATCGGCGCCGTTGTCACGGACCAACCGCTCGAACTGCTCGCACAGCAGGCCACCACCGACACACTCACCGACGCGATGGGCGCGCTCGTCCGCTTCGACGGGATTGTCCGCGACCACGACGGCGGCCAGCGCGTCCGTACCCTCACCTACGAGGCGCACCCCAGCGCCACCGATGAGCTGCGGCGCGTCGCCGCGGAGGTCGCGGCCGCCCACCCCGTCCGCCTCTTCACCGCGCACCGCACGGGCGAGGTGCCCATCGGCAAGCTCGCCTTCCTCGTCCTCGCCGCCAGCGCGCACCGCGGCGACGCCTTCGACGCGTGCGAGACAACCGCCGACCGCGTCAAGTCCGAGGTGCCGATCTGGAAACGGCAGGTCATGGCCAGCGGCGAGACCCAGTGGGTGGGCATTGATGGATAGCCGCTACGTGCGCCAAACCGCGCTCATCGGCGAGGCCGCCCAGCAGAAACTCCGCGGCGCGCGCATCGCCGTCGTCGGCGCGGGCGGCCTCGGCTCCCCCGCCCTCCTCTACCTCGCGGGCGCGGGCGTCGGGAGCATCGTGCTTATCGACGACGACGCGGTCGCCCTCTCCAACCTGCACCGCCAAGTCATCCACACCACCGGCACCGTCGGCGACGCTAAAGTGCTCTCCGCCATGGACGCGCTCGAAGCCCTCAACCCCGACACGGAGGTCGACCCGGTCCGCACGCGCCTGACATGGGACAACGCCGTGGCGCAGCTCGCCAGCGCAGACATGGTCCTCGACGGCTCCGACAACTTTGACACCCGCCACGTCATCTCTCACGCGGCGGCACGCCTGGGCATCCCGCACATCTGGGGCTCCATCCTCGGTGTCGAGGCGCAGCTCTCCGTCTTCTGGGCCGGCCACGGCCCCGTCTACGAGGACCTCTTCCCCGCCCCGCCGCCACCCGGCTCGGTCCCGTCGTGCTCGCAGGCGGGCGTGCTTGGTCCGCTCGTCGGCGTCGTCGGCTCCGCGATGGCGATGGAGGCGCTCAAGCTCGCCATCGGTATCGGCACGCCGCTCGTGGGCACGCTCGGTTACTTCGACGGCCTCGCCGGCACTTGGGAATACGTCCCGCTTAATGCGGACCCAGCCGTGACCGAGCGCGTCCGCGAGCTTGACCCACCGCACGGGCCCACGGAAGTAGGCAGCATATCGCCGGGGGCAGTGCTTATCGACGTCCGCGAGCCCTCCGAATACGCCACCGACCACATCCGGGGCGCGATCAACGTGCCGCTGGGCAGGGTCCTCGACGGCTACACCCCGCCGGAGTTAGCAGGCGGCGGGGTGCTCATCTGTGCCTCGGGCGCCCGCTCCGCGCGGGCGGTCGCCGCGCTCGAGGCTCGGGGCGTGCGCGGGGTGGCAAGCCTGCGCGGCGGGATGGACGGCCTGCGGCGCTAGGCGCTCGCCCCTAGTCGCTCGTCAGCTCGGCTTTGACTGGGCCGGCGACCTCGAGGTCCAGCACGCGCAGGCCGGCGGCGCGGGCCTCGTCCAGGATCGCCTCGTCGACGGGCTCGGTGCACAGCACCATCGCGGTCGGGCCGGCGCCGGACAGGTACGCGGCGTAGCCGCGGTTGCGCAGGCGGTTGACCCACTCCGCCGTCACCGGGAGTACGTCGGACCGGTACGGCTGGTGCAGGCGGTCGCGGGTGCCCTCCCAGAGCAGCTCCGGGTGGTTCTGAATCGCTACCGTCATCACCGCGGTGCGCGACACGTTGAAGCGCGCGTCCGTGTGCGTGACGTGGCTGGGCAGCACCTTGCGCACCGCGTTGGTGGAGGCGTGGAAGTCCGGGACCAGCGCGTAGGCGCGGATCCGCGGGTCGACGTCTACGCCCACAGCCCGATACTCGGGCAGGGAGCGCCCGTCCACCGGGATTTCCGTCCAGGACACGACTGCCGCGCCGAGTACGGACGCGCCGGCGTTGTCGGGGTGCCCCTCGAATTCGCTGGACAGCTGGACGATCTCGTCGGTGCTCAGCGGACCGCCCGCGAGCGTGTTCGCGGCGACAACGCCCGCCACCGCGGCGGCCGCGGAGGACCCGAGGCCGCGCGACTGCGGGATGTTGTTGTTGCAGGTCACTTTCAGCCCCGGTGCCTCAACGTCAGCCGCCTTGAGCCCGGAGCGGATCGCCTTCACCACCAGGTGGGAGTTGTCACGCGGCAGCTCGTCGGCGCCCTCGCCAAAGATCTGTACGTCCAGCCCGGACGCGGTGACCTCGACCTCCACCGTGTCGTAGATGCTCACGGCGATGCCCAGGGTGTCAAACCCCGGGCCCAGGTTCGCGGAGGAACCCGGGACGGTCACGGTGGCCTTGAGGCCTACTTGCAGGTCGGTGGGCATTGCGTTCCTTTCCTCCCTTAGGAGTCGAGACGGATGACGGAGTTAACCGCCTGGACGGCGTCATGCTCAGAAAGCCTCTGCACAATCGCGCGCAGGTCCTTCTCCAACGCCTTGTGGGTGACCACGATGAGGTGGGCCTCGTTCCCGGACTCTTCCTGGCGCACCGCGGAGAGCGAGACGCCGTCGTCGGCAAAGTGCCGAGCGAGGTCGGCCAGCACGCCGACGCGGTCGGAGACCGTCATGTTGATGTGGTAGCGCGTGGGGACCTCATCGAAGGCCACGACGTCGTAGTCGGCGTAGGGGTTCTCCGCGGGGGCGCGGCCGCCGTGCACCTTGTTGCGGGCGGCGCCGACCAGGTCGCCGAGCACCGCCGACGCCGTGGGCGCACCGCCGGCGCCGTTGCCGTAGAACATGAGGCGCCCGGCCGCCTCCGCCTCCACGAAGATGGCGTTGTAGGACTTATCCACCGTGGCCAGCGGGTGCTCGTTGGGCACCAGGGTCGGGTGGACGCGGGCGTTGACGGCGGTGGTGTTGCCCGCGTCGTCGTACAGCCGCTCGCAGATGGCCAGCAGCTTGATCGTCTGGTTCGACTTCTTCGCCGCCGCGATGTCATCCGCAGTGATCTTGGAGATCCCCTCGCAGTACACATCGTCAAAGGTCACGCGGGTGTGGAAGCCCATGGACGCAAGGATCGCGGCTTTCGACGCCGCGTCGTGGCCCTCCACATCCGCGGTCGGGTCGGCCTCGGCGTAGCCCAGGCGGGTCGCCTCCGCCAGCGCGTCCTCGTAGCTCGCGCCAGTCGACGCCATGGCGTCCAGGATGAAGTTGGTGGTGCCGTTGACGATGCCGGAGATCCGCTCCACCTTGTCGCCCGCCAGCGAGCGGCGCAGCATGCCAACCACGGGGATGGCCGCAGCGACGGCCGCCTCGTAGTAGAGGTCCACGCCGGCCTCGTTGGCGGCGTCCGCCAGCTCGGAGCCGTGCGCCGCCACCAGCGCCTTGTTAGCGGTCACGACGGACTTCCCCGCGTGCAGCGCTTTGAGCACCAGCTCGCGCGGGTAATCGATGCCACCGATCAGCTCCACGACGACGTCGACGTCGTCGCGCGTGACCAGCTCCGAGGCATCATCGGTCAGGTACACGCCCTGGACTTCCGGTGCGTCCTTGTGCTTGTCCAGGTTGGACACGGCGACGCCGCGGACCTCGAGCGGACCGCCGACGCGCTGCTCCAGGCTGTCAGAAAACTCCTTGAGCAGGCGCAGCACCTCGGTGCCCACGGTGCCCTTGCCCAGCACGGCCACGCCCACGGCGTGTCCAATCCCCTTGCCCGGGTAGTTGCCGTTGTGGCCTTCGACGCTTGCGACGGTCATGCGTGTTCCCTCTCCTCAAGTAACGGGTCTGCGTACCCGGCACAGTGTACCGCTTGGTCTACTTTTTCGGGGCCGGGTACCGGTGTTAATATTCGCGGGCCAAAATGTCCTCGACCGTTTCGCGCCTGACCATGGGTTTTACCTGCCCCGCGCGCACGGCAACCACGGCCGGGCGCCCGAAGGAGTTGTAGTTCGAGCTCATGGAGTAGCAGTACGCGCCCGTCGCCGCGATGGCGATAAGGTCGTCGGACGCAATGTCGTCGGGCCACGCGGCGTTTTCCACCAGGATGTCGCCAGACTCGCAATGCGAGCCGACCAGGCGCGTCGGCACCGGGGTGCCCTCGGTGAAGCGGTTGGCCACGCGGGCGTCGTAAAGCGATGCGTAGAGCGCTGGCCTGATGTTATCGCTCATGCCGCCGTCGACCGCGATGTAGCGGCGCGTCGCGGTGTACGAGGTGTGGACGTCCTTGACGATGCCGGCGCGGTACACCGTTACCGTGGACGGGCCCGCGATGGCGCGGCCGGGCTCGACCACCACCGTGGGGGCCTCGATGCCCAGGTCGTCGGCGACGTGCTGGACCTCGCGCAGGAGGTCCTTCGCCACCGCCTCGACGTCAAGCGGTTCCTCGCCGTTCATGTATGCAATGCCGTAGCCGCCGCCTAAGTCGAGGAACTTGAGCGCGACGCCCTGCTCCTTCCAGATCTGGGCGTAGAGGCCAAGGACGCGCTGGGCGGCGAGCTTGAAGCCCTCCGCGTCGAAGACCTGGGAGCCTACGTGGCAGTGCAGGCCGGTGAGCTCCAGGTGCGGCGAGCGGATCGCGGCGGCCGCGGCCTCATACGCCGAGCCGGAGGCGAGCGACAGGCCGAACTTCTGGTCCTCGTGGCTGGTGGCGATGAACTCGTGCGTGTGCGCGTCCACGCCCGGCTTGGCGCGGACGAAGACGTCCTGCACCTTGCCGCACTCTTCCGCCAGCGCCGCGAGTTCGGTGAGTTCCTGGCGGGAGTCGATCACCACGTGGCCCACGCCGGCGTCCAGGCACAGGCGCAGGAAGCTGGCGGACTTGTTGTTGCCGTGGACCGTGATCCGCTCCGGCGGGAAATCGGCGGCCAGCGCGATGCGCAGCTCGTTCTCGCTCGCTACGTCGAGGGCCAGGCCTTCCTCGTCAACCCAGCGGGCGATGTGGCGGGTCAAAAACGCCTTCGACGCGTAGTGCACGTTGCGGGCGGAGCCGAACGCCTCTGCCATGTCGCGGCACCGCGAACGGAAATCGTCCTCGTCCACCACCATGACGGGCGTGCCGTACTCCGCGGCGATCTCGGGCAGTGGCACACCCGCGATGGTGATCACGCCATCCTCCTGGCGCGCCGCGTTGCGGGGCCAGACGTGCGCGGGGAGCTCATTAAACTGCTGCGCAGACGGGGTTTCTACAGCATTATCCATGGTGCGCCAGCCCCCCTACATCCGCTCCGGAGCGGACACGCCGACCATGCGCAGCGCGTTTTCCAGCACCTGGCGGGTGGCCATAGACAGCGCGAAGCGCGCGCTGTGGATCGGGGCGGTGTCCTCGCCGGCCTTCGGCAGGACCTGGCAGGAGTCGTAGAACTTGTGGAAGGAGCTCGCCAGCTCCTCGGCGTAGCGGGCAATGCGGTGCGGCTCGCGCAGCTCGGCGGCGGCCTTGACCACTGCCGGGAACTCGCCGAGCGTGCGGATCAGGTCACCCTCCTTCTCGTGCGTGAGCAGCGCGAAGTCCGCGCCCTCGGCGCTCACGCCGGCGTCCTGCGCGTTGCGTGCCAGCGAGCACAGGCGCGCGTGGCCGTACTGCACGTAGTAGACCGGGTTGTCGCTGGACTGCTTCGTCCACAGGTCCAGGTCGATGTCCAAGCTGGAGTCGACGGAGGAGCGGACCAGCGAGTAGCGCGCGCCGTCCACACCGATGGCGTCCACAAGATCATCCAGCGTGATGATCGTGCCCGCGCGCTTGGACATCTTCACCGGCTTGCCGTCGCGCACCAGGTTCACCATCTGGCCGATGAGCACCTCGACGGCCTCCGGGTTGTAGCCCAGCGCCTGCGCTGCGGCCCGCAGTCGCGCGATGTAGCCGTGGTGGTCCGCGCCGAGCATGTAGATGGCCAGGTCGTGGCCGCGATCAAACTTGTCCGCCACGTAGGCAATATCGCCCGCAATGTAGGCGGCGTTGCCGTCGGACTTCAGCACCACGCGGTCTTTGTCGTCGCCGAAGTCGCTCGAGCGCAGCCACCAGGCCCCCTCGGCCTCGTAGAGGTTCCCATTGTCCTTCAGCGTCTGGATCGCCTTGTCCACCGCGCCCGACTCGAACAGTGAATTCTCGTGGAAGAACACGTCGAAGTCCACGCCAAACTCGTGCAGCGACTCCTTGATCTGCGCAAACATCATCTCCACGCCAGCCGCGCGGAAATTTTCCTGCACCTGCGCGTCATCGCCGTCGAGTGCATCGGCATGCTTATCGACGACAGCGCCCGCAATCTCCTTGATGTAGTCCCCGCCGTAACCGTCCTCGGGGGTCGGCTCCCCCTTCGCCGCGGCCACGAGGGAGCGGGCAAAGCGGTCGATCTGCCCGCCGTGGTCGTTGAAGTAATACTCGCGGGTCACCTCGGCGCCGGAGGCCTCCAGCACGCGCCCCAGCGAATCGCCCACAGCAGCCCAGCGGGTGCCGCCCAGGTGGATCGGGCCGGTCGGGTTTGCAGAGACGAACTCGAGGTTGATCTTCTCACCCTCGTACAGGGTCGAGCCGCCGAAGCCCTCTCCCGTGTCCAGGATCTGGCCAACCAGGCGCCCCTGCGCGGCGGATGCCAGGCGCAGGTTGAGGAACCCGGGGCCCGCGACCTCGGCGGTGTCCACTGCATCGTCCGACGACAGCGCCTCGGCCAGCCAGGTGGCGAGCTCGCGCGGGTTGGTCCCCGCCTTCTTGGCCACCTGCAGCGCGATGTTGGTGGCGTAGTCGCCGTGCTCCGGGTTGCGCGGGCGCTCCACGGTGACGTTGTCCGGCACTACGGATGCGTCGAGGTCGTGCTGCTTGAGCACGGAAACGGTCGTCGTCCTGATGAGCTGAGAAAGGTCTGCTGGCGTCATGGGGTGCAAGTCTAATTCACCCCTACCGCATTCTCTCCATGGCCCGCGTGCGCACCACGTTTCCCGGTTCGCATGGTGGTACCTCCTCCCCCGTCTGGCCACCTTTTACACCCCCGTCTCCGGCGTCGCCCCAGCTCAGAATAGTTTCGCGTTGAATGTACTTTTCTCAAAATTCTCCTGCGAATACGTTTACTCGCGTGTCATAATTCCGTGAGAATGTCGGCGCACACACAGGGGACCGCCCCGCGTGGCATTTCATACATTTCCTTCCAACCAAGGAGCGCAAACATGGACCAGTTCCAGGTCTTCACCGACGCAGTCGGGGGCAGCGTCGGCCTTTCCGCATTGGTGTCGGCGATCCCGCTGCTCACCTTCTTCATCATGCTGCTGGGCGTGAAAGCCAGCGCGCACCTCTCCGGCCTCGTCGCCCTCGTCGCCGCCCTGCTGGTCGCCATCTTTGGCTTCAACATGCCCGCGGGAATGGCCATTTCCTCTGCCTTCCGCGGCGGCCTGTTCGGCCTGCTCCCCATCGTCTTTGTCATCATGGCGGCGATCTGGTTCTACCAAATCACGGTCGCCTCGGGCCGCTTCGAAGATTTGCGGCTCGTGTTTGACAAGATGGGCCACGGTGACGTGCGCATCCAGGCCATGCTCATCGCGTTCTGCTTCGGCGGACTGCTCGAGGCCCTCGCAGGCTTCGGCGCCCCCGTCGCCATTACCGCGACCATGATTCTCGCCCTGGGCATCAAGCCGCTGCGCGCCGCAACGATCGTGCTGATTGCCAACACCGCGCCGGTTGCGTTCGGCGCCGTCGCCATCCCGATTACCACCGCTGGCGAGGTCGGCGGCCGCACCCTCGAGCAGACCGAGAACATCGCTGCCATCGTCGGCCACCAGACCCCCTTCCTGGCGTTCTTCGTCCCCTTCATCATCGCCGGCATTATCGACGGCATGCGCGGCGTCCGCGAGACCGCACCCGCAGCCCTGGTTATCGGCCTCTCCTTCGGTATCGCGCAGTGGTTCACCTCGAACTTCTTCGCCTACCAGCTCACTGACGTCGTCGCCTGCATCGTCGCGCTCGGCGCAGCCTTCCTGTTGCTCCGCTTCTGGCAGCCGAAGGGCATCGCCGACATGCGCGAACGCCTTGAGCTCCCGCGCTCGGAGAACCCCGACGAGGTCGAGCTGCCCGGCAACCGCATCTGGATGGCACTCATGCCCTACGCCGTCGTCGTGGTCATCTTCGGCCTGGCCAACCTGGGCTCCACCATCCCCGAGTGGCTGAGCTCCTTCAAGGTCACCTTCCCCTGGCCGGGCCTGCCGCAGGGCTCGCTTCTCGACGCCAACGGCGCCGACGTCAAGGCCGACTACTCCTTCGCCTACCTCAACAACCCGGGCACGCTACTGGTCATCTCCGGCCTCATCGTCGCCCTGGCCTACATCATGTTCAACGAGAACGGCCGCTACTCGCTGACCTGGGGCCAGGTGGGCAAGGAGCTGACGGACACCATGTACCGCATGCGCTGGTCCGCCGCCACCATCGTGCTCGTTCTTGCACTCGCCTACGTGATGAACTACTCCGGCCAGACGGTGACCATTGGCGAGTTCTTTGCCAACCTGGGTGGGTTCTTCGCCTTCGCTGCCCCCATATTGGGTTGGGTGGGTGTCGCCGTGACCGGGTCCGATACTTCTGCCAACGCACTCTTTGCCAAACTGCAGGTCACAGCCGCTGATCAGCTGAATCTCAACCCGGATCTCATGCTCGCCGCCAACACTACCGGTGGTGTTGTGGGCAAGATGGTTTCGCCTCAGTCGCTCGCGATCGCCGCAACAGCGGTAGACATGGAGGGCAAGGAATCGGAGATTTTCAAGAAGGTTGTCGGCTACTCGTTTATCTTCTTGCTCGCCGTCTGCGTGATGGTCTTCCTCCAGACCAACATTCTCAGCTTCCTGGCACCTGCCGTATAATGCACCCGCCCGGCTGTCGGATGAACCGACAGCAGCAATTTTTCTAAGGAGTCCACTTTGCGAGTAGCACTGTTTTCTACTTGTATCGGCGACGCTCTGTTCCCGGACGCACACAAGGCAACCGCCCTCGTGCTGTCCCGTCTGGGCTACGAGGTCGTCTTCCCAGAAGGTCAAACGTGTTGCGGCCAGATGCACGTCAACACCGGTTACCAGAAGGAAGCCGTCCCGATCGTCGAGTCCTATGTCGACGCATTCGCCGACCCGTCCATTGACTACGTCGTGGCACCCTCCGGCTCCTGCGCTGGCGCTGTCCGCGAACAGCATGTCTTCCTGGCCGACCGTTACGGCAGCTCCGCGCTGGTTGACGGCGCGAAGAAGGCCTCCAAGAAGACCTACGAACTCTCCGAGTTCCTCATCGACGTCGCAGGGACCGAGGACGTCGGAGCGTTCTTCCCCCACCGCGTCACCTACCACGAGTCCTGCCACTCCCGCCGCTTCCTGGAAGTTGGCGATCGCCCCTACAAGCTGCTACGCGCAGTCGAGGGCCTCGAGCTGGTGGAGCTGCCCAACCGCGAGGAGTGCTGCGGCTTCGGCGGCACCTTCGCGGTGAAGATGTCTGAGGTGTCCGCCGCGATGGTCTCTGACAAGACCCGCCACATCAAGGAGACCCAGGCCGAGTTCGTCACCGCCGGTGACTCCTCCTGCCTCATGAACATCGCCGGCTCCATGAGCCGCCAGCACTCGGGCGTCCGCGCCCTGCACATGGCCGAGATCCTCGCCTCCACGAAGGAACACCCGTGGACTCCCAAGTCGGCCGCTTACTCGAAGGAGACCATGCTGTGAAAGTTGCACTTGGCAAACCCCAGATGCCGCCCCACGCGGCTGGCCCCAACCACCTGCGTGGCACCGAGAAGTTCCAGAAGGCTGCGCACCACGAGCTGGACAACGTCACCAAGCGCCGCAACCTGAACTACGCCACCACCGCGATTCGCGTGAAGCGCCAGGAGGTTGTCGACGAGCTGGATGACTGGCAGGAGCTGCGCACCGCAGGTTCCACCATCAAGCAGGACGTCGGCGCGCGCCTGCCGGAGCTGCTCGAGGAGTTCGAGCGCAACGTGACCGCCCGCGGCGGCCACATCCACTGGGCGCGCGACGCCGCCGAGGCCAACGACATCATCGAGGGTCTCATCCGCGAAACCGGCGAGACCGACGTGGTCAAGATCAAGTCCATGGCCACCCAGGAGATCGCCCTCAACGAGGAGCTGGAAAAGCGCGGCATCACCGCGCAGGAGACCGACCTTGCGGAGCTGATCGTGCAGCTCGGCGAGGACTTCCCCTCCCACATCCTGGTGCCGGCGATTCACCGCAACCGCGCTGAGATCCGAAACATCTTCGTCGATAAGATGCCCAACACGGACGAGTCCCTCACTTCGGACCCGGCCGAGCTGGCAGAGGCTGCCCGCCAGTACCTGCGCGAGCAGTTCATGAAGGCGAAGGTCGCTATCTCCGGCGTGAACTTTGGTGTTGCTGAGACCGGCACCGTCTCCATCGTGGAGTCCGAGGGCAACGGCCGCATGTGCCTGACCATGCCGGAGACCCTCATCTCCGTCATGGGCGTTGAGAAGCTCGTGCCGAAGTTCCAGGACCTGGAGGTCTTCCTGCAGCTCCTGCCGCGCTCCTCCACCGGTGAGCGCATGAACCCGTACACCTCCCTCTGGTCCGGCGTGACCGAGGGCGACGGCCCGCAGAACTTCCACATCGTGCTGCTGGACAACGGCCGCACCGCGGCGCTGTCCAACGAGATCGGCCGCGAGGCCCTCAAGTGCATCCGCTGCTCCGCCTGCCTGAACGTCTGCCCGGTCTACGAGCGCGCGGGTGGACACTCCTACGGCTCCACCTACCCGGGCCCGATCGGCGCCATCCTCACCCCGCAGCTGACCGGCATGGAGGACCTGGATGATCCGAACTCCTCCCTGCCGTACGCGTCGTCCCTGTGCGGCCGCTGCAACGAGGTCTGCCCGGTGAAGATCCCGATCACGGACATCCTGCTGGAGATGCGCCACCAGAAGGTGGAGCAGCACCGTCCGTTCATGGAGTCCAAGGCCTTCGGCCTCATCGGCACCATGTGGGGCAACCCGAAGCTGTGGGACAAGGCAGTGCGCATGGTCGCGCTCGGCCGCATCCTCGGCGGCTTCAAGGGCGAGATCTCGTCCATGCCGGCGCCGCTGTCAGCATGGACGGAGTACCGCGACGTGGCCGTGCCGCCGAAGAAGTCCTTCCGCCAGTGGTGGGAGACGGACGAGGCGCGCGACCTGCTCGCCGCCGAGCGCAAGCGCGGCGTCCCGGGGCGCGACTCCGAGTCGCACGCCACCAACTTTGTCGACCCGAACACCGGAGAGGATAAGTAAGCATGGCACCGAACGTTTCCTCCCGTAACGAGGACGCAAAGAAGGAGATTCTCAAGCGCGTCCGCGATGCGCAGCAGCTCTCCGAGGCCCCGTCCCACGTCGAGGCAGTGCGCGAGTACCGCACCACCTCCGATCACACCCCGGAGCAGCTCCGTGAGATCCTCATCGACCGCCTGCTGGACTATAAAGCCAGCGTCGTTGAGACGTCCGAGGCGGACCTCGCGTCCAACATCGCCAAGATCCTCGCCGAGCGCGGCGCGAAGGACATCGTCTACGCCCCGGGCCTGGACGCCTCCCTGTTCGCTGAGTTCGACGGCGAGGCGCGCGCGGACGATCCCGCGTCCGACCCGCGCCAGCTTGGCGACATCGGCGCCGCAGTGACCGACTCCCAGGTCACCTCCGCGCAGACGGGTTCCATCGTGCTCGAGTCCGGCGACCTCTGCGGCCGCCGCGCGCTCTCGCTCGTGCCCGACCGCCACGTGGTCATCGTCCGCCCGGACTCGCTGGTCTACGGCGTCCCGGAGATGATGAGCCGCATCGACCCGGAGAAGCCCGCCACCATGATTTCCGGTGGGTCCGCAACCTCCGACATCGAACTGGTCCGCGTCGAGGGCGTGCACGGCCCCCGCGACCTGATCGTGATGGTCGTTCACTAGAGCGCCAGGACCGCTAAGGCTTCGCCCTCCAGCGGTCCACACACACAAAACGGCCGGTACCTTTCGGTACCGGCCGTTCTGCTGTCATTGTTTCCCGTGTCACGCCTCCTCAAAGGCGCACAATCATCATGCGACACCACCCCTGCAAATCCGTGAAAACTCCCTGGCCCATTCCATAGACGTGCTTAGGAAATTCCGGACCCTGTCGCATCCGCTTGTCGACGCCACCGACCAGGCCGATTACTCCCCCGCCCACCCCAAGTGCTACCCTTTACCGTATTGCTTTTCCGCGCACATGTGCGCTGGTGAAGCACTGTCTCCGTAGCTCAGTGGATGAGAGCATCGGTTTCCGGTACCGAAGGTCGCAGGTTCGAATCCTGTCGGGGACACGCTGTGAAGTGGGGGTTTCACGAAACCTCCTGTCGACCGAAGGAATACGGCCGCGAACACAAAAATGACCCGCTCCGTTCGTTCGGAGGGGTCATTTTTCTTTGTCTGAACGCCGTTCCTGCTCGGGTTATAGCGCGGATTGTTTATGAGCGCGGACCGAGCCGCGGAAGAGTTTCCGTACTCATCTGGTGGCGCGGTTTTTGCAGCCCGTCATAGCGGTCTTGTTGCTGTGATCACGCGGGACTGGCTGCGGGTAGTTGTTGGGGGCTGAACCGAGAGGGGTGCGCCCGGTCAGGACCGTTTGGAACGCTGCCGCTACGTCAGAGCCCGAAGGCTCCGCCACTGACGAGGATCACGATGCCGAGGCCGATGAGAACGACGGGAAAGAGGATGCCCTCCCAGCGTTCGAGCACTTCCGCGATCGGGGGGCGGGTGGCGACGAACTTTGCCAGGGCCACCAGGACCGCAACGAGCGCGAGGAAGATAACACAGTAGGCGACTACTGCGAGAGGTTCCACGCTGAGGAATACAGGGGTGTAGACGCCAATGTTGTCGCCACCGTTGGCAAACGTGACGCCTGCGACTGTCCAAACGCCGACCTTCTTGCCGGCAACCTTGGCCTCGTCGTCATCGTCGTCATCGTCTCCGCGCCAAGCCTCCCATGCGGCCCAGAGGCCGATGCCCAGAGGGATGAGACCAAAGTATGGAATAGCTGCCGGGGGCAAAAATGCTCCGGCGCCGATGGTCACAAGGATCGCGGCGACGAGGATGCCGGCAAATCCGAGGTACTGGCCGGCCATAATGCGCGCGGTTGTGCCGCGCTGGCCTGCCCCTCGCGCGAAGAAGAGAGAGAGCACGATGATGTCGTCGATGTTGGTAGCTGCGAACAGGCCTATCGCCTGCAAGACTGCGGTGAGGATCATGCGCCCTCCCCAGCTGTGTAGCACCCGGGAAGCGAGCAGGCGGGATCGATGCACGGGGCGTCTTCGTCTACTGCCAAGGAGGCATCGACCAATGCAGTCAGCGCCTGCGCCAAGTGCGGATCGGCGATCTCATATCGCGTCCGACGCCCCTCGGGCTCGGAGACGACAATCCCGCAATCGCGCAGACATGCCAGGTGGTTGGACACATTCGGGCGTGTCAGATTCAAAGCTCGAGCCAGTTCCGCCGGGTAAGCGGGATGGTCGAGCAAGGTCAAGATGATCCGCGATCGAGTGGGGTCGGCCAGTGCACGACCCAGGCGGTTCATCACGTCGAGACGTGAAGCAATAGTCAGCATGCACTGAACTATACAGCGAGCACTGAACTAGTCAAATTCCGGGTAGCGGTGCAGCTGTGTGCGCTGCTCAAAGGACAGTGGAAGTGGCAGAGATTCCGGCAAGATGCGAAAACAGCGTCGCCAGATCAAGGTTCATGTCGTTCGTGAACTGGGCGTAGTTCGGGAAATTCGAATTCAAGCGCGAAGAAAAGACCCGAACGACCCGAAACTTGATGACCTGATCATCTTGAACCGGGAAGGCTCGAACAAAATTATCGACCTGACCCGCAACCTCGATTCGATTCCCGTTAACGGCGAGAAAGCCTCCAGGGTTGACGATGACGTTCTCAACCGCATCATCGCCGACCAAAGCGAACTTCAACGGCGGCTGTACAAGCGAGACCCTAAGGCGCTCCAGGCACTCGTAGAAGCCGAGACCTCGGCCGCTGAGATCAAGGGAACTGAAGAACCATCGCGACGTCGTTAACACTATGCAATCGTGGCTCGATGACCACGAAGCGTTTGCCGAAGCGAAAAACGCGGCGGGTGGCGATGAGAAGGCGTGGCAGAACCTTCTCGAAGCCAACCCATGGGTCCTCGGCATTGGTCTCGGAGATAGGGCTCTACACCACTTGGGACGAGGGAAAACTTGAGCAAACAGTTCGCGGAGCAAACCTGCACACTTCCGGGAAACGTGCCGACGCCTTCTTAGTGTCCAACGGCCTGCTGCGTTCAGTGGCGCTGGCAGAGATTAAACACCCGGACACGCCTTTGCTGACACGGGACCAATACCGCAGTGATGTTTACGGGATCAGCCGCGAGTTCTTCGGCGCAGTAGCCCAGGCCAAGAAACGGTTCTAGTCGCCAAAGAGAGCCACGCTAGCTGGATTCCCGAGAGGGACACCGAGGGCGGCAGCACTGGCGACGGTGCGAATTTGGTCGAGCCACGCTCGTTTTTGGTGATCGGCTCCATGAGCGACTTGTGTAGCTCGCAAGGAAACCGGATTGACGCGAAGTTCCGTAGCTTTGAAAGTTTCCGCTCGAACCTTAGGTCACCGGAGGTGCTTACCTTTGACGAACTTGTCGAGCGGGCGCGGTGGGATGTGGAGCTTGCCGAGAAGCGAGAAGGCGCGGAGACGGAAGTTCCTGACTTTGAGTTCTAAGACGAAGTTCCTGCTCGCGGCATTTGCTTGACTACTGTCGTGTAACCGGAGGAGGAACCCGGTGTAACCGGGATGTAGCCGCGGATCTGATATAACTGGTCAGGGTGTTTCGTGAAAGCCCCGAAGTCTCGAGACATCGTTCCGGTTATGTCTCGGGGCTTCTTTCTTTTTGTTGCCGTTATCGCCGGGCCCCTGCGTAGGCGTTTGGCCCCCTGTACTGCATTCTCGCCATGCCGGTATCGGTATCTGGCGAAGCGGGGCGCACTGGCTTCATTGGCGGTAGTGATCCTGGAATCCATCACCCTCCGGCACATTCATCGTGCGAGGGTCAGCGGGGTAGTCCCCACCCCAGCGCGCCTCTGAGCACCCGCTCCATGACCCCACCGAAGTCGTATACGGACATGCCTGCGTGCGGACCAGCACGAAGGAGTTAGCGCGACACGTGCACGCCGAGCAGCACCGTTGAGAGGTCGATGACGGCCTCATACGCGCTTGCGGTGGTGGGGCGGGGTGCCGCGCCTTGATTTTTCCGCCTCAGCGAGAATCTCCCTCTCGATGTATCCGGTGACAGGGGCTCGGGTGTCCTTGTCGTTGAAGACGAGACGGAGGGTAGCGAGCACCTGCTCTTTGTGGATGAGGGACGCGTCGAGCACGCAACCCGCGACGAAGTACTGGAACGCACCGGAGCGGATTCGATGGAAGACGCATTTTGAGCGGTGATGGGACGATGAGGGTGACGTTAGCCGTCGCTAAGCGAGTGCTCACGCAGCTGCATCGGGACCCGCGGACCTTGATGCTGGTCTTCGTGGTGCCTTCGCTGCCGTATTGGATGCTCATTGATACGCCAACGTTCGGGGGTTCGCGCACGCGATCTTTGCGCTGTCCCCGTTCCAGGTGATGTTCCTCGTCGCGTCCATCACGACGCTACGCGAACGCCGACGAGGCACACTCGAGCGCACACTCACCATGCCCGTATCGCGTGGCTCATTCATCCGCCGGATATGTGTTGGCGTTCGCGCTGCTCTCATTCGTGCAGGTGCTGATTACGGTCGGAGTGTGCGTGGCGTGGCTCGGCGTTGAGGTCGAAGGCTCACTGTGGGCCTTCGGAGGGATGACGGAGCACAGCGCGTTCCCGCAGAGCAGCATCGCCATCGACGCGGTCTGCTTGCTGGCGTTCAGCGCGGTGCTGATCGGCGTGGCGTCGCTGAGCCTGGGCCGCCGGACAACAAACGTGTCCACAGAGGTAGACCACCCAACCACACGCCAACGCTGGCTGCCAAAGTCCTGCACCCTTACTCAAAGCTGGGTTACACTCACCAGCATGAAACGAGGACTCGCCAGCACGCTCCTGCTCGCTTACGGCCTTGCCATGAGCGCATGTGGCGCCCCGAATGCGGCACAGGATTCGCCCGAAACCGTGACGGTGAAACAGACCGTCACTGAGTACGAGGATCCGACGCCCGCCGAGACGGCACCACCGGCCGGGGAGGCGGCCCCGGAAGCCCAGCCGGAGCAGCCCGCGCCCGAGGCTGCGCCGGCACCTCCGGCGGGGAATCACAACATCAATGTCGGCCAGGTCGGCGGCGATTGCGGAACAACCGATTCCGGAATTCCGATCAAGGCAGGCTCGGCGACCTCGTGCGAATTCGCCGCCGCGATGTTCGATGCCGCACTGCAAGCCACATTCACTGTTACCCACGTGGCGTCCTCAGAGGTTACCCAGGTGCCGCATGCAGCGGTCACGGTCGCAAGCCCCGTCACCAAGGAGACGTACAACCTTGACTGCCGTCTGGGCAGCGACTGGGCAACGGTGACCTGCGAAAAACCCGAAGACCGGACCGTGAGCGCTTGGTTCACCCCCGAACTCCCAGACCGGATGAGCAACTACGTCGACATTGTCGAGAACTACGGATAGCGGCCCCCCGGGAGACCGGCGGGGGTCCGGGGCGGCCGTGCCGGATCATATACGTCGAGGCCGCAGGGGCGCCGATAAACTGCCGCTAGAACTCAGCCGGCATGATGATCCAGGCGGCGAGGTAGGCCAGGAACATCGGGAATATGCCAAACAGGAGCAGGATGACGGCCAGCACACGGATGACGGTGGCGTCCATGTCGAAGTAGTCGGCGAATCCGCCGCACACGCCACCGATCATCTTGTTGGTCATGGAGCGGGTCAGGCGCTTCGGGGTCTGGTTGGGGTTGTAGCTCTGGTAGGTCATGATCGGTCCTTTCTCTCAAATCCTTGTCGGTACACCACCCATTAAACGTGCCTGGGAGGCGGCCGACAACGGGGTTTCCCCGGAGATACACCCCGATCTTTGACCCCTAGGGGGTGTTGTACGGGCGAGCGCGCTCCGTCATCGGCTGCGCACCGCGGTAGTCGGCGTAGCCTGGGACGTTGGTGACGTCCATGATTCCTTGGAAGAACTGCTTCAGCGCGCCAACGGTGCTGGGGTCCATGTGGTCAAACACCACTCGGCGGACACTTTCCACGTGCTCGGGGGCGGCCGACTCGAGGCGGCTCATGCCCTCCGATGTCAGGCACACCAGCACTCCCCTGGCATCTCCGGGGCTCTTCTCCTTGGTCACCAAACCACGCTTTGCCATCCGCGTGACCTGGTGGGAGGTCCTGGAGCGGTCCCACTCCAGCTCGCTGCATAGGTCCCGCAAACGGAGCGCCTGGTTTTCCGCCTCCGAGAGTGTGACCAGCACCGAAAACTCGGACGAGGAAAGGTCGGACTCCGCCTGCAACGTGTCGTCCAGCACGCGGGTGACCTTTCGCGACGCAGCGAGCATGAGGCGCCAGAGTTCCTGCTCTTCGTCGTTCAGCCAGCGGGCATCGTGTTTCATACTCTGCACCATAGCGGATGTGACTGCCCTAACAAAATAAGTGAATTCAGTTCGGGCGCTCCCGCTCCTCTCCTTTCCGCTAGTCCACTTCCCCGCCCGCGAATGCGCTCCCGGCCTGTTTGAGCTCGTCGATGTGGACGGTCCGCGCAGCGGCGACGCGGTCGAAGCGCTGCGGGAAGCACGTGAGCACGAGCACCTGCGCGGTCCTCCCCACCTGAGAAAACAGCGTGTTCATCAGGGCCAGGCGCTCCGGGTCGGTCGCACCGAGTGCATCGTCCACCACGACCGGCACCGGCGCGGAATCCCCCTCGGTGGACACGAGGTCCGCAATGGCAAACCGTGTCAGCAGCGCCAGCTGTTCCTTCGCGCCGCCAGACAGGGAGCTCAGCGGCACGGTCTGCTCGCCGATGGAACGGTCCGTAATCTGCAGGTCGTCGCCGAAATTGAACGCGACGTCCTTGCCGTAGATGATGCTGGCCCGTTTGCGCACCGCGTCACTGAAAGGCTTGGTGTACTTGGCGCGCGCCGCGTCGCGGTGCGCGTGCAGCGTCTCCCGCAACAGGCGGATCGCGTCCGCGCGACGGGTCGCCTTAGCAAGCGCGGTCTCCGCCTTGTCCAGCACGGCTTCGGCCTTGTCCGCCCTCTCCGCGGCACCCGCAGCCTGTTCGATCCGGCCGCGCAGCTCGGTGATGCGAATCGTGGCCTCGTGCTTCCGCTTCTGCATATTGGCAACCCTGGACTGCTCGCCCTCAAGCAACGTCTGGGCGAGCTCCACGTCCGCCTCGGCCGCGGCGGCGGCGAGTTCGTCGGCGTCCTGCTTTGCCGATTGCAGCGCCGCGGTCGCAGCCGCGAGCGCCTCGTCGAGTGTCTGCTGCGTCTGTGCGGTTTCTGCCGCCTGGAACTCCTTGTCGGCGTTGGCTGTCTCGTTCGCCTTCGCCTCGAGGCGGGCTTCAAGCACCGCGAGTTCCTTTGCCGCCTTCTGTTCCGCGTAGGGCTTCAGCGCTGCCTCGGCGTGGTCCGCTTCCTGCTCGGCCTTCGCCAGCGCGGCGCTGGCCTCCTTCACAGCCGCCTCCGCGTCGGGCTCGCTGATCTCACTCCTCGCGCTGTCTGCCGCGTCGGCCAGTTCTTCCAGTACCGTCACGAGGCGGTCGCGCTCCGCGACGAGGGTATCGCGGTCCGTGCCCGCAAGCACGTCCTCGCGCCGCCGGCGCGCGGCCTCCGCCTTGGACTCGTGTGCCTTGTAGGCGTCGCGCGCGTCGCGCATCGCGTTGACGGACTCGCACCCGGCGTTTTCCAGCAGGCCGGCGAGCGCCTCCTCCGCGTCCCGGACCGCCTCGCGGGGGTCCTTCGCCCCCTGAGCTGCGCGGTAGGTGAGGTCGTAGCCGCCGATGGCCAGCTGTGTGCCGTCGAAAAGCTGCACCTCGGTGCCCTCGTCAACGCGCACCTCCCGCCCATCAACGTCTATGGTGCCCTGCTTGCCCGCGATGGCAAGCTTTGCCGACGCCGCGTCGCGGAGCTTCCGCTGCAGCGCCACCTCGTTTTCTGCCGCCTCCGCAGCGCGCACCGCTTTCTCCGTGATCTCCTTGCTCGGCGCCTGCTCCAGCAGTTCCTTGTATGCCTGCTCCACCTCGTCAACGCGCGCGAGGTGCGCCTTGAGCGTCTCGAAGCGGTGCGTCGCGCGGACGACGTCGCGGCGCTGCTCCGCCTCCTTCACCGCGGCCCGGGCGCCGACGAGCGCTTCGCGAGCCGACGCGGAGGCGGTGCGAAGCTGCTCCAGCTTGGCGGCTTCCTCCTCGCTCGCGGTTCGTGCCGGCTCGAGGGATCGTTCCAGCTCGGCGTGCTCCGTGCGCAGGGTATCGACGCGCTCGGCCAGCGCGGCACGCCCGGCCAGGTCCTTCTCGGCGCGCTGCACCTCAATTGCCGCCTGCGTGTACTTCTTCTGCGCGTCCGCCACCTTTTCGGCGAGTTCCTTCGCCTTGGTCGCGTCCTCTTCGCGCTCGGCCAGGTCGGCCTGCGCCCCCGGGAGCTCCGCGTCGACCTGGGCGATCTCCTCCTCGCGGCGCGACACCTCGTCCACAAACGCGCTGAGGCGCTCCACTTCGGCGACGCACGCATCGCGCGATTCCGCAGCGGCCTCCACGTCCTTTTCCAGCTGCTTCACCGCCTTCTTCGGCTTCGGCGGCGTGCTGTTGGACCAGTACTTGGCGTACTCCTCCTCCACGGCCTGCATGAGCTTCGTGTCCTCGGTGGCGGAGTCGCCCTGCTCGCCGCTGCCGTCGAGCGCCCTGGTGATCGAGGGCACGCCCGCGGCCGCAACGGCTGGGTCCAGGTCTCCCTGGCGGAGGAAGAGCGTGTCCATAAGCGAGCGGTCCAGGTGCTCGTCCAGGATTCGGAACAGCTCGTCGTCGGCCTTCCTGCCGGAGAAGTTTTCCCGGCGCGGCGCGCGGACGGTCAACTCCGCCTTCTTCGACTTCACCCAGCGCTTGTGCACCACAAAGGACACTTCGCCCACGGTGGCGTCGAGCCAGACCTCGGGCCCCACATCCTTGCCCACGGGCGCATACTTTTCCACCTTGTTGCCGCCGGCGGTATAGCGCTCGCGCAGCACCAGGTCGAGCGCGTCCAGGATGGTCGACTTGCCCGCCTCGTTCGGCCCGTGGACGATCACCACGCCCGTATCGGGCAGGTTCTCCAGCTTCAGGTGGTCGATGGCGCGGAAGTGCTTAATTGTCAGGGAGTGAATTCGCATTGGCTACTTCGCCTCCTGGGAGAATCGGAACAGCAGGTTGACGGCGTCGCGCGCGGTCGGATCGCCCTGCGCGGCCTCGCCGACAAGCTGGTGCATCGCCTGGCTGGCGTATCCGGTCAGCGGGAGGTTGTCCAGCTCTTCCTCCCCCGGCTCGAGGTGCAAGTCCATGAGCCGGTCCCGCTCGTACAACGCGGCGAACACCGGCTCGAGCGCTGCCAGTTCGCGCTCCAACGTGCGGGTCGCTTCGAGCCCCAACGTTCCGGTGAGCGCGTACTTAATCACCGTGCGGTCCTTGTCGGGGTACGCCCGCAGCTGGTCGATGACCTCGGCCACGTCGTCGGCGTCGGTCACCTCCCAGCCGAGCGCGTCGAACGTCCAAATCCCGGTGCGTACCTTGTCCACGGACACCTCGGAGGCACCGCCGTCCTTGGTCACCGTGACCACCAGGGCGTTGCCGGAGTCGGATTCGCCGCCAGCCACAGCGCCCGAGAATCCCGAGGAGCCCGCGGGGCCCGAAGTGCCCGAGCGCTCCGCGTAGTCTGTGGTTTCCGGGGCTCCGGAGAACCACACCTTGCCGGAGGAGCCCAGCGAAGCCGTCGAGTGCGAGTCACCCAGGGCGACGTAATCAATCACTCCGCGCGAGAGAGCATCTTCGAGGGGGTCGAGGTGGATCAAGGCTTCGTCATCATCCGTGCCAAAGCCCTCCACCTGGCCATGGCCGACGAGGATGCGGACCCGGTCCGAAGGCTCGAGGGCGCGGACCGCCTGCGCGCACAGGTCGTCCGAGGGGTATTTGGTCAGCAGCGGCGCGCCGACAATGTCGACCCCGTCGACCGCCTCTACCGGCTCCGAGGATGAAAGGACGGTGACGTTGTCGATGTCCTCCGTGCGGCTAAAAATTGAATCCGCAACGAGCGGATCGTGGTTGCCAGGGAGTAAGAAGACCGGGACCGGCAGGCGGCGCAGCGCCTCGAGCGCGCGGCCAAGCGTGCGTTCCTCCAGCGAATTATGTTCGAAGACATCGCCGGCAATCACAATAAACTCTGCGCCGCGGTCGCGCGCCAGGTTCCCCAGCGCGTCGATGGAGCGCTCCCGAGATTCGTCAAAACGAGCCTGGGCCTCGGGGCTTAAGAACTTTCGGGTCATACCGATCTGCAAATCGGAGCTATGGATAAATGTTGTGTGCGTCATGCTTTACACAACTACCAGGCCGACCGGACACCCGCCCTACCAGCATAGAATATACATTCCAAAACACCATGCTGAGCAGGCAGTTTAATCGGTGGTGAGGTCATCGTACAGCTCGGTGATGTCAGAGACCGCGCGCAGCTGATCGATGTTGGTAAAAGACACCGTCTGCATCGCCCGGTGCAGCAGCCCCGTGTCCGAATCATCAATCATCGGGGCCACCTTCGGGTGCGGCAGCGGCGGCAGGTCCCGCCCAGCCCAGAAGTACTTGGATCCCGGCTCGGTGTTCTCCCGCGCGATGGACGTCGCCTCCTCGCGCACCGCCTGCTCCACCGACGCCATGCTCAGGTCGCGCAGCGTAAACACCAGCGACGGCGTGGTGTGCACGCGCGACGCCGCCACCTGGGCCAGCGCCACCGCGTGCTTGCACACGGACGCGCTGTCCGGGCACGTGCAGGAGAAATACACCTCGTTTGGGCTGGAGAAAAGCATCACGTCGAGCACTGTGTCCGGGAAGTCGCCTTGCATCGCGCGCTCGAGCGCTCCCGGGTTGCGCGCCAGCTCGCCGACCGCAACGCGCACCTCGCGTGGCGCGCGGAACGGCAGCATCATCGAGACCTCGAACGGGTAGTTTTGGCTGCCTACCACGGAGGCGTTGATCCGCGCGTTGTTGAACTCCAGGTTCACCACGTGGCCCTTGGAAGCGTAGTCGCGCCCGCGGTTCGCCCGGCCCAGGTCCGTCTTGCGGAGCGCCGCGTTGACCACGCGCTGCGCGGGCGCCGACATCGTAGATACAGCGCGCGCGGACAGCACCTTTTCGCCGGTCTCCTCCGCGGACGAGACGCGCCGGCGCTCGCCAAAGTTGGCGTAGATGACGTTGTCCTCGCTCGGACGTTTCTTCTCTGCCACTTACTCGGTCCTCCCTCGGAAGCTGATCAGGCGGGCCAGATCCTCGGTGTCCAGCTCCGTGATCCACCCCTCGCCCTCGCCGACCACCGCGCCGGCCAGGTGCATCTTGCCGTCCAGGACGTCCTGAATGGACTCCTCCATCGTGCCCTTGGTGATCATTTTGTACACGGTCACGTCCCGGCGCTGCCCGATGCGGAACGCGCGGTCCGTCGCCTGGTTCTCCACCGCCGGGTTCCACCACCTGTCCATGTGAATCACCACGGAGGCGGCGGTGAGGTTCAGCCCGGTACCGCCGGCCTTCAGGCTGAGCAGCATCGCCCGCGGCCCGTCGTCGCGCTGGAACTGTTCCACCATCGCGTCGCGGGCGCTCTTGCCCACCCCGCCGTGCAGGAACGGCACCTGTTCGCCCAGCTGGTCCGACAGGTACGGCTGCAGTAAGTCGCCGAACGCCTTGTATTGGGTGAAGATCAGGACGCGCTCGTCGCGCTCCACCGCTTGGTGCAGGAGCTCCATGAGCTTGGTTACCTTGCCCGAGCGGTGTGCGCCCCGGATGGTCACCGGCGAGCCGTCGCCGAGAAAGTGGGCCGGGTGGTTGCAGATCTGCTTGATGCGCGTGATCGTGGCCAGCACCAGCCCGCGGCGCGCCATCCCTTTGCGCTGCTCAAGCTGCTGCTTCATCTCGTTCACCAGCGCCGTGTACAGGGCCGCTTGCTCCTGCGTCATCTCCACGGCGACGACGTGCTCGCGCTTTTCCGGCAGGTCGTCGATAATCGCGGCGTCCGTCTTCACGCGCCGGAGGATAAACGGCGCCGTGAGCCGCTGCAGCCGCTCGCCCATCTCATCGGCCAGACCTTCGTCGCGCCGCGACTCGATCGCCTTGGCAAAGTGGTTGCGGAAAAACGCCTGCGAGCCCAGCATCCCCGGGTTCACAAAGTCCAGCAGGCTGCGCAGCTCGGACAGCTTATTTTCAATCGGGGTACCCGTCAGCGCAATGCGGTGTCGCACGGGGATCGCCCGCACGCTTTTCGACGCCTGCGTCCCCGAATTCTTAATCGCCTGGGCCTCATCGCACACCACGTGATCCCACTGCACCCGGGCCAAATCCGTGAAGTCTCGCCCGACCACGCCGTAGGAGGTAATCACCAGATCCGCCTCGTCTGCCTTGGCAAACAGCTCGTCGCCCTTGGACCGGTTCGCGCCGTGGTGGACCACCACCTTCATCCCCGGGACGAAGCGGGCGGCCTCGCGCGCCCAGTTGCCCACGACCGAGGTCGGTGCAACCACCAGCGTCGGCCCGGTGCGGCGGCCCGCCGCCTCCTCGACCGCGAGCAGGGCGAGGAGCTGCAGCGTCTTGCCCAGCCCCATGTCGTCGGCAAGCACTGCCCCGAGGTTGTTGCGCGACATGTAATAGAGCCAGTCCACGCCGCGACGCTGGTATTCGCGCAGCTCCGCGTGCACTGCCTCGGGGATGTCCACGCGCTCTGGGGCGGGCCGGTCCTGGCCGCCGACGAGCGAGGTAAACCACGTCGAGCCGGAGAATTCCACGGGCGATTCCGTCGCCGTCTCGAGCGCGAGTTGGCGCAGCTCGGCGGCGGACACCTGCCCCTTGGTCTCGTCGTCAGCGAGCTCCTCGTAGCGCGCGCGGGCCTCGTCCGCCAGCTTGCGCAGCTCCGCGGCGTCGTCCGAACCGGCGGCCTCGGCCAGCTTGGCGCGCGTCTCAGCGGCTTCCGCCTCCAGGCGCGCCTTGTCGGCCGAGCTGCGCTGCAGCCGCTTCATGTACTGCTTGGTGCGCGACAGGTCCTTGCCGTCTGCAAGCACCCACTCGCCGCGCAGCTTGACCAGGCCGGACTTGGAGCGAACCAGCTTTTCCATCTCCTCGTCGGTCAGCTCCATATCGCCGAGGGAGACGCGCCAGTCGTAGGAGACGAGCGTGTCAAAGCCCATCATGGTCACGGTGGAGGAATCGTACGGGTTTTCCGGGCGGGTCACGTGCAGCTTCGCCGAGGTCTCCGCCGTGGACCACGCCTTGGGCAGCATGACAGCAAATCCGGCTTGGCGCAGCTTCGACGCCTCTGTCTCCACGAACCGGACAATCTCCTCGGTGGAGAGGAAGCTATCCCAGTCGCCCCGATTCCGGTCTCGGATCGCCGACCCCTGGCGCGGGTGCCGGCGGGAGTCCACCAACTCCGTGACGTCGATCGCCGCCTCGATGGACTCGCGCAGCGTCTGCGCGGTCTGGGCATCGAAGTCGGACAGGCGCGCGGGCCGCGGGGCGTCCGTCCCGGCGCGCACCTGCACACGCACGGGCCACTGCAGGTCCTCCGCATCCTCCGCGGCCTCGGCGTCCTCCGGCTCGTCCTCGGGGGCCTCCACGAGGAACACCAGCTGCAGGTTCACCGCAGTAATGGACCCGCCCCACTCGTTGATCTGCTGCACCAGCGACGCGTTCCCGCGGCGCAGCGGGGTGCCAAAGACCAGCGACGCCACGAAGTCGTGCCACGGGTAGGGCCGGACTCTCGACGGCACGCCCACCGACTGCAGCCGCGCTGTGGCGATCCAGTGCGTCAGGGTCTGCGCGAGATCCTCGCTCAGGTTGGGGTTGTTCAGTGAGAGCACGCCGGGGGCGGCGGCGATCATCTCCGCCAACCAGCCGCGCTCCTGCACCCCGGTACCCAGCTGCCACTGCGCATACCAGTTCCCGTCGCGCCGGGGCACGTGGATGGTCACCCGGCCCGCGCGCACGAATTGGTTCAGCCCCAAGTACGCGCGGACCAGCCAGCGCAGGTCCGGGGCGATCGTCTCGCGCTGCGCCCCGGTGCTGAGCATCGAGCTTTCGTCCAGATGCGCCAGCGCGGCGAGGAACTCGATTGCGGTGCTCGGGGAAAACGTCGCCGTCGGTGCGCGCAGAATCGCCTCTTTGCCCTTCGGCGTTTGCAGCTGCAACCGCTGGCGGCCGCGAAAGTGGTTCTTGCTCAGCAACGATTGCACGTGTGACGGGAATGTCCCGTCGCGGACGGCATCAATCGTGACAACTCTGTGGCCAGAGACCTGCTCAATCCAAATATTGAGCCCGGACTCCGGCAGCCAAAGTCCGTGGAGCAGGTATTCAGGCATACCCACCCTTATACCACTCCGAGGAATTTTCCGGGCTCGCAGGTTCGCTCGCCGGCGCGGACGACCACACGTTTCGTCCAATCCCCCACATTGCACATCTGTGCTGCGTTACGCTTTTTCCAACTCATTACCTAGTTACCCCCAAGGAGATGCACGTGACTGAGAGTTTCTGGCTCGTCATGGCCATTGTGATCTACTTCGGTGTCATGGTAGCAATCGGGTTCTACTCGTGGCTCCAGACGCAGAAGTACGACGACTATGTCCTCGGCGACCGCGGACTCAACCCCTTCGTTGCCGGACTTTCCGCAGGCGCGTCAGATATGTCCGGCTGGCTGCTCATGGGACTTCCCGGCGCGCTCTTTGTCTCCGGCATGAGCGAGCTCTGGATTGTCATCGGCCTGTTCCTGGGCTCGTGGGCCAACTGGAAGTGGGTCGCGCCGCGCCTGCGCGCCTACTCCGAAGTATCCAACAACTCGATCACGCTGCCCAGCTTCTTTGAAAATCGCACCCGCGACACCTCGCGCGTCCTGCGCATCGTCGCGGCCGTGATCATCATCTTCTTTTTCACCTTCTACGTCTCCTCCGGCATGGTCTCGGGCGGGCGCTACTACGAGTCCACCTTCGGCGGCAACTACCTGGTCGGCATGCTCATCGTCGGCTCGATCACGGTCCTCTACACCTTCATCGGCGGGTTCCTTGCGGTTTCCTACACCGACGTGGTCCAGGGCGGACTCATGTTCCTCGCCCTGCTGGCCGTGCCCATTATTGCGCTGGTCGCCGTGGACAACCCGGGCGAGATCTTCTCCTACGCCACGGACCATGCCTACGGCCCGTGGCCGGAGGGCAACCCCGACTACTTCAACCTGGTCGCCGGGGTGTCCGCCGCGACCATCATCGGCAACATCGCCTGGGGCCTCGGCTACTTCGGCCAGCCCCACATTGTCACCCGATTCATGGCGCTGAAGTCCCCCGCGCAGGCGACATCGGCGCGCCGCACGGGCATGATCTGGGTGGCCATCTGCTACGCCGGCGCGGTCTTCACCGCAATGGTGGGCACCATGTTCTTCTCCCAAACCACGCACTCGGTGACGGACCAGTCCGGCTACGAGACCGTCTTCTTGGACCTCGCCCGCATCCTTTTCCACCCGCTGCTCGCCGGCTTGGTGCTCACGGCCGTGCTGGCCGCCATCATGTCCACCATGTCCTCGCAGCTGCTCATCACTTCGTCAGCGCTGGTGGAAGACCTGTTCCGCATCTTCCGCAAGGATCCCAGCCACACCACGCTGCTCGTCGCGTCGCGCACCATGGTCGTCCTCATTGCCATCGTCGCCATGATCATGGCCGCCCGCCCCTCCGACACCATCCTCGGCCTCGTCGGATTCGCGTGGGCCGGGTTCGGTGCGGCCTTCGGGCCGGTTGTTTTCGCGTCTCTCTACTGGCGCCGCCTCACCGCGCCCGGCGCGATCGCCGGCATGATCGTCGGCGCCGTCACCGTGTTCGTGTGGGGCTCGACTGAGGTGCTCGCCGACACCATCTACGAGATCGTCCCGGGCGTCATCCTCGCCACCGCAGCGATGGTGATCGTCTCGCTGGCCACGAAGCCGAAGCCGGGCGTGGAGTCTGAGTTCGACCAGGCCATCGCCGTCACCGAGTACGCCGTGCGCCACCCCGAGGCCACGTTCGAGGACGCGCTCGGCGCCACGCAGCGCGCGAAATAATTTCCGCGGCGGTGGGAACCGGTGCCGCCCCGCGCGCGTCTAACAAGGTATGCGCTATTACCTTGCCCTCCTCACCGTTGCCACACTGTTCATCGCCCCGTTTCCCACCCCGCGCTCGCACATTGCGGCCGGTTCCGGGCCGCCGCGGGCCACCGTGCTCGGCTACTCGCGCGAGGAGTTCGGGCAGGGCTGGGCGGACACCGGCAACGGGTGCACCACCCGCACGGAGGCGTTGGCGGTGGCGTTCGGCGGGGATGGTGTGGCGTCGATAAGCTGCTCGACCCCGCACACGAGCTGGGGCGCCGCGCCGATCGACGACCCCTACACGGGCACCGCGATCACTCCCGCGGACGTCGAACTCGACCACCTCATCCCGCTGTCCGCCGCGTGGGATCTCGGCGCGCACGCGTGGCCGCGGCGCACGCGCATCGCCTTTGCCAACGACCCGCGCAACCTCGTCGTCGTGTCCGCCACGGCGAACCAGGAGAAGTCGGACCAGCTGCCCAGCGAGTGGATGCCGCCCGCACGGAGGAAGCGGTGCGCGTACTCGCACCGGCTCGCGGACGTGGCGCAGGCGTATCACCTCGCGCTTCCCGCCGAGGATGTGCGCGCTATGCGACGCTCATGTGCAGGGTTTTCCGGCCTCGCCGGCGCCCGCTCGCTGAATGGCTCCCAAGTCCATGTGCAAAACGCTGGCCGCGAACTGTGACGATCGTGCACGTGTCCATTACAGTAAGTCACCATGGTTACCTTTTTCACCGCCCTGCACGTCGTGGCCGCGATCATTCTGCTCGGCCCCGTCGTTGTCTCTACGTCCATGTTCCCCAAGCAAGCCGCAGAATCGCGCAACGGCGGCGAGGAAGCAACCGGCCGCGCATCCGTCCTGCACAAGGTGACGACCACCTACGGCATGCTCTCCGTCCTGGTCCCGCTGCTCGGCGCGGTCGTCATGGCCTCCGACTGGGGCACCTACAAGACCAATTACTTCCTGCACACGGCGATCATCCTGTCCGTGATCGCGTGGGGCCTGCTGTTCTTCCTGGTCATCCCGCAGCAGCGCAAGATGATGGGCTCGCTCGGCGCGCTCTCCCCTGCGGAAGGCGACGCCTCGGACGTTGCGCCGAACTTTGAGAAGGCCAAGGCCACTGCCACCGCTGGCTCCGGCATCTTCAACCTGCTCTGGCTGCTCACCTTCGTGCTGATGTTCCTGCCGGCGCCGGTCTAACCCACCCGGAACGCATCTGCCCCGCCTCGCGCGGGGCTTTTTCGTGCCCCTGAACGCGCGGCTACTTCATAAAGGCCTGGGCAAGCTGGGCGAGCAGCGGCACCACGACAGCGAGGATGGGCACCACGATGGCCAGGATCTCGCCCGGCGACTTCTCCGAGCTGGACGCAGCGCCGGACTCAGCACTAGACCCGTTCTCCGAGGATCCGGACGAACCGGCAGTGCTCTTATCAATGACGCCGTCGTACAGCCCGGCCTCGTCCAGGCCGGCGGCGGCGAAGAACTCTCGGCTGGCCTGCTCGGAGGTGATCGCGCGGCCGTCGCGAGGCGCTGCTCCCCATCCCATCGGCTTCCCCTTCACGTGCACCGGGCCAAGCCAGGCCTCGCCGACGCTGTTCGAGTCCGCCGGGCCGACCGATGTCACGCCCAAGAAGCCCTGGCCCTCCACCCAGATCGGGCCACCGGAATCGCCCTGCTGCCACGTAGACCCGCGCAGCGTGAAACTCTCGTTCACCGCGCGGTAGAAGGTGCCGCAGCTGATTTCATCGGTGCCCAGGTGCGACGTTTCGCCGTGGTAGCACACCTTCGCCCCGCGCTTTACCGCGGACGGAGCCACGATCGTATCCCCTGAGTAGACGTTGTCGCCCAAGCGCACGTCGCGGTCCCACTCGATATAGCCCCAGTCGTTAGAGAAGGCCCCGTCGTACTTGGTCGACGGCCGGAACGTGCCCATGTCCTTGGACTGCTTCCCGGTGACGCGGTCCACGAGGTGGACGCGGTCACCCTCCTTGCCGCAGTGCGCGGCGGTGTAGCTGATGTGCTGGTCCTTGTCGTTGTAGCCCAGGGTGCACCACCCGATGCTCGTCCCGATGGCCATGCCCTGAACGGGCGAGTCGAGCTGCGCGGCCCCTGCCGGGGCGGGCACGAGCAGGGTTGAGGTGAGGAGCGCGGCGGCGAGCAGGGAACGGGAAGAAGACATGGGGTCCACCTAGCATTGGAGAAAACTGGAAGCGAACTGCAATTCGCCCGAATATCTCCTAAGTGTAGTGCACAGAGGCCGGTTCCGGCAGGCCGAAGCGGGAAAATACCCCAAACACAGTACTGACCGCCCGGCGGAGCAGCTCCCCCGCCGGACCGACCGAGGACCCGCCGCGCGACACCGGGGCAGCCAGGTTCTCCATGTACAGCCCCATCAGCTGCGTTTGCGACACCGCCGGGCCGTCGCTTGGCACAACGCCAACGACGAAGTTGGCGCCACCGACCACGGGGAGCTGGCGAGCCGCCCACTGGCTGGAAATCACGCCGACGAAGCCGCGCCCCGGCACCCACACGGGCCCGCCGGAGTCGCCGGCGCGGGTGAGCGGGGCATCCACAAAGAACGTGTTCCCCACCGAACCCGCGAACTTTCCGCAGGTCTCGCCCCCGCCGCCGTGGCTGGTGTTGCCGTGGTAGCACACCGGCTCGCCGAGCGCGATGTCGTTCGGGTGCACCCAGCCGTTACCCGAGTACCCATTTCCCCCGATCGCCACGCCCGGGTCCCACTGGATCGCCGCCCAGTCATTGCCCAGGCGCGAGTCGAACGCCTTCGAGCGGAAGAACGTTCCGACGAGGCCGCTCGACGCGCCGGTCGCGGGGTCCACGATGGCCACCCTGCCGCCCTCGCGCCCGCAGTGCGCCGCGATCAGGCTGCGTTGGTGCGCGGGATCGCTGAAGCCCACCGTGCACTTTCCCCCGCCCTCAACGACCACCACGGAGCCCTGCGCCACCACCGGCTGGGCAGCGGCGGGCTGCACGCTTATCGACGCCACCGCCATCGCCCCGAGCACGCACCCCACAACGGCTCGCGCCACCCGGCTTCCTGACGGCGCTGACAGTCCTGTCAGCGCGCGATGCGTTCCCCGGTGAAGTCCGAACATGGCACCCTTTCGCAGTGGAGGCAGTGAAGTCCATCTCACTCTACTGTGCGGGTGTGGCCTGCATTGAAACCACCCCGGAAAGCGCAACGGGGCCGGCGAGCGCTGTGCTCACCGGCCCCGTTTCCGCAGCAAGGGCCTAATCCCAGTGACGCTTACCGCGCCCGCCCCTGTCGCGGCGATCGCCGCGGAACTTGTCCCGGCGATCCTTGTGGTCGCCGAAGCCACCGCGGCGCCCGCGACCGCCTCGGTCGCGCGGGGGTGCGCCGTGATCGCGCTGGATGTTAATCAGCTGACCGGAAATCCGGGTGTCGGAGAGCCGGTCCAGGACCTTCTTGTCCAGCTGCTTCGGCAGCTCCACCAGGGTGAAGTCTCCACCGATGGTGATGCGGCCGAAGTCCTTGGAATTGAGGCCACCCTCGTTCGCCAGCGCGCCGACGATGGCACCCGGCCGGACGTGCTGGCGCTTGCCCACATCCAGACGGTAGGTGTCAAAGTTCTCGCTGTCGTTGTGGCGGCGCTTGCCGCGCCCGCGATCGTCACGGTCGTCACGTCCGCGACGGCCGCGCCCACCACGGTCGTCGCGATCCCAACGGTCGCGATCGCGCCGGTCGCGCTTGTCCTTCGGCGGCTCCTTCATGAGGAACTCGTCGCCCGCAAGCGCCTGCGTGGCGAGCGCTGCGGCGATGTCATCCATCGGCACGTTGTTCGCCGCCGAGTACTCGCGCACCATGGATTTGAAGATCTGCAGGTCGGACGCCTCGAGGGATTCGGTGATGGAGTCCATGAACTTCGCCTTGCGGCTCTCGTTGACCTCGTCCACGGTGGGCAGGTCCATCTCTTCGATCTTCGCGTTGGTCACGCGCTCGATGGAGCGCAGCATGCGACGCTCGCGCGGGGTGACAAAGAGGATCGCCTCGCCGGACCGACCCGCGCGGCCGGTGCGGCCGATGCGGTGGACGTACGACTCGGTATCGTTCGGGATGTCAAAGTTGAGCACGTGCGAGATGCGCTCGACGTCGAGGCCGCGGGCGGCGACGTCGGTGGCCACAAGGATGTCCAGGCGGCCGTCGCGCAGTTGATCCACCGTGCGCTCGCGCTGCTGCTGCGCAATGTCGCCGTTGATGGCGGCGGCGGAGAATCCGCGGGCGCGCAGCTTCTCGGCCAGCTCCTCGGTCTCGTTCTTCGTGCGGACGAAGACGATCATCGCCTCAAACTCGGTCACCTCAAGGATGCGGGTGATCGCGTCGAGCTTGTTGCGGTGCGCCGTGAACAGGTAGCGCTGCGTGATGTTGGTGTTCGTTCGGGTCTCCGACTTGACGGTGACCTCTTCGGGGTCGTTGAGGTAGTCGCGGGAAATCCGGCGGATCGCCTTCGGCATTGTCGCGGAGAACAGGGCCACCTGTTTCTCGTCCGGCGTGTCCTCCAGGATGCGCTCGACGTCCTCCTGGAAGCCCATGTTGAGCATCTCGTCGGCCTCGTCCAGCACCAGGAAGCGCAGGCTGGAGATGTCCAGCGAGCCCTTCTCCAGGTGGTCGATGACGCGGCCCGGGGTGCCCACGATGATCTGCGCGCCGCGGCGCAGGCCAGACAGCTGAATGCCGTACGCCTGCCCGCCGTAAATCGGCAGGATGTGCACGCCGCCCAGGTGGTCGGCGAAGGACTGGAAGGAATCGGACACCTGCAGCGCCAACTCACGCGTCGGCGCGAGGATGAGTGCCTGCGGGTACCGCTTGCTCGTGTCGATGCGGCTCAGGATCGGCAGCGCGAACGCCGCGGTCTTGCCCGTACCGGTCTGCGCCAGGCCGACGACGTCGCGGCCCTGCATCAGCAGCGGAATCGTCTCCGCCTGGATTGCGGACGGCTTTTCAAAGCCGACCTTCTTCACTGCCGCGATCACGTTGTCCGGCAGGCTCAGCGTGGTGAAGCCGTTTTCCGGCTCTGCATTCTCCTCGCTGGACTCGTTCGGCGTCGTTGCTTCGGTTGCTTCAGTATTTACGTTCTCGGTGGCTTCTGCAGTCTTCTGCACAGAAGCGCCGGTGTGCTCAGAGGAACCCGCATCCCTGGTGTCTTCTGCAGCGGCAGGCTCAACTGCGTCCGCTGCGACATCCTGCGGGGTGTTCTGAGTTTCCGACAAGTTCATATCCGGCCCATTTTCGCTGCCGGTCGCGTTTTCGGAATTGCTCATTGCTTCACCAGCGTACGCCACATGGAGCCCCAGGACTATTCCGCAAGTTGGCCATCCGCACCCGGCGCTGGCGTTTCCACCCCCGTTTGGCTGCAACTCACTACACCCACCCAATGTGACATGTCCCGCAATAGCGCAGTAGTGTTTCCCGCATGACTCCACCGCTCGCGCTGACCCTGGTCGGGTTGGCCATCATCCTCGTCACCGTCGGCGTGCTCCTCAAAGGCAAAATGCACCCGATTATCGCCATGACCCTCATCCCGATCATCGGCGCGCTCATCACCGGCTTCGGCATCGGTGACATCACCGACTTCTACGGCGAAGGCCTCGAGCGGGTCATGGGGGTGGTCGTGATGTTTATCTTCGCGATCATCTTCTTCGGCATCCTTTCCGATGTCGGCCTCTTTGACCCCGTCATCACCGCGCTCATCCGCGCCACCCGCGGCCAGGTCATGCTGGTCACCCTCGGCACCGCCGCGATCGCGATCGTCGCGCACCTCGACGGCTCCGGCTCGACCACCTTCCTGCTCACCATCCCGGCGCTCCTCCCCCTGTACAAGGCGATGCGGATGTCCAGATACGTGCTGCTCACCCTCGTCGCGCTGTCCGCGTCCGTGATGAACATGATCCCGTGGGGCGGCCCCGTCGGCCGCGCCGCCAGCGTCATCGAGGCCACCCCCAACGAGATCTGGGCCCACCTCCTCCCCGCTCAGGGCATCGCCATCGTCCTCGTCTTTCTTGTCGCCGCAGGCTTCGGCCTATCCGAGAAGCGCCGTATCTCGAAGCGATCGCTTCACGACGCCACCGCCACCGTCGACGTCAACGCCATCGCCGAAGAGTTCCGCCGCTCCCAGGCGGAGGAGCGCGCCAAATTCAACCTCACCCCGCGTACCGGCACCTGGGTCACCGCGATCAACGTCATCGTCACCCTCGCGCTGATCGGCGTCCTCGTCTCCGGCATCACCTCGCCCGGGCCGGCGTTTTTGGTGGGCACGGCGCTGCTGCTCATCACCAACTTCGCCACCCTGGACGACCAGAACGACGTGCTGCGCCGCCACGCCCCGACCGCACTATCCATGGCCGGCGTGATCCTCGCCGCCGCGATGTTCCTCGGTGTGCTCGACGGCACCGGGATGCTCGAGCAGATCGCGCTCTCGCTCATCTCGGTCCTGCCCGCGTCCGTCGGCGCCTACATCCACGTCATCGTCGGCCTGCTGGGCGTGCCCCTCGACCTGGCTACCTCCACGGACGCCTACTACTTCTCGGTCCTGCCCATCGTGCAGGAAACCTCCGCGGCGTTCGGCGTTTCCGGCATGGGCGCGGCCACCGCCATGATCGTCGGCAACGTCATCGGCACGTTTGTCAGCCCGTTCTCCCCCGCCCTGTGGCTGGGCCTCGGGCTGGCCGGTGCCAACATGGGCAAGTACATCCGCGTCGCGTTCCCGCTGTGCTGGGGCTTCTCGGTCGTCCTCGTGCTCGGCGCGTTTGCGACCGGGATGATGGCGTAATAGGCCCTTCCGATCACCCGCCGCAAAACAGGAACATTGCCGTACTATGTGCGCATGCGTAAAACTTCTTCCCTGCTAGCTTCAGTCCTTCTGCTCGCCCTCCCGCTGTCCGCCTGCGGCAGCGGCGACAGCGACAGCAACGCATCCCAGGATGCGTCGAGCACCACGAGTTCCCGGTCCGATGAAGAGGTGATCGCCGCGTCGCAGGCGGCGCGATCGTCGTCAAGCGCTGCGAAGTCCGCGTCCTCCGCCGCGGCCGCCTCCTCCTCTGCCGCTGCCAAGACCGAGCCGACGACCTACAAGGCGATTGCCACCGACGACCCCCAGCCGATCGGCACCAAGTGCGGCGAGATTGTCAACGCGTACGGCGAGCGCCTCGAGGTGATCGTGGTGAAGGACGGGACGTCCTGTAGCGCTGGCCAGCACGTCATGGAGGAATACAAGGCCGACGATTACGGCGCGGACGCGGACCGCTTCCACAACTGGACCTCCGAAGAGGGCTGGCACTGCTCCATGGACTGGCTGCTCCCCCGCGAGCTGGACACGCACTCGCAGGGCCGCATGACCTGCCAGGACGCCGACCTGCTCGACCCGTCCGACGACCCAGACAACACCGACGAGACCTCGACGCGCGGCAACGCGGCGCGCTTCGGCGAGCCGCGCCACCAGGTCGTGGCCATGTACCCGCAGGAGGCCACCGAGGCCGTCGACGAGATTCCGCGCTAAAAAACGCCGCGGGAACACACAGCCCGCTTTATAGTTTTTCGTATGCACGCACGTCGTTGGGCCACGACCGTTCTCCTGGTGTCCGCTTCCCTCGCACTCGCCGCCTGCGGAGGGGGCGGCGGGGAACCTGGCGCCGACGGCACGACCTCTGCGACCTCTGCGACCGCGGCGAGCACGGAAGCCGTGACCAGCGATGCACCCAGCGCGGAGTCCGAGGCACCAGACACGAGTGCCGCGGAGGCGGAGCAGGCCGACCTCTACACCGTCGTCGACCCGGAGCGGTTCCTGCTCGGTACCGCATACGTCATCGGCGGCGACGGCGACCGCTGGTTCCACGACTGCTTCATCAAGACAGCGGAGCTCAACTCCGAATCTGATTCGGGGACCTATTGCCACGCGGACTTCGCCGACCCCGTGCCCCCGACCGAGGAGGACTACGGCGTTCCCAATCCGCCGGCTCCGAACATGATCAACTGGGACGAGGACGGCGGGCGCTTCAGCACGGCGTATTCCCCCGGCGCCGAGCTCCACCCCGGCACCCAGCGCCTCAGGCAGGGCGAGCAGGTGACGGTCGACGGCCTCACCGTCACCCACCTCCACGGCGGCGGCTACCGGGGGACCAAAGGCGACGCCACGTTTGAAATGCACGACGGCGTCTACACCACCACCGATCCCGGCTCGCCCGCCGAGGCGGAGGCGGCCGGCGGCGCTGCCGGCAATGTCTGCGGCACCGTCGAGAGTTCGATGGGTGGCTCGTACCAAATCATCGCCTTGGAGGACGGCACGACCTGTGAGAGCGCCCTTGCGGCGATGCGCGGCTACGTCGACGCCTACAGAAACGGCGAGGTCGAGGGCCAAGCCGGGTTCTGGACCGCGCCGAACGGCTGGGGCTGCGCGAACGGGTGGTTCCTCCCCGGCGACGAGCAGATCCGCGCCAATGCCAAGAACACGTGCAGCGCGTCGGACCGCGCCGGCAACCCCGCCCAGGAGGGATCCGGCGCGGTGGTCGCGCTGCGGCCTGACGACGTCGCCCGCTTCTAGCCGACCCGCCCCAGAAATCTCGTGCGTGTTACCCAGGCCACAGTTACACTGAGAGCCGTGACACACTCACCGACATGCAAGGCCCTTCCCCTCTGTGCTGCGGCGGCGTTGACGTTGGCGTCGTGTAGCGCTGCGCCAGACGACGCCCCCGAGACCGAAACCACCACCACAGAAGCCACCGCATCCAGCGAGACCACCGACTCACGTCCACCCGAATCCACGACCAGCACCAAACCCACCACGACGGAGGTCCGCGAGGTCTCGTCCGAGGAGCTCGCCGGCCTCACTGAGGTCCCCGCGGACACGTTCGAGGCCACGCCGGTGACCTTCGCCGTCGGCTTCCCCGGGGTAGGAACCAAGGGCTGCATGGTCCCCACCGAGCGCATGGCGCCCAGCTACGCCCAGGGCAAGGACGAGATGTTCCAATTCAACTGCGACATCGGCATCGAAGACCCCGCAAACCCGGCGCGCGAATACGACACCCCGCCTGGATCCAGCAATCGGGCACTGTCCATGCAGTACGAGCCGACGGTCGGCTTTTACACTTTCAGCAGCCAGGAGCCGATACACAAGGACGAGTACACCAAGGATTACCCGGAGCTGCAGGTCGGGCAGAAGGTTGCGCTGAGCGGGTTTACGCTCGCCCGCCCGGCAGAAGACACCGTCGTTATCCAGCGTGGCGTGCACAGCCTCACCATTTCCAACGGCAACACCGCGGTGCACAGCCCGCCGGCGGAAAGCGTGCAGCACGGCGAGCCGAACCCGGACTTGTTCGACCTTTCCAACACCGCCGCGCCCGAGGGCACCCCCTGCAACGTGGTCAGCGCCTCGGACACCGAGACCGGCGAGACCCACCACTTCTCCCTCATCGCGCACGCCGACAACACGGACTGCACCACCACGTTTGATGTGGCCCAGCGTTTCATCACTGCCTTGCAGGCCGGCGAGGTGCAGCCGCCGACGATGGAGTGGTCCTCGCCCGACGGCTGGTCGTGCAGCATGGACTATATGCTGCCGGGCACGCACACCGACGTGCTCAACGCGGCCCCGCTGTGCCGGAACGAAGGCGGCGGCGCCTTCGTCATCGCCGGTACCGAGATGCTCTAGCGCTGTGTCGCTTCTCGACGCCACCGCTCAAGCTTCAGCCGCGCGGCCAGCCCACCGCCGGAACGCGGCTTGAGGTCGAGGTGTCCGCCGTGGGCGCGCGCGATGGCGTCGGCAAGCGAAAGCCCCAACCCGTGCGAACCCGCGACGCGCCCGGCTCCCCTCACGAACGGCTCTTTGAGCCGCTCAACCTCGCGTTCGCCCAGCTCGGGGCCACCATTATCGACGCCCACCTCAACGGCCCCATCCGTAACCCTCACCACCACCGCGGCGGTGCCCGGCGCGCCGTGCTCGACCGCGTTGGCGACGAGGTTGCCCACGGCCTGGCGCAGCAGCACCGCGTCGCCGGCAACCGTCGCCGCGGCGGGATCGACGCGCAGCGCGACGCCATACTGCGCGCACACCTCCTCGCACAGCGCGGCCACGTCCACCTGCTCGCCGCACACACTGCCGGGCTGCGCCGCCTCGGCGCGCGCGAACGCAAGCAACCGCTCGACCGTTTCCCCGGCGCGCGCGTTGACCTCGCGAATCCGGCGCAGCGCGGTGGCGCTCTGCTCCCCTTGCATGAGCGCGACGTCCGCGACCGTCTGGATCGTAGCGATCGGGGTTTTTAGCTCGTGCGAAGCGTTGGCGGCGAAGCGGCGCTGCGCGTCGAGCGAGGCTTCCAGCGAGTCCAGCATCTGATCGAACGCGTGGGCCAGGTCGCCGACGTCATCGGCAGGCCCCTCGTAGTGCATGCGCTGGCCGACCTCGCCGTCGGAGACCCGGCGCGCCACCGCGGCGAGATGGCGCACGGGCGTGAGCACGTACCCGGCGACAAACCAGCCCACCGCCCCCGCAAGCGCCGTGAGCAGGGCAAGCGCGATCAGCATGGTGACGAGCACGACGGTGATGATGTCGGCGGGGATGGGCATGGCGGCGTCGATAAGCACTCCCTCCGGCCCTGGCAGAGAGACGTGCAGCGGCACCGGTGTGAGCGCGAGGTATGCGCACACGAGGGCGGTGAGCGCCGCGCCGGCGGAAAAGACGGTGGCGACGAACACAAGGGTCAGGCGCAGGCGCAGCGTCACGGGCGCGCCTCCTCCGCGGCGTAGTATCCCGCGCCGGGCTGGGTGTGGATGATCCAGGGCTGGCCCAGCTTGCGGCGCAGGTGCGAGATGGTCACGCGCGGCGAGTTGGTAAATGGGTCGGCGAACGCGTCCCACGCCTCCTCGAGCAGCGCCTCGGCGGACAGGACCGCGCCGTCGGCGGCGAGCAGCGTCTCCAGCACCGCGAATTCCTTCGGACTCAGCGCGATCGGCGCGCCCGCGCGGGTCACGGTGCGGCGCGCGGTGTCCATGCGCACGTCCGCGCAGCGCAGCACGTCGGCCTGCGGCGGGGTGTGGCGGCGCATGAGCGCGTCCACGCGCGCGAGCAGCTCGGGCACCTCGAAGGGTTTGGTGAGGTAGTCGTCGGCGCCAAGCGCGAAGCCGCCAAGCCGCTCGTCGAGGGCGCTGGCCGCGGTGAGCATGAGCACGCGGATGTGCGGGTAGTCGGCGCGGATGCGGGCGCAGACCTCGTCGCCGTGAACGCGCGGGAGGTCCCGGTCGAGGACCACCACGTCGGCGGATTCGAGCATCTCGAGCGCCTGCGCGCCGTCGTAAGCAACCTGGGTCTGCAGGCCGTGCGCGGCGCAGGCGGCGGCGATGGCGTCGGCGAGGTAGGCTTCGTCTTCCACAACTAACACGTTGGACATGCGGGTCAGTCTAACGCCGGTGGGCGCGGGCGAAGCGCGCGTTAACGCTCTCGCAACACGGCAGTTTTTAGCGTGTGTGCCATGACGACAGCTTCCAGACTTCCCCCGCCCACGCGCATCGCGGGTCTCGACGCCGCCCGCGCCGTCGCACTCGCCGCGATGATGTGCGCGCACCTGACCGATTCGACCTCACCGTGGCTCTACGGCTTCCCGTCGGCGCTGTTCGCGGTGCTCGCTGGCGTGTCGATGCAGGTCTCGTCGCGCGCCACGGGCGGGGTGGCGCTGGCGCGTCAGCGCCACCAGGCGATGCTGCGTGGCGCGGCCCTGCTCACCCTGCACGTTGTGCTCACCCCGCTCTCGGCCTCGATCACGGTGGTTCTCGGCGCGTTCGGCGCCTGCTACCTCGCACTCGCCCCGGCGCCGCGCTGGCGCACGCGCACGCTCGCGGCCCTGTTCGCAGCCCTCACGCTCGCCTCGGCGCTGCGCCTCCCACTCGCGGTCACCGCCCCACCGTACCCACTGTTCGAGTGGGCCGCGCTCATGGTCGCCGGCCTCATCGCCGCGCGCCTGCGCCCGCGCGTGTGGCTCGCAGCGCTCGGCTTCGCGCTCGCCGTCGGCGGCGTATGGGCCCGCTCGCTTATGGGCGCCCACCTTCACCCCTTCCTCAACCCCAACGGCCACACCGGCGGCCTCATCGCCATCCTCAGCGAGGTCGGCTGCTCCCTGGGCGTCCTCACCGTCTGCCTCATCGTGTTCCGGCGCTTCTGCCCGTACCCGCTGCAGGCCCTCGGCCGGATGCCGCTGACGGTGTACTGCCTGCACGTGACCACTGCGGACCTTGTGCCGTCCGGCGCGGCATCCGCGGCCGTGAGCATCGCCGCCGCGTGCGCGCTTGCGTCGGTGTGGCTGCTGCGCTTCCCGCGCGGCCCGCTCGAAGAAGCCCTGCGCGCGTTCACCCGGTCGCTCTCGCGCCAGGACCTACCCCCGCGACCACTTCCCACCACACTTACCAAAGGAGCATAACCATGCGAATCTCCACCTCCACGATCCCCGCCGCCGCTGCGCTCGTCACAGCGCTCACGGTGCTGGCCGCCACGCCCGCCGGGGCGCTCGAATCCGACACCTTCGCCGCCGATTCCCCCGACACCGCGTCCGAGGGCGCGAGCGTCGTTTCCGTGCGCACCGCCAACGACGACCCTGCCGACGGCGTGTGCACTGGCACCGCAGTCGCGCCGCACTGGGTGGTCACCGCCCGCCACTGCATGGACCACCTGCCCACCGCCGGCGGGTCGGTGCGGACCGGCGAGGGCAACGCGCAGCGGACGGTGGCCGTGGATCGGTGGCTCACCGCGCCCCAGGGCGACATCGCGCTGCTGCACACCGCCGATGACCTCGGCCTGGACCGCTACGCCACTGTGGACACCGAGGTCCCCGGCCCCAACACCGCCGCGCGCGTCTACGGCTGGTCTTCCGACGGCTCGGGCGCCACGACCCGCTTGCCTGTGACCGACGCGACCGTCGAGGGCGCAAGCCCCATGGCGCTTTTCGACGCCCACCAAGCCCTCACCATCGCACTCGCCCAAGGAGCCGGCATCCAGGGCGGCGACTCCGGCGGCCCCGTCTTCCGCGACGGCAAGCTCACCGGCGTGCTCAGCGCCGGACTGTTCGTGAACCCGGACGACCCGGAGGAAATCGCCATGGACACCAACGCGGCCGCCTCCGCCGCCCCGCTCGGCGACGCCGCCGCATGGATCAACGACACAATCGCCGACGACCTGAGCGATGCGGACGCCGCGGCGGACCCCGGCGCCGGCGAGGCGAACGCGACACCGTACCTCATCGCCATCGCGGTGCTGCTCGCCGTGGCGGCCGGTGCGTCGGTGGTTGCGCGGCGGAGGGGGCACGGGGGCGTCGATAAGCAATAGGCCGAACCCCACATTTGGCGAGGCTCACTGTGGCAATATGCTGTAAAAGCCCATTGTTTCGGACAATTTTATGGAAGGTGGCTCAGCGCCGATGTCCACGAGCTCCCCAACACCTGCGAAGCCCGCACGCAAAGCTCGAGGCCTCAGCCACCGACACATCCACTTCATCGCGCTCGGCTCCGCCATCGGCACCGGCTTGTTCTACGGCTCGGCCGGCGCGATCCAGGCCGCTGGGCCGTCCGTCCTGCTGGTGTACCTGCTCGGCGGCGCGGTGGTGTACTTCATGCTCCGCGCGCTCGGCGAGATGAGCGTGCGCCACCCCGTCCGCGGCTCCTTCGCCGTGTACGCGCGAGAGCACCTCGGCGGGCTGGGCGGCTACATCACCGGCTGGATGTTCGCCTTCGAGATGATCATCGTGTGCCTGGCGGACCTCACCGCCATCGGCATCTACATGAAGTTCTGGTTCCCCGGCACGCCCGCCTGGGTGTGGATCACCGCGACCCTGTTGGTCATCGGCGCCGCCAACCTGGCCAGCGTGCGGTGGTTCGGCGAGCTGGAGTTCGCGTTCACGCTGATCAAGGTCGTCGCTGTGGTGGCCATGATCGTCGGCGGCGCGGCCGTCCTCGCCTTCGGGCTGGGCACGCACCCCGAAACCACGGGGCTGGCCAACCTGTGGAACGACGGCGGGTTCTTCCCCAACGGCCCAGAGGGCATGATCGCGGCGTTCATCCTCGTGCTCTTCGCGTTCGGCGGCACCGAAATCATTGGTGTGGCCGGCACCGAGGCCGACGACCCGGACCGCTCCATCCCCAAGGCCGTGAACACGGTGCCGGTGCGCATCCTCCTGTTCTACGTGCTGGCTATCCTCATCATCCTCATGCTCAACCCGTGGCGCAGCATTACCGGCGACGAGTCCCCGTTCGTGCAGATCTTCTCCACCCTCGGTGTGAACTGGGCGGCGGGCCTGCTCAACCTGGTGGTCATCACCGCGGCGCTTTCCGCCATCAACGCGGACCTCTTCGGCACCGGCCGTGTGCTCACGGGCCTGGCACGCGAGGGACTCGCGCCCCGCGTGATGGCGCGCACGGTTCGCGACATCCCCGTCATGACCACCGTGACCCTGCTCATCGTCCTGGTCGTGGGCGTTGTCCTCAACGCGCAGTTCCCCAACGTCTTCGAGACGATCGCCGCGCTCGCCACCTTCGCCACCGTCTTCGTCTGGCTGATGATCCTCATCGCCCACCTCGCCTCGCGCCGCCGCATGACGGCCGCCGAGCAGCGCGCGCTGCACTTCCCGGTCCCGTTCTGGCCTTACGGCCAGTGGTTCGCCGTGGCGTTCATCCTGTTCACGTTCGGCATCATGGTGTGGCTGCCGCAGTACCACGTCGCCCTCGCCGCCGGCGTCGTCTTCCTCATCGTCATGACGGGCATGTACTTCGTCACCGGCCGCCCGAAGGCGATCGCTGCGGCGCACACAGAGGAAGACTTCAAGTAGGGCTGGCTTATCGACGCCACCGTGCCCGCTTTCGCCCGAATACGTCCGACTTTACGGGAAATTCCGTTGTTTTCTGACCGGCTCCGCGGCACCGGCCCCAACGTTGTGCAATGATGGATGCCGGAAACAACGTCTACCGGTCACGGTATCGGAAAGAGGAGAACCACAGTGAGCATCACGAACCCGTCCACCCCGAAGAACAACATCACCCCCGGCAACAAGGTCGTGCTCATCGGCGCCGGCGCCGTAGGTGTCGCCTACGCCTACGCCCTGATCAACCAGGGCCTGTGTGACCAGCTCGCCATCATCGACCTCGCTGAGGAAAAGACTCGCGGCGAGGTCGAGGACCTGAACCACGCTGTCCCCTACTCCGGCCACAACACCAAGGTCACCTTCGGCACCTACGAGGACTGCCGCGACGCGGCACTGGTGGTCAACTGCGCGGGCGTCGCTCAGCGCGAAGGCGAAACCCGCCTGGACCTGGTGGGCCGCAACGTGAAGATCTTCGAGTCCATTAACAAGGAGGTCATGGCAAACGGCTTCAACGGCATCTACCTGGTCGCCACCAACCCGGTCGACATTCTGACCTACGCCACCCAGAAGCAGACCGGCCTGCCCGCCTCCCAGGTGCTCGGCTCCGGCACCGTCCTGGACACCGCCCGCTGGCGCTACAACCTGTCCCAGAAGTACAACGTGTCTGCATCGTCGGTGCACTCCTACATCATCGGCGAGCACGGCGACACCGAGCTCCCGGTCATCTCCACCGGCTCCATCGCAGGTATCGCGCTGCGCAACCGCCTCGCCGAGGAAGCCGAGAGCAACCCGGACGTGTACAAGGAGGTCGACGAGATGTTCGTAGCAACTCGCGACGCCGCGTACCACATCATCCAGGCAAAGGGCTCGACCGACTTTGGCATCGGCAGCTGCCTCGCCCGCATCACCCGCGCCATCTTCGCCAACGAGGACGTCGTCCTGCCGATCTCGGCCAAGCTGGACGGCCAGTACGGCCACAACGACATCTACATCGGCACCCCGGCCGTGGTGAACCGCAACGGTGTGCGCGAGGCCGTCGAACTCCGCCTCAACGATGAGGAGAAGGAGAAGTTCGACCACTCCGCAACCACCCTGCGCAAGGTCATGGAGGACGCTGGCCTGGTCTAAGCCAGCGCTCACGCTCGACTCGTAAAAAGGCACCGCAGTTCAGTTCTGCGGTGCCTTTCCCATGCGAGCATGCGTGTAGGCGCCAGGATTACTGGCGCTTGACGCGTTCCCACAGGATATTCCAGTAAATGGCGGTGTCCGCCGGCCCGGCCCTGTGGTTATTGGCCGGTACCGGAATCCGGCGGGCCTGCGGTCGCCACCCCAGGATCATCGGACGGGCCGCCTTTATCTGGTAGTGGGTACAGCCTGCGGTACGCCGCCCGCGCCTGATGGTCCACCCCCGTCGCCGTCACATTGCCAAGCGGGGAGACATACACAACCCCCGTGACCACGCTCGGTATGCCCACGAGTCCCACGCGCAGCCTGCGAATTGTGATACTGACACGACCACCCAAGATTATGCGGCACAGTCTCCCCACCATGGCGATGCTCGATCATATGATGCGCATCGCACCGCGCGACAGGCTGCGTCCACCCCGAACCCGATTACTCGGTATGCACTAAGCACTGGGTGAACGCTCGTAGGCTTCGTACCCTACACGCACCCCAATACGACCGTCCGTCCACAGCCCGCATATTCATGTAACACGTAGCAGAGGAGCGAAGCCTCCCATCATCCACAAATTGCAAAAGCGGGTATAAAACCGTTGCAGGATCGGGTATAAAACTGTTGCAAAAGCGGGTATAAAATCGTTGCATAATTGGGTACAATGCCGGTGTGCAGTACTTTTCCCGCTTTGCAGATCAGGTTTTGGAGGACTCACTCCAGTTCATGGGAGGTGTCCTCCTTGAAGGGCCACGCGCTTGCGGGAAGACCTCTACTGCCCTCCAAAAGGCTGCAAGTTCTGTACGCCTCGACCGATCCCCCGAGCTGATCACGCTCGCAGAATTGAACCCCGCAATTTTACTCAACGGCCCAACGCCTCGCCTCATTGATGAGTGGCAACTCGCGCCTTCCATATGGAACACGATCCGCCATGAGATTGACGATCGCCAAGGACGCGGGGAGTTCATCCTTTCAGGGTCAGCGGCACCAGCCGATGACACCACGCGCCACTCAGGTGCGGGACGCTTTGCAAGATTGAGGATGCGTCCAATGTCGCTCGCGGAAAGTGGGGCGTCGACAAACCAGGTAAGCCTCGCAGAGCTACAACCGGGCGTTGGTGTGAGCGGAGTTTCCAAGCTCACCTATAAGGGCATGGCCGAACAAGCTGTACGTGGCGGATGGCCAGGCCTACTCGGCGCCAACACCCAGCAGGCGGTCATGTTTAATCGCTCGTACCTGGACAATGTCTTCGACGTGGAAGTACCAGAAAGCGTTGGCACACGTCACAACCAGCTAAACATTCGTCGGACTTTGGAATCCATCGCTCGGAACATTTCTGGCGAAGCAACGTTGAAAACACTCGCTGCAGACGTGTCTTCCGATGCCACAACAGTCGATCCGAAAACGGTCTCCACTTACCTCCAGGCACTTACCAGAATATTCATCCTCGACGAATTGCAGCCTTGGAGCGTCGCGCTCCGATCCAAATCACGGCTGCGCACCTCACCGAAGCTCCACCTCGCTGACCCCAGCCTGGCTTGCGCCGCCTTAGGTATCGGCGTTGACCGTCTCGCGAAAGACCCAGAGTTTTTCGGCCAGATCTTCGAGTCCATGGTCATCCGAGACCTGCGTGCTGCATCCGCCCTCCAGCACGGTCACGTCTACCACTACCGCGACAACACGGGCCTTGAAGTTGACGCCATCATCGAATACCCCGAGGACGGAAAATGGGGTGCCTGCGAAGTCAAACTCGGGGCGTCGCAGATCCCACAAGCCGAAGCAAACCTCATCAAACTCCGTGACGAACGTGTCGACACCAACAGGGTCGGGTCGCCTGCATACTTAGCCATTATCACCGCTACGGAGTATGCATACACGCTTCCTAGCGGAGTACACGTGATTCCTTTGGGCACCCTCACCGCTTAGCGGTCACAGAAACGAGTCAAACCATTCTCCCGGAATTGCAAAAGCATGTATAAACTCCGTGCACTGCAGGTTTACGCAACACCAGGAACGCATCCATCGCCCTGCTGCGCGCCTAAACCAGCGGCGCGGACCCCGAAGTTTCAAACTGTAGTACGCGGAATGTAATAATCCTCGAAATGATGAGCGAAGACGCCGGGCGAGCGGGTTTTTCAAAAGCCCAGGTCGCGCAGAGCCCCACACCAGGTACTGCGCCTTCAGGCGCCTATCACCGTGTCATCCAACCACATCATTTTTCGCCGCATCAAATACGCCTGCACATCCGCAGCCGGCCCAGGCAACCGCACGGTGGCATACCCATCCCATGATGAGTCACCCCCACGCGCGGGGTGCTCGGCTCGGTCGCCGGCAACTGAACACGCTCGGGTCCTGCTGCTGCGAGAACGAACTCGAAACCGCAGCGGTCAACCCAAAAAGCGCATCCAAAACACACGTCTAATAAGACTTATGCCCTTGTGCCTTGAGCACGACCGGTTCCACCTCCGCGTAGGCTGCGACCTCGTCGACAAAGCTCTCGTCGTGGCAGGTCAGGATCACTGCTTGCCCGGTGCGCAAGCCCTCGGCGATTACCGCATGCGCCTGGGTGCGGCCGGTGGCGTCGAGTGAGGTATCGGGTTCGTCGATAAGCACAAGCTCCCGGCCTTGGGCGAAAACTTGACGCAATTGGGCGACCCGTAGCTGCGCCTGCGGAAGGTCGAGCGGATGCGTTGCATCGCTGCCGCCGGCGAACTCCGCGAGGGTGGTCTCCACAACCTGGTCAGCCACGCGCTGCAGCGCGAGTGAGACGCCGACCGGTTGAGGCGGATTGCCGTCGAGGCCAGCAAGCGCGCGCAACAGTGTTGTCTTGCCCGACCCATTGTGCCCGCGGAGCCACAGCACCCCGCCCTTGCGCGGGGCAAGCTCGACCGGACCGACCTGGAACTGCTCGCCGCGTTTCTCACGAAAATGCCACCACTTGCGCTGCGGTGCCTGGCGGCCCGCGGTTACGGCACCGAGGTCGATTCGGTCAGGCTGCGGCTCGACGGGACTGGGAAGCGAAACTGGGGTGAGGTGCGGATTCGGGGTGAGTGTGGCGTCGATAATGCCGAGCTGCGCGCCACCAATCTCGCGTGGTTGATAGCCAAGCACCAGCGCGCGGGAGGAGGCGACGAGCTGCTCAATCAAGCGCGCGGATTCCGTATCAAGGCCCGCGAACGGGCAATCCAGCACGAGCAGCTCCGGCTCGAGCACCGCGACGCACGCGATCGCGAGGCGGCGCGTCTCGCCACCAGACAACGTCGCCGGATGGCGCTCCGCCAAATGCGCAAGTCCCGTGCGCGCAAGAATGCGCTCGCAGCGCGCCTGCATCTCCGCGCGCTCGACGCCGCGCTGCTCCAGGCCGATCGCCACCTCCTCGATCACCGTCTCGCGCAGGTACGTCACGTGCGCCGCAGCGTCCTGGCCCACGACACCGACGTTCGGCCACTCCTCGTGGAGCTGGTTTGCCAGCTGCGACATCCCGGAGCCGGACGCGCCGACGACCTGCACGCGGTCGTGCGTGCTCAGCGCGCGCTGCAGCAGCGTCAGATCCATACGACCACCGCCACGCACGCGATCGGGGCGACGATCCGCAGCGCCTTCTGCGCCGCGGAGTCCGGCACCGGCCGTAGCACCGTGCGCTTCCCCTGCAAGTCATAGCCGGCGGTTTCCAACGCCGCACCACGGCTCGCGCCCTGGCTGAGCAGCGCGGTGAGCACCGGCATGATCAGGCGCGTCACCACGTTTCGCGCGTGCACCGGCGCGCGCTTGAGCGCCTGCGCGTCGCGCACCACCTTCACCTGCGCGCTGCCGTGCGGGACGAGCTGCAGCGTCGCGCCCGCGATGTACGCCAGCTTGTTTCCGCCGGGCAGCACCTGCAGCGCCTTGACCAGCTCGGGGATGCGGACGTACGCGACGGCGGCGAGCATGCACGCCATCAACGCGCAGAATCGCGCCGCCAGCGCTGCGCCCACCGCCAGGCCGTCCGCAGTGAGCAGTGGGGCGATGCGCTCGCTGCCGTACGGCGCGTGGATGAGCAGCATGGACAGCCCGACGGGCACGGCGAGCGCCACCGTCGTCGCCGGCACCGAGGCGTTGCGCGTGCGCCACACCCCGAGCACGCACGCGACAGCCATCATGGCCAGCGACACCACGGGCGAATTCAGTCCGAGGACCAGGATCCACCCGCACGCCCCCGCCGCCAGCGCCGTGAGAGGATTAATCACGCTGCGCGGAGTGCGCTTTTCGACGCGGCGCGAACGCCTGAACTGTCTTCCGCGGCAACGCCCGCACCGTCACGTAGGCGATCGCGAGGACGATCACCTTGTCCAGCGGGTCCGAGAGGAATGCCTGCGTGGTCACCGACGCGATGAGCGATCCGCCCATCTCGCGGAAGAGCGACACGAGCGCACCGGTGCCTACGCCCGCGGTGCCACCGAACACGAACGCGGCCACCGGCGCGGCGACGGCGCCGCCGACCAGGCCCAGCAGCATGCCGTAGCCAACCACCGTGAATATCGAGTGCAGCGCGTGCAGCCGGTGGATGAACACGCCCGCGAGGTACCCGACGAGCGCGGAACCCGCCGCGAACGGGAGCGCCACCGGGTTGAGCAGCCCCCAGACGACGTTGTTGAGCGCGCCGGTGGTCAGGCCGGCGATCGGCCCAGCGAGCGCGGCAACGAGCACGGTGCCGATCGTGTCCAGGTAGAGCGGCAGCCCGATCGAGCCGACGATCTGCCCCACGACGGAGTTGATGAGGATGGCCAGCGGGATCAGGCCCAGCGTGCGCGCCGGAAGCATGGGCAGCGTCGCCGCGAGCAGCAGGACGGTGCCCAGCCCGTAACCGCACAGGGTGATGATCGCTTCGGTGGATCCGCCGACGCTGTCCCAGCTGCTCGGGCGGACCAGCACAAGATACGCCCAGGTTGCGGCGATGCACAGGGCGCCGGCGATGACGAGGAGGCGCTGTGGCAGGGTCCAGTCTCCAAGCGCCATGTCGGTCGGGGGCTTCACCGGCCCTTTGGGCGGAAACGGCAGGCGGTCATCGGTATCGTGCGACATGGGGGTTCTCCAGGGGTAATACGCGGAAAAGGGGAAACTAGTCCTGTGGTCGACAGGGTTTCGCCTATGTCACCTCGGCGAAGCAGACGGCGAAAGTGTACCAGCTATTCCTCCGCCTTGAGGTGATACCCCGCCTTGAGCTGCTCATCTCCTGCGGTGAATCGTGCGTGGAGGGAGAACGCGGCGTCGACAAGCGCCCAAGCGCTGGGAATGTCCGCCGAGGTGACCACGCGCGCGTTGGGCTCGCGCTCCCACATGCCGCGCAGGTCGGCGGCGACGGTGCCGCGCATGAGCTCGCTTGCGGCTTCGACGTCAATGGTGGCCTCGGCGACGGCGGTGTCGACGCGACCAAGCGCGATGAGGACGGTGAGCAGGTCGTGGAGCTGGGCGCGGTAGCCTTCGCCGACGTCCTCGTGGAACTCGAAGTAGAAGCGCGTGATTTCCGGCAGCGCGGACGCGATCGGGGTCTCCCCCAGCGCCGCGACGAGCTGTTCCAGGCGCGGCGGGTCCAGGAGCATCTGCTCGGTCACGCCCAGCGAGCACAGCGTGATGGGCACCGGCGTGCGCGCGAAAACCTCCTGCGCCGCGTGCGGGTCGACCCAGAAGTTCCACTCGGCGGTCGGAGTGGTGTTCCCGGGATAGTTCACACTGCCGCCCATCACCGTGATGTGACGCAGCTGCGCGAAGTGGCGCGGGTGGCGGCGCGCAAACACGGCGAGGTTGGTCATGGGGCCGGTGACGATGAGGTGGAGGTCCTCGGTGCCGCGCTCGATGGCGTCGCACCAGAGCATGTCCCAATCTGTCGCCACGTGGCGCGCGGGCGCGTGCGCGTAGCCCAAGCCCGTCTCGCCGTGGGTTTCCGGGGTGGTGGTCAGCGCAAGCTCGAGTGGCTGCGGCTCGCCTGCGGCCACGGGGATCGCTGGCAGGTTGCACTGCGCAAGCACCCACGCGGCATTCTGCGCGCATTGCTCGGCCTCAACGTTGCCCGCGGTCGTGGTCACGCAGTCCAGCTCCAGCTCGCCGGCGTGGTGCGCGGCGGTGAGGTAGGTCAGCGCGAACGTGTCGTCGATGCCGGGGTCGCAGTCCAGCAGCACTCTCATCCTAAGTCTCCTTCGTCTCAGTTCCGCGCGTGAGCCAGACGCCTATCGACGCCACCGCAATCCCCGCGCAGGCCACAAACGCTACGCCAAACCCAAAGGCCTGGGCGAGCAGCCCCACCACAATCGGCGCGAAGATCTGGCCCGCGTCCTGCGCCATCTGGAACGTGGAGAGCACCTTGCCGCCGGAGCGGTGATTCCCAATGATGTCCGCGAGCGACGCCTGCTGCGCCGGGCCGATCAACCCGCTGCCCACGCCCGCAAGCGCGGACAGGACGAGCAGCGGCACGACGCCGGTGGCCAGCCCCATCGAGCCGGTAAACACGGCGGTAGTGATCAGGCCCGCAATAATGAGTGGCTTGCGCCCGTGTTCGTCCGCGAGCCTGCCGGAGAACTGCAGCGTAACCGCGGTGCCGAACGCAAACGCGGTGAGCGCAAAGCCGGCAGCGGCGCCGCCGTGAGTAAACACGGCAGCGGCGAACAGCGGCAGGATGGACACGCGGGTTCCAAAGTTGACCCAGCCGTGCGCAAATGCCGAGGACAGCAGGCTCTGGTAGGTGGGCATGCGCAACGCGCTGGACAGCTGCATCGGCGGCAGCGGCGGCGGCAACTGCGCCCTCCCCTGCGGGTTGTGCGTAGCCGCCCACACGAACAGCGCGGCAACGCCCACCATCAGCCCGTACACGGCAAACGGGATGCGGAAGCCCAGGAACGACAGGGCCGCGCCGATGATGGGGCCGATAATGTTGCCCAGCAGGAACGCTGACGAATAGATCGCGTTGGCGCGGCCGCGTATCGAGGGGTGCGTCACCCGCACAATGAGCGCCTGCGCCGACAACGTAAACATGGTTGAGCCGAACCCCGCGATGAAGCGCAGCACAAAGATCTGCCAGTACGCGGTGGCAAACGCCACGAAAAACGTCGCAGCCGCCACCACGCTCACGCCGGTGATGTAGACGGGCCGCGAGCCGAGCTTGTCCACGAGCATGCCCGCACCGGGCGCGCCGATGAGCCTCGCAGCGGCAAACACGGAGACGACCGCGCCGGCCGCGGCCATGGACACGCCGAAGCTCGCGGTGAACTGCGGCAGGATCGGGGCGATAAATCCGTACCCGAGAGCAATGAGGAAGGCCGCCCCCACGAGCACCCAGATGGTGCGCGGGATGGCCGGCCGTGGCGGTGTGTGCGGCTGCTGCTGAGGTTCGGGCGTAGGGGTCATCGGGAAACAGCCTAAACCCACGCGCCAAGCGAGCAAACTGCAAGAACAACCACACGTTCGCCACTGTGTTCTAATTTGTGCGGTGCCGTGTTCACCTCTCCTCTTAGAGTGCCAGGCATGTTGAACTTCACAAGCAAAACGCACACCGCCCCCGCCCAGCCTTCCGACTACTGCGCCCCGCTGCCCACTGAGTACGCCGCGCACATCCGCGAGCGCGAACCGGACACGCTCCAGCAGCTCACGGCGATGATCCACCACCCGCGCTCGCTCGCGCGGCCCACTGCGCGGTGGCGCCCGCCGACAAAACGGCTCCCCCGCCTCGGTCACACCACCGAACTCACCATCGCCATCTCGCGGCGCCGCGTCGGCCCACGCGCGCAGGCAAGAGTCCGCGGGTACGGCGAGGACCGAGTGCCCGCGTTTCTCATCGAGGTCCGCGTCACCGACCCCTCCGGACTCCCCACGGACCGCCGCGTCGCCGAAGGGTGGGTGCGCGCGCTTTTGCCTATCGACGCCGCGGGCGCCGTCCACGAGCTTCCGTCACCCCGCGCGGCCAGCTACGTCTGGCTCACCGACGGCGACTTCGTCCCGGTACTGTCACCGTCCTCCATGTTTGAGGGTCTCGCGGCGGCGTAGCCCGCCCGGGCTAGTCCTCGTCGTCTCCGTCGTCCTCGTCGTCTTCATCATCTTCGACGTCGTCGTGGCCGAAGATGTCGTAGATGTCGGGCTCGTCCTCGTCGTCTTCCAGCGGGAGGAGCTGGCCTTCCCACTCCTCCGCCTGGTCAGCGGCAAGCGACAGGACGTCGAAGAGCCGGTCGAAGTCGGTGAACGTGCCGAGGCTGAGCATTTCCGCCTCGGACACCGCTTCGCTGTGGATGGTCTCGAACAGGCGCAGTCGATCCTCCTCGGTCAGCTCTGCGTCGCCGTCGGACTCCCAGAGTTCGCCGATCGCGTCGTCCATGAGGTCGTCGTAGTTGTCCGACAGCGCGATGAACTCGACCGTCGCGGTGGCGGTCCCCTGCACCACCTCGACCTGGACCTGCAGCTCGGCGCTTTCGCCGACCTCGGCGCGCACCAGCTGGCTGTTGACGCGATCCGGGAAGAACTCCAGGTCCTCGATGCGCTCGTCCGTAGCTTCGAGGAGGTCGCGCAGCACGGTAATCACCTGGTCGGTGGCCATATGCTCTGCCACGGTCTCCACGGCGCTTTCCACGGAGAAGACGACGGCGACGAGCGCGGCCTCAAATTCATCATCGTCCTCGTCCACGTCCGCGGCGGCGATGTACACATTGGCGGCGGGCAGGAGCGGGTCGATTTCTACAAACTGGATTTCCACCTCGGACGTGATGGGCACGAACATGGTGTCGTCGTGTACCCGGGATTCAATCCCTTCACGGTCAAGGCTGGCTGCAATGTCCTCGAAAAAGCTCATGGCGGCGGTTTCCTTCCACTCTCCAGTCCAGGCCTGCCCCAGCCTAGCCAGGAATTCGCCGCGCCGTCGGCCGACGCGCACAAAGCACGGGTGCACGCGCGGTGGAAATTGCTGGGAGGTGTGTAGAGGGGGTGGCGGTGGCGTCGCTAAGCGTTGCCCTCGTCGGCGATGGAATCGGTGAGCGTTTCCACCAGGTCCTGCCTGTGCATGCCCCATTCGCGCATGTCAAAGCCCTCCCACGCGCGGCGCTGCGCCGCCTTGGGGTCGTACTCCACGGAGGACTTCGCCGCGAAGATCGCGGTCGCGCGGCCGGGCTCCGTGTCGCTGCGGAAACCGTAGACCGGCCACTTCTCGCCCGGATGCGCGTTGTGGAAGAAGGAGCCCCAGTGGAACTGCATGGCGGCGCTGACCTCGTCGAATTCCTCGCGCGGCTGGAACGGGTCGAACTTGGAAGCGCGGGTTGCCTTCGCATCGCCGAACACCGCCGCCAGGTCCGAGGTGTGCATGGCGCCGAGCCCGATCCGGCGCATCGTGGTCGACGCGTAGTCAAAGCGGTACATCCAGGTCGGGGCCGTGCGACGATGCTCGGTTGCCAGCATCACCGACGGCGCCCAGAAGACCGCGTCCGCGATGAGGGCGGCAAACTTCCGGCGATCGTCCACAAAATCGTACGTCTCCAGCACCGCCTCGGCGTTGTCGGGGTCGTAGACGCTCAGCGCCCGGCGCGCCGCCCGCAGGCGCGACTTGTTCGTCTGGTACAGCGCCTTGGCAAAACTGGCCTCATCCGCGTTCGTGCCGATGATCAGCGGGACCGGCGCCTGGGCACCGGATTGGAACACGTCGATCGGGTGCGCGGGAAGCGTGTGCGTATCCACGGTGGGCATGAAGCTGGTGTTGAACTGGACGAGCTCTTTGCGGTTGAGCAGCATCGATTGCCCGACCCGCACCAGTGCCTCGGCGTCAGCCTCGCGCAGCGCCTCCAACGTGGTCTGGCTGGGCAAGCCCATATCCTTGATCAGCTTGCGCACCCACATCGCCGCCTGCACGCGGGAGTGCACGCTGGCAACGGGCGGCGACTGCGCAATCGCGCGGTGGAACAGCCCCCGCGCAGCCGGGGCGCACATCAGGTGGATCACCGCCGCGCCACCCGCGGACTCGCCCATGATGGTGACGCGGCCGGGGTCGCCGCCGAACCCGGCCGCGTTGTCGTGGACCCAGCGCAGGGCGAGGATCTGGTCCAAGAGCGCCGGGTTGGCCACGCAGTCCTCGCCGAGCGTGCGGTAGTCCAAGTACCCGAACACGCCCAGGCGAAAGTTGACCGAGATGTAGACGATGTCCGTCGTCTTCGTCAGGTAGTGCCCCTGGAGAACCTTCTCGTGGCTCGACCCCGTGACAAAGGTTCCGCCGTGGAAGTACACCACCACTGGCAACTCCTCGTCGTTGTCGGGGCGCACGATGTCCAACGTGAGGCAGTCCTCCGTGCCGATGACGTTGTCCGTCCAGCCGAAGAACCCCTGCATGGCCGGGGGCGAAAAGGCGCTCGCGTCGCGCACCCCGGTCCACGGCTCAACCGGGCGGGGCGCACGGAATCGCCCCGCGCCCTCGGTGGTCGCGCCGTACGGCACGCCGCGCCAGGTGCGGACCCCCGTGTCCGGGTCGACAATTCCGCGCACGCGACCGGCACTTGTGGTCACCACCGGTTGATCAGCGCTCGACATAGCCCCCACCCTAGACGCGAACGCGGTCGCGCACAGCGACGCTCAACGGCGCCGGGAATGGAAACCGCACGCGCAACGCTATACCGTGCGGAACTCGGTCCGACCGCCCAGGTGAGCACGAGCAATCACCGAGCGTTCGGCCGAAACGTGCACAATAGGTTTGCAACATCACACAATCGGGCTCGCCCCGGAGGAGGAAAGCATGGGACTGTTTGGCCGCAACAACGACAAGGACAGCACGAACCGCGAAGGCAATGCCAGCGATACCAGCGACGTCACTGCCGCCAACGGTGCGCAGCTGGCCGAAGGCGCCGGCCCGATCGCCCGCGCCTTCATCAGCTCCGTGGACAAGGCCGTCTCGCTCCAGACCGGCACCATCCGCGCGTACGTGGACTGGCTGCGTCGCCAGGACACGGACGCAACCCCGCAGGACGTGCAGAAACGCATGGACGCGCACTTCCGCAACACCGTCTCCGCTACCGGCGCTGGCGTCGGTGCCGCCGCCGCGGTCCCGGGCGTCGGCCTGATCTCCGGCAGCGCGGCGGTGGCCGGCGAGTCCGTCCTGTTCCTTGATCTGGCCGCCTTCTACACCGTCGCGTCTGCGTACCTGCGCGGCGACGATCCGGCCGACCCTGAGCAGCGCCGCGCAATGGTGCTCACCACGCTGGTGGGCACCGAGGGCCTCGCAATCGTGGACACGTTTGTCGGCGAGAACGCCTCACGCCTGCCGTCCAAGTCCACGCTCGCGCGCTTCTCCGGCCCGGGCCTGGCCGAGGCGAACAACATGCTCACCAAGGCCGCACTGAAGCAGGTGCGAAAGAAGACGCGCCGCGCCTGGATTGGCAAGCTCCTCCCGCTGGGTCTCGGCGCGGTCGCTGGCACCGCGGCAAACCGCAAGCTTGCAGATGAGGTGATCAAGCGCGTCGGGCAGTCGCTCGACCCGGTGCCGGATGCGTTCGCTACCCCGCTCCCGCCGAAGAAGGACGACGGGCAGGACTCTCAGGGCCTGAGCTTCGACCCGAAGCGCTTCGCGCAGTGGATCCTCAACATCTTCGGCCGCGGCAAAAACGACGCGGAGGAGCGCGCGCAGGTCGACGCCGCCATCGAAGCAACCAAGTAGCGCCGTGCCCCACGGCTTCCCCCTATTCCGCCGCTCGCTGACCGCCACCCCGGTCACGGCGGCGCTCGCGTTCGCCACCGCCGCGGCCGCCGCGGTGTTGCAGGTCCTCCTCCCCGCGCTGACGGGGCGCGCGGTGGACATCGCCACGGGCAACGTCACCGGCTCGGTCTCGCGCACCGCGTGGACGATGGTTGGCGTCGCACTGGTTACGTACGCGCTGGGCGCGGTGCGCCGCTGGGCGTCGGGCCGGCTCTCCGCCACCTCCCAGCACTGGCTTCGCGTGGAACTGCTGCGCACGATGCACCGGCTGGATGGCAACGGGCAGGACGCGATTGTCACCGGCCAGATCGTGGCCCGCTCGATTTCGGACCTCAACCAGTACGCCATGGTCCTGGGCCAAACGCCCATGTTCTTCACCCGCGCAATGCAGCTGGTCGGCACGCTCGTCGTCATGGTGGGCATGAATCTGTCGCTGACGGCGATGGCGCTGTGTCTGCTGCCGCTGATCTTGTGGGAGGCGAACCGCTCCCGGAAGGCGCTCTACGCCGCCACGTGGGTGAACCAGCAGGCCACGGCGGATTTGGCGGAGCACGTGGAAGAGACCGTTTCCGGGGTGCGGGTGGTCAAGGCGTTCGGCGGGGAGCGAAGGAGCGTCGATAAGCTTGATGCGCTCGGCCGCGAGCTGTACGCGGTGAAGATGCGCGCGGCGAAACTGACTGCCCGCTTCCAGCCGCTGTTATCACAGCTGCCCAAGATTGCGCTGGTCATCACCATCGTCGCGGCGGGGCTGATTGTGATGCGCGGCGGCATCACCATCGGCGCGTTCGTGGCGTTCACCACGTATCTGACGTCGCTGACCTCGTCGATGTCCATGCTGACCAACCAGTACGTGCGCCTGCAGATGGGTATGAGCAGCTTCGACCGCCTCGACGAGGTCCTCGCCCTCGCCCCGCACTCGCCGGAGCCCGCGCGCAGCAGCGCCCCGGAAGGCCCCGTCGGGCTCGCGTTCGATCGCGTGCGATTCTCCAACGGCGGGACCACAGTGCTTAACGACGTCAGCTTCACCGTCTCCCCCGGCGAAACCCTCGCCGTCGTCGGCCCACCCGGTGCCGGCAAAACCATGGCCGTGCAACTCGCCGGCGGCTTTTACACCCCCGATTCCGGGCAGTGCGCGCTTGTCGACGCCTCCCTGGCCACGACTCCCTACTCCGACCTTGCGCAGGAGGACCTCCGCGACCGGGTGACCTGCGTCTTCGACGACGCCTTCCTCTTCTCCTTCTCCATCTTTGACAACATCGCCCTCGGCGCGCCCGCGGCGCTGTCGGGCGAGGCGCTCACGGAGGCGGTGCACCGCGCGGCCCGGCTGGCGCGCGCGGACGAGTTCATCGAGCGCCTCGACAACGGCTACGACACACTCGTCGGCGAGCGCGGGCTCACCCTGTCCGGCGGGCAGCGCCAGCGCGTCGCGCTCGCCCGCGCGCTCCTCTCGCAGCCGCGGGTGCTCGTGCTTGACGACGCCACCAGCGCCATCGACGCCATCACCGAAGCCGAGATCCTGCACAACCTTCGCACTGAGCTCGGCGACGTCGCCGTCCTCACAGTGGCCCACCGCCAATCCACGGTCGATCACGCTGACACCGTCCTCATCCTCGATGCCGGCCGCGTCACCGAGCACGGCCCCCGCGCGGACGTCGTCGCCACACCCGCCTACCGCGCACTCATGGCCCCCGAGGCGACGCAGGCCCCCGCGAGCGCGGAGGCGGAGCCGCCCGAGCGCCTACTCTGGCCGGACGAGCGCTCCACCTCCGCGAGCCCCGACCTGGCCGCGGCGTCCGCCGCCCGCGCGACCAGCAGCGGGGGCGGTCGGCATACCATCATGGCTGATGCTGGGTTGCTGGCTGACGTCGCGAAGCTCCCGCCCGCGCGAGAGCAGCCGAACCTTCACGAGGCGACGCTTGCGCGGCTGCGCACCCCGACGGGCAGCGGCAACGAGTTCAAGGTTTCGCAGCTCTTCCGCGCGGTGCGCTGGCTGATCGCGGGCAGCGTCGCGCTCCTCATCGTCGGCGTGCTCGCCGACCTCGCGTTTCCCACGCTCATCCGTGCATCGATCGACCGCGGCATCGCACCGAACGACTTCCGCGCGCTGTGTGCCATCGCGGGCGCGACGCTCGCCGTCGTGCTCATCGGCTGGGCCGCCGACGCGTGCCTGACCGTCCTGTCCTCCCGCTCCGGCGAGCGGCTTCTCTATGGCCTGCGGCTGCGCACCTACGCGCACCTGCAGCAGCTGGGGCTGAGCTTTTTCGAGCGGCACCTGTCCGGGCGCATCATCACCCGCCTGACCACGGACATTGACACCCTCTCCAGCTTCCTCCAGACCGGGCTGGCGCAGGCGATCGTGGCGGTGGGCAGCCTCGTCGGCGTCTCCGCCATGCTGCTTGCCACGGACGGCCAGCTCACGCTCACCGCGATGAGCGCGGTGCCCGTCATCGTCGTCGCCACGCTCATCTTCCGCCGCCTCTCGCGCCGCTACTTCACGGCCGCCCGCGCCCAGATCTCGGTGGTCAACGGCGATTTCGCGGAGCTCATCGGCGGCATCCGCGTCACGCAGATGTACAACGCGGAGCGCCGCGCCGAGGCGGCGTTCACAGACGCTTCGCTCGCCTATCGACGCCTCCGCATGCGCTCCGTGACGCTCCTCGCCGCCTACTTCCCGGGCATGCAGGCCATCTCGCAGACCATGACGGCCGCCGTCGTCGGCGTGGGCGCGACGCGCGTGTCCGAGGGCGACCTCTCCGTCGGCGTACTCGTCGCCTTCACCATGTACCTCGGACAGCTCTACGGGCCGATTCAGCAACTGGGCCAGATCTTTGACTCCTGGCAGCAGGCAACCGTCAGCTTCGACCGCATCACGGAGCTTCTGGCGGAGCGCACAACCGTGCCCGATACCGGCACCAACCCGCGCGCCGCCGACGCCGCCCGCGGTCCGCTTGCCCTCGAGGGCGTGAGCTTCGGCTACGGGGGCGTCGACAAGCGCGACACCCCAACCCTGGTGGTGAAAGACCTGGACCTCGACCTACGGCCCGGCGAGACCGTTGCCCTGGTGGGGCCGACGGGCGCGGGCAAGTCGACCGTGGTCAAGCTGCTGGCTCGCTTCTACGACCCGACCGCCGGGCGGATCACCGCCTCAGGCACGGACATCGCCGAGTTCCCGCTGCCGGCATGGCGGCGCGCGCTCGCGCAGGTGCCCCAGGAGTCCTATCTTTTCCCCGGCACCGTGGCCGACAACATCGCGTACGGCGCGCCGGGCGCCTCGCGGGCTGAGATCGAAGACGCGGTGCGCCGGCTCGGCGCCCTCGGCGTCATCGCGGCGATCTCCGGCGGGTTCTGCGCCTCGGTCGGCGAGCGCGGCCGCGGGCTCAGCTCGGGGCAACGGCAAATTATTGCGCTGGCGCGGGCGGAACTGCTCCACCCAGATGTGGTGTTGCTGGACGAGGCGACCGCAACGCTTGACCCGGCCACCGAGCACGCCGTCCTCAACGCTGCTGGTCGTACCACTGCTGGGAGAACCTCCATCATCGTCGCGCACCGTTTGCTCACCGCGCAACGGGCCGACCGCATAGTTGTCGTTGAAGGAGGACGTATCATAGAAGATGGTTCCCACGAGACCCTCCTGAAATCGGACGGAAAATATGCCCGGATGTGGGCAGTCAACCGAAATCGGGGGTAGGCCATGGTGGCGTCGTGGAAGAATGCGAGAGAGTTTTAACGCTCTGGCTATCAAGCGAATTACAGTCAAGATTTAGTTCGAGTAAAGACCCGACAGAAAGAGGCGAGGACCTGCCGTGAGCAGCGATAACACGTTCGGCCAGAACAGCTGGCTGGTTGACGAGATGTTCCAGCAGTACCAGGAGAACCCGGATTCCGTTGATCCGGAATGGCGCAAGCTCTTCGATGCAGAGGGTGCTCCCAAGGCACCGAAGGCTCAGCAGGCGTCGAAGGCTCAGCAGGCGCCCAAGGCCGCCAAGGCCTCCGCTGCGCCGGCTGCGAAGCAGGAGACGGCGAAGACCGACCCGAAGGTTTCCTCCTCCACCGCCGCGCCGAGCCAGGACGGCCGCGAGACCCAGATCGACCGCGCCGCCACCGCCGCGAAGGCCACCGCGTCCAAGGAGAAGGCAACGTTGCCGAAGCCGAAGAAGTCCCCGCTGGACAACATCAACAACATTGAGGTTGAGCCCGGCGAGTTCCAGCTCAAGGGTGCGTTCAAGGCGATTGCTAAGAACATGAACGAGTCCCTCGAGGTCCCGACGGCGACGACCGTGCGAGACATGCCGGTCAAGCTCATGTTTGAGAACCGCGCGCTAGTGAACGATCACCTCAAGCGCACCCGCGGTGGCAAGATCTCCTTCACCCACATCATCGGCTACGCCATCGTCCAGGCAGCCAAGCTGCACCCGGACATGAACAAGAACTACAAGGAGGACGGCAACAAGTTCTTCGCCGTCCAGCCGGAGCACATCAACCTCGGCCTCGCGATCGACTTGCCGGGCAAGGATGGCTCCCGCTCCCTCGTCGTCGCCGCCATCAAGGAGACCGAGAAGCTCGCGTTCAACGAGTTCATCGACGCGTACGAGGACATCGTCAAGCGCGCCCGCGACGGCAAGCTGACCATGGACGACTTCTCCGGTGTGACCATCCAGCTGACCAACCCGGGCGGCATTGGCACCCGCCACTCCATCCCGCGCCTGACCAAGGGCCAGGGCACCATCGTCGGTGTCGGCGCCATGGACTACCCGGCTGAGTTTGCCGGGGCGTCCGAGGACCGCCTCGCCGAGCTCGGCGTGGGCAAGCTGGTCACTCTGACCTCCACCTACGACCACCGCGTTATCCAGGGCGCGGAATCCGGCGAGTTCCTCCGCGACATCTCGCAGCTGCTTATCGACGACAAGTTCTGGGACGACATCTTTACCGCCCTGGAAATTCCGTTCTCCCCGATGCGCTGGGCACAGGACCAGCCCAACACCGGTGTGAACAAGGACACCCGCGTGATGCAGCTGATTCAGGCGTACCGCTCCCGCGGCCACCTCATCGCGGATACCAACCCACTGCGCTGGCACCAGCCGGGCCTGCCCATGCCGGACTCCCGCGACCTGCTCATGGAGTCCCACGGCCTGACCATCTGGGACCTGGACCGCACCTTCCACGTCGGCGGGTTCGGCGGCAAGGAGACCATGACGCTGCGTGAGGTCATGTCTCGCCTGCGCGCGGCCTACACCCTGCACATCGGCGCGGAGTTCACCCACATCATGGACCGCGACGAGCGCGAGTGGCTGCGCGACCGCCTCGAGGTCGGTATGCCGAAGCCCACCAACGCCGAGCAGAAGTACATCCTGCAGAAGCTCAACGCCGCAGAGGCCTTTGAGAACTTCCTGCAGACCAAGTACCTCGGCCAGAAGCGCTTCTCGCTCGAGGGCGCCGAGACCCTTATCCCGCTCATGGACGCGGTCATTGACACCGCCGCTGGCCAGGGCCTGGACGAGGTCGTCATCGGCATGCCGCACCGCGGCCGCCTCAACGTGCTGTTCAACATCGTGGGCAAGCCGGTTGCCACCATCTTCAACGAGTTTGAGGGCAACGTCCAGTCCGCACAGCAAGGTGGCTCCGGCGACGTGAAGTACCACCTCGGCTTCCAGGGCGAGCACATCCAGATGTTCGGCGACGGCGAGATCAAGGTCTCCCTGGCCGCTAACCCGTCGCACCTCGAGGCCGTCGACCCGGTGCTCGTCGGTATGGCCCGCGCAAAGGCAGACATCCTCAAGGAAGCCGGCGTGCGCGAGGACCACCCGGTCGTGCCCATCATGCTGCACGGCGATGCTTCCTTCACCGGCCTGGGCGTGGTCCAGGAGACCCTGAACTTGTCCCGCCTGCCCGGTTACACCGTCGGCGGCACCGTCCACATCGTGGTGAACAACCAGATCGGCTTCACCACCACCCCGGACTCCGGCCGTTCCTCCTTCTACGCCACCGACCTGGCCAAGGGCTTCGACTGCCCGGTCTTCCACGTCAACGGCGATGACCCGGAGGCGGCAGCCTGGGTTGCCCAGCTGGCTACCGAGTACCGCCGCGAGTTTGGCAAGGACGTCTTCATCGACCTCATCTGCTACCGCCTGCGTGGCCACAACGAGGCCGACGACCCGACCGTGACCCAGCCGGTGATGTACGACCGCATCCACAGCCACGATTCGGTCCGTACCCGCTACACCAAGGACCTCGTCGGCCGCGGCGACATCAACGCCGAGGAGGCCGAGAAGGCAGCCCAGGACTTCCACGACCAGCTGGACTCCGTGTTCACCGACGTCAAGGAGCACGAGGGCCAGCCGAGCGAGCAGACCGGCATCACCGATTCCCAGGAGCTCACCCACGGCCTGGACACCTCCATCGACGAGGCGACCTTCAAGCGCCTCGCTGGCGCGTTCGTGGACCTGCCGGAGGACTTCACCTCCAACAAGCGCCTGAAGTCCGTGATGAAGAAGCGCGGCGGCTCCTTTGAGGACGGCAACATCGACTGGGGCTGGGGCGAACTGCTCGCGTTCGGCTCCCTGGCCGAGGAAGGAAAGTTCATCCGCCTGGCGGGCGAGGATTCCCAGCGCGGCACCTTCACCCAGCGCCACGCGGTCCTGTACAACCCGGAGAACGGCGAGGCGTACAACCCGCTCGACCACAACGCGATCGAGTCCGGCAACGGCGGCCGCTTCGAGGTCTTCAACTCCGCCCTCACCGAGTTCGCGGGCATGGGCTTCGAGTATGGCTACACCCTGGGCAACCAGGACGCCATGGTCGCGTGGGAGGCGCAGTTCGGCGACTTTGCCAACGGCGCGCAGACCATCATCGACGAGTACGTCTCCTCCAGCGAGACCAAGTGGGGCCAGCTGTCCTCCCTGACGCTGCTGCTCCCGCACGGCTACGAGGGCCAGGGCCCGGACCACTCCTCCGCCCGCATCGAGCGCTACCTGCAACTCGTCGCGGAGGGCTCCATGACCATCGCGCAGCCGTCCACCCCGGCAAACCACTTCCACCTCCTGCGCCGCCAGGCGATGGGTGAGATGAAGCGTCCGCTCATCGTCTTCAGCCCGAAGTCGATGCTGCGTAACAAGGCCGCGGTCTCCCAGCCGGCTGACTTCATCGAGGTCAACCGCTTCCAGTCCGTTATCGACGACCCGAACTTTGTCGAGCGCGGCAACAAGAAGATCGCCGACACTGACAAGGTCACCACGATCATGCTCTGCTCCGGCAAGATCTACTGGGAGCTGGAGAAGAAGCGCGAGAAGGACGGCCGCGACGACATCGCGATCATCCGTGTGGAGATGCTCCACCCGATCCCGTTCAACCGCCTCCGCGACGCGTTTGCCAACTACCCGAACGCGAAGGAGATCCGCTGGGTCCAGGACGAGCCCGCCAACCAGGGCGCTTGGCCGTTCTACAACGAGCACCTGCGCGAGCTGATCCCGGACATGCCGAAGATGGTTCGCGTCTCCCGCCGTGCACAGTCCACCACCGCCACCGGTGTGGCCAAGGTGCACCTGCAGGAGGAGAAGGCGCTGCTCGAGGAGGCATTCGCCAAGTAACGCCTCGCAGCACAAAGGCCCCCGTCCTGGGGGCCTTTCTTCTTGGTCGCACCTAGGGCGCGCGCTTCTCGACGCCTCCCGCTACGCCGCGCGCTGCGTCCCGTCCTTCTCGTCCTCGTCCTTGGTTTTCGGGGCGTTGATGTTGATGCTCGCGTATTCCATCAACCATTCCGCCACCGCGGAACGCACAGTCTCCCCCGCTTCTACGCGCTCCGTCATCTCCTCGATGTCCTTGGTGGACATCACGCGCGTAATAAAGTTCAATCGGGTCGACTCGGTGCGGGTGAGCCTGCCGTCTTTGATGATGGGGACGATGTTCTCCGGCAGCCCCTGCTTCGCGGCCTCGCTGTCCTGGCAGGCCTGCGCGGGCGAGGGATCCACCGAGCGAACGTTTGCGGGGAACGTGGCGACCATGGCGGCATACACCTCATCTTGGCGCTCGGCCTCGGACGCGCTACTCGTCGTGTTCTCGTCCGCGGCTCCGGCCGCCTCGTCGCTCGGCTGCGCGAAACTTGCCGCGGTCTGCGGATCCAGCTGCGTGAGGACCTGGCCCGTGCAGCCGACCACGATGTCGACGTTGTCCTCCTTCAGGATGTCCAACGGGCTGCGCGACGCAAACGACGAGTTCGCCGCGAGACCGACCGGGCGGCCGTACGCGGCGAGGACCTGGTTGTAGATCTCTCCGATGACCAGCTGCTCCGGCGACGCCGGGTCGACGGCGATAGCGAGCGTCCCCTCTGCTCCGACGTTGAGTACGGTGGTAATCTCCGGCCGCTCAAACGGCGTGCAGGACGCGAGGGACAGCGCGCTCGCTGTCACTATCGCCGCGGTGGCGACGCGTCGCCACCGCTGATTCACCTTGCCCACACAGATCCCGTCCTCTCGGTCAGTACGTTCGGCCGTTTGGTCCTCTTGATCCTAACGCTCGTCGCCGTCGGCCCCCGGTAACGGGCGCTGCGGCTGCCCCATCGCGGCGATCATGTCGCGGGCGCGAGTGGCCACGTCCTGCTCCGCGAGCACGTCGTAGCGGCCCGCCACGATCGTGGTCGCGGAGGCGAAGTCGCGCTTGCCGCCGGTGAATCCGTACGCAAACGCCGCGGAAATGAGCCCAAACACAGCACCGCCGATGACACACATGGACACCAGCAGCCAGGTGCTGCCCTCGGAGGCGAACATCCCCATGATGAGGCCGATGAACAGCCCGAACCACATACCGGACAGCGCACCGCCGCCGAGCACGCGCGGCCAGGTCAGCCGCCCCGTGATGTTTTCCACCTGCATCAGGTCGACGCCGACGATCGTGAGTTTTTCCACCGGGAACTCGTTGTCGGACAGGTTGTCCACGGCCGATTGCGCCTCCTGGTAGGTGCCAAAGCTGCCCACCGGCCAGCCGGTTGGGATCTCGCGGTTTTGCGGGCTTCGGAGCGAGGGAGAAGTCATGGTCGGTGTCCTTTCCGGGGAGTCAGCGGCCTGCGCGTGCAACGTCCACATCTTACCGCCCGCGCTCATGGCTGGACCGCGCTACGCCGTTTCTGCCACGTCGCGCGCCACCCTATACTTGGTAGGCGTTATGACTGACACTTCCCCGATTACCAAAGACGCCGTCTACGAGGCCCTCTCGCGTGTCGAGGACCCCGAGATTGGCAAGCCGATCACGCAGCTCAACATGGTCGAGTCCGTGTCCATTGACGGCAACGATGTCGCCGTGGGCGTATACCTGACCATCGCCGGCTGCCCGATGCGAGACACCATCGAGTCCAACACGCGCGCGGTGCTCGAGGACCTCGAGGGCATAGGCGAAGTCTCGGTCACCTTGCACACGATGAGCGACGAGCAGCGGCGCGAGCTCGCACAGTCCCTCCGCGGCCAGCAGAGCGGCCCCGCGATCCCGTTCGCCGACCCGAACTCACGGACTCGCGTCTTCGCGGTCGCTTCGGGCAAGGGTGGCGTGGGCAAGAGCTCCATGACCGTCAACCTCGCCACGTCGCTGGCCAAGCAGGGGCTTTCCGTGGGCATTATCGACGCCGACATCTACGGCCACTCCATCCCCGGCCTCATGGGCTCCGCGGGGCAGGGCCCGACTGTGGTGGACGAGATGCTCATGCCGCCGATCGCGCACGGCGTCCGCCACATCTCCGTCGGCCAGTTCGTGGAGGGCAACGCCCCGATCGTGTGGCGCGGCCCGATGCTCACCCGCGCCATCCAGCAGTTCCTCGCGGACGTGTACTGGGGCGACCTCGACGTCCTGTTCATGGACCTGCCGCCGGGGACCGGCGACGTGGCCATCACCGTGGCGCAGCTGGTGCCCAACGCCGAGCTGCTCATCGTCACCACCCCGCAGGCCGCGGCCGCGGAGGTGGCGGAGCGCGCGGGCACTATTTCGCAGCAGACGGATCAGCCGATCGCGGGCGTGATTGAGAACATGGCGGGCATGGTCATGCCGGACGGCTCCACCATGCACATCTTCGGCGAGGGCGGCGGCGAGCAGGTCGCCGAGCGCCTCACCGCGCTGACGGATAATGAGGTCCCGCTGCTCGGGTCGATCCCGCTGGACCCGAAGCTGCGCGAGCACGGGGACACGGGCACGCCGGTCGTGCTCGATGAGCCCGACTCCCCCGCTGCCAAGGCCATCACGGAGGTTGCAAACAAACTAAAGATCCGCCGCACCTCGCTGGCGGGCAAGAGCTTGAACCTCGGCGTGAAGTAGCCCCTGGCGCTGCCTGCGCCTAGGTGATGTCGGCCCAGGAGAATCCGCCGCCGGAGGTGTCCGGCTTGCGCTTTCCTTGGGCGTCGCGCCGCGCCACCTGGCGGGTGGAGCCCCCGCCCGGCTCGCCCGGGTTGACGGGCGGCTTGGGGGTCCGGGCCTGCGGGTCGTCGCGAAGCGCCGCGCGCGGGTCGGTGTGTCCGGGGGCGTTCGCGTCCTTAACGTCATCGTCGAAAAGCATCTGCGCCATCGCACGCTTAGGGCCCATGGCGGCGTACTTGCTTACCTTCTGCATGGGCGCGCGGAACTCCTCAAACTCCTCAAATTCGCCGTTGAGCTCCGCTTTCGCATTGTTGATGGCTTTGCGGGCCGCATAAATGGCTGCGCGGACGTCCTGGATCACGCCCGGCAGACGCTCGGGGCCGATGACGATGAGGCCGATGATGAGGATGAAGAAAATCTCGCCCCAGCCGATGTTGGAAAACACTGCCTGCTCCCTCTACCCGCGGCGCCTCAGCGTACGGAAAACTACTTCCATCTTGTCCAACATGCTGCCGTGAGACTGCGCGGAGAGATCCGCCCCCGGACGGTCGGCGACGTCGTCGCTGCACAAATGCGCCAGCCGCTCGACCAGCGAGTCCGGGGCGTGCAAGTCATCGTCGTTGCAACGGCGCACCCGCTGGGAGGTGACGCGTTGCGCCTGCACCTCGGCGAAGCATTCCGCGCACTGCATCAGGTGCGAACGGGCGCGACGCGCCGCCGTGGCGCTGAGCTCGTTGTCGGTGAACGCGGCGATGGCCTCGGGGCTGAGGTGCTCGGTGGAGGAAAACTGCTTGCGCCGGGGTGCGCCGGAGGCCGACACAGCCGACGGCATCTTCTTGCTCACCCTGCTCACCTCGCCCACTCAGTGCGCTCCTTTACTCCTCGTGCTCGCTCGATCGCATGTTGAGGCCACTGGCCCAATTTGCACCTAGCGTACGCCCGTCCGGCGCCGAATGCGCTGACCGCCCCGCGCAGCAGGTAAGACTACCGCGCCCGGATCAGGTCCTTCGCCGCTTGATCGTGTGTTGCCTGCGCCTCCAGCGACGCGCGCAGCTGCTGACGGCCGCGGTGGATGCGCGAGCGGACCGTGCCCATCTTCACGCCGAGGGTGTCGGCGATCTCCTCGTAGGTCATCCCGACGACGTCACAAAGCACCACGGCGACGCGGAAGTCCGGGCCGAGCTCGTCCAGCGCGTGCTGGAGCGCGGGATCGAGGTTGGCCACCGTGTACGCCTGCTCCGGCGTCATGTCGGTGCCTGGGACGCGCTCGTAGTCCTCCGGCAGCGCCTCCATCCGGATGGTGGCGCGGTGGCGCACCATGTCCAGGAACAAATTGGTGGTGATGCGGTGCAGCCAGCCCTCGAATGTGCCGGGCTTGTAGCTCTTCAGGTTGCGGAAGACGCGCATGAACGTCTCCTGCGTGAGGTCCTCCGCGTCCTGTTGGTTGCCGGAGAGGCGGAACGCAAGGCGGTAGACGCTGTCCGCGTGCTCCGCAACCAACTCGGCCCAGGTGGGCATCCCGCCCTGGCCAGCGTCAAACGCCGCAGTGCCCGTCAGCGTGTCGGCGTTCGGGGTGGGCTGCTCGCGCGGTGAAGTCATTACTCTATTGTGGCAGAGATAACTAAGCCTGGGCAACACTTTGCCCGGCACTTTGCCTGGTGGCGGGTAACAATCCGCTCACGATCCGCAGCTCGCTATGATGTGCGGTGTGAGTGAGACAGCTTTTTCCCAAATGATCGCCTACATCGACCAGCGCGCGAACCACGCGAAGGGCGCGGCGGACGCGGACCCGTTCAGCCAAGGGCTCGAGGTCGCCCGCGTTGAGGCCGAGGAGAACGGCGTGAGCCTGCCCTCCCCGACCGTGGGCACGCTGCTGACAACCCTCGCCGCGGCGGGCGCGCGCGCAGACGCCGCGCAGGGCGCCGTCGCCGTCACCCCGGCCGCGGGCACCGTGGGCCTGCACCTGCTGCGCGGCCTGCCGGAAAAGTCCACCCTGACCTGCATCGAGCCCGAGGCCGCGCTGCAGTCCGGCACGAAGGCCGCAGTGCGCGCCGCGGGGTACGCGCCCTCGCGGGTCCGCTTCCTCACCGCCCGTCCGCTCGATGTGATGGGCCGCCTGGCCAATGACGCCTACCAGGTCATCTACGCGGACGTCTCGCCCGTTGAGCTCGGGGCGATCATCGACGCCGCGTGGCCCCTCCTCACCCCCGGCGGCACCCTCGTGCTCGCCGGCTCGCTGCTGGACGGCACGGTCGCCGACGCCACCCGCCGCGACCGCGCGACCGCGGCCGCCCGCGAGGCGGACGACTACGCGGAGACCTTCGCGGCAGAGCACGGTGGCGTCGTCACGCGTCTGCCCCTCGACGGGGGACTGACGCTTGTGACGAAGCGCTAGACCACTTCGTTCTTGCCAACGGCGACCACGCCGTTGTCGGAGACCTTGTAGCGCTCGCGATCGCGCTGCGGGTCCACGCCGATGATCTCACCATCGGACACGTAGACGTTTTTGTCCAGAATGCAGTGGCGCACCACTGCCCCCTTGCCCACGCGCACGCCCGGCATGAGCACGGACCCCTCCACGGTCGCGCCCTCTTCCACGCGCACGTCCGTGGACAGGACGGAATTGCGCACCGTCGCGCCGGAGATGATGGAACCGGAGGCCACGATGGACTCCTGTGCGATGCCGCCCATGACGAACTTGGCGGGCGGGAGGTTGCCGTCCTCGGTGGAGTGGATCGGCCACGCGTTGTTGTAGAGGTTGAAGATCGGGTGCGAGGAGATCAGGTCCATGTGCGCCTCGTAGAACGAGTCGATGGTGCCGACGTCGCGCCAGTACCCCTTGTCGCGCTCGGTCGCGCCCGGCACGTGGTTCTCGGAGAAGTCGTAGACGTTCGCCTCGCCCTGGTTCACAAAGTACGGGATGATGTCCCCGCCCATGTCGTGGGCGGAGTCCTCGTTCTGCTCATCCTCCAGCAAGGCCTGCACGAGCGCCTCGGTGGAAAAGACGTAGTTGCCCATGGACGCGAACGTCACGTTCGGGTCATCCGGGGTGCCCGGCGGGTTGGCCGGCTTTTCCAGGAACTCCGTGATCGTGCCGTTTTCGTCGGACTGAATGCAGCCGAACGCGGTGGCCTCCGCACGCGGCACGCGGATGCCGGCGACGGTGGCTGACTTACCCGAGGCGATGTGGTTTTCCACCATCTGCGACGGGTCCATGCGGTAGACGTGGTCCGCACCGAAGACGAGGACGTAGTCCGGTTTGTCGTCATAAATGAGGTTGAGTGACTGCACGATCGCGTCCGCCGAGCCGTTGTACCAGCGCTTGCCGCGGCGCTGCTGCGCGGGCACGGACGCGATGTACTGCGGGGTTGGGCCGGACACGTTCCACGCGGTGGCGACGTGGCGGTCGAGCGAGTGGGACTTGTACTGCGTCAACACGGCGATGCGCATGTACCCCGCGTTGACCAGGTTGGACAGAACGAAGTCGATGAGGCGGTAGTTACCGCCAAACGGGACTGCAGGCTTGGCACGGTCGGCGGTCAGGGGGAACAGTCGCTTCCCTTCGCCGCCCGCGAGGACGATGGCGAGGACTCTTGGCTGGCTTTTCACGCCCACCAGAGTATTGAAAAGCAACGTCTCCCGCAGTGGCTATGTACACATTTTCACCACTTTAGGGGTACGCACCACACCTCCCGTTCGGGTTCCTGCAGCGCCGCGCATTCCTCACTACTGTTGGGGCTCATGAGAGTCGGAATGATGACCAGAGAGTACCCACCGGAGATCTACGGTGGTGCCGGCGTGCACGTCACTGAGCTGACGCGCTTTATGCGCGAGCTTATCGACGTCGACGTGCACTGCATGGGGAAGCCGCGCGAGATGGACAACGTCTACGTCCACGGCGTAGACCCGGAGCTCACCGACGCGAACGGCGCGATCAAGACGCTGTCCACCGGCCTGCGCATGGCCAACGCGGCGAGCGGGTTGGACCTGGTGCACTCCCACACCTGGTACGCGGGTCTGGGCGGCCACCTGGCATCCCAGCTCCACGAAATCCCGCACGTGGTCACCGCGCACTCGCTGGAGCCGGACCGCCCGTGGAAGCGCGAGCAGCTCGGCGGAGGCTACAACGTTTCCTCTTGGAGCGAGCGGAATGCCATGGAGTACGCCGACGCGGTCATCGCGGTGTCCTCCGGCATGAAGGACGCGATCCTGCGGGCGTACCCGCGCATTGAGCCGGACAAGGTCCACGTGGTGCTCAACGGGATCGACACCAACAACTGGTACCCCGGCCAGGCGACGATTCTAGAGGAGCTCGGGGTGGACCCGGCGAAGCCGGTCGTCTCGTTCGTCGGCCGAATCACCCGCCAGAAGGGTGTGCCCCACCTGCTCAAGGCGGCGCAGCAGTTCGACGAGGATGTGCAACTGATCCTCTGCGCCGGCGCCCCGGACACCCCGGAGATTGCGGCGGAGACGCAGGGGCTCGTCGAGAAGCTGCGCGCGCAGCGCGACGGCATCTTCTGGGTGCAGGACATGCTGCCGCCGGAGAAGATCCGCGAGGTCTACGCTTCGTCGGACGTGTTCGTCTGCCCGTCGATCTACGAGCCACTGGGCATCGTCAACCTGGAGGCCATGGCGTGCGAGACCGCCGTGGTGGCGTCGCGAGTCGGCGGCATCCCGGAGGTCGTGGTTGACGGCGAGACCGGCACCCTCGTTGATTACGACGAGCACGATCCGGAGGCCTTTGAGCAGGCCCTCGCCGAGGCAGTCAACGCGCTGGTCGGGGACCCGGAGACGGCGAAGCGCATGGGCGCCGCGGGCCTGGCGCGCGCCCGCGACACGTTCTCCTGGTCTACTATCGCGCAGGAAACCGTGGACGTATACAAGAAGCTGCTGTAGAGGAAACAGAACTAAGTATGAGCGTTTACAGACCCGAACTGCACGTGACCGCCGAGCGCGGCGTCCTCGAGGGCCCCGCAGGTGTGATCCGCGCCGGCGAGCGCGGCGAGCGCGTGTGGCACATGTTCTACCAGTACAAGCTCACCCCGGACTCCCCGAGCGCGTGGGGGCACGACATGAGCGAGCAGGACCCGTTCAGCTGGCTCGAGTGCAACGACGCCCTCGTCGCCATCGGCGGTGAGCTCAACGTCCGCGCCGGTGCGGTCGTCGCCACCGATGACGGCGCGGACCTATACTTCACCTCCAACACCTCTGCGGGCGACACCGTGCAGCGCGCGCACGCCGACGACCTGGCCGCGCTCTGCGAGGAGCTGGAGGAGTCCGAAACCGGCGAACTGCTCCCTTCCGCCGGCGTCAAGCGCCTCGGTGCGGTGGTCCAGGACACGGAGGTCGACGGCCAGGTCTACACCAACTTCCGCTCCCCCTGCGTCGTCCCTGACTGGGAGGAAGACGACAACCGCGAGCGCGGCCACGACGGCTGGCTCATGCTCGCGGTCACCGGCTCGCTCGAGGCACCCGTGCCCGTCGTCCTTTCCTCGCACGACGGCCAGAGCTGGCTTGTCGACGGCGCGCTGACCTTCGACGGCGACCCCGGCCTCGATGTGACCAAGCCGCTCGTCGCCCCGCGCATCTCCCGCCTGCGCGACGAAGTGGACGGCGAGATCTACGACGTCCTCTTCCTCACCGCCGAGATCGACGGCAAGGACCGCACCGTGTACCTCGTCGGCGTGCTCAAAGGCAGCGTCTTCACCGTGACATCCCAGGCAAAGCCGCTAGACTACGGCCACGACTTCACCCGCCCCCGCAACTCCGCCTACACCCTGGAGCCGTCGAACGCCGAGGACCGCTACGAGCGGACCTACCTGTTCGGTTTCATGACCGACTCCGGCCGCCAGGGCGACCCGACCAAGGAGCCGAACTGGGAGTCCGAGGGCTGGGCGAACACGCTGACGCTGCCGCGCCGCGCGACCCTGCAGCACGGGCAGCTCTACCAGGTCCCCGCCGGCGGGCTGCCGGAGGCGGTGCAGTCGTCGCGCCACGCACTGATGTGGACGGCGCTGTGCGACATCCCTGCGGGCTCGTCCGTGGAGGCCGAGGTGCTGGACGGCAACGGCGAGCCGGTGGCTGTGATCAGCCACAACGGGGAGACCCTCACCGTCGACCGTCTCGACGGCAACCCCGCTGTCGCGGAGGTGCACGACGACGATGAGGACAACATCACCGTCATCGTCGACGGCTCCACCCTCGAGGTCTACGCGGGCGGCGGCAGCGTCGTCACCGCATCCCGCATCTGGTCCGCCACCGGCTACAGCGGAATCCGCTCCCGCGCGGCGGGCGACGCCGAGATCTACAACGAGTGGCGCCGGGGGTTCCCCAGCGCCCGGTAGACGCCCGCTCCGGCCTACGCCTTGCGCAGCCGGACTAGCTGGCCGCGCGCCGTCACGTCCATGTGCTCCGGCAGCGCCGCGAGGCGCTCCTGCAGCACGTCCGGCGCCACGTGGCGCGCCGACGGGCTCATCCCTACCTGCGCGGCGATCGCGTCGCGCTCCAGGCGCATCGTGTACTCGATGAGCTGCGGCTCCGAAGCCAGCTCCAGGTGGCCCTTGGCCTGCTCCACCATGCGCTCGAGTTTGCCCGTCTCAACGCCGAGGATGCCCAGCGGGTCGCGCAGCTCGTCCAGATGGCCCTGGTGCGCGATAAGCGCAACGACCTCACCGCCGGGCGCAAGAACGCGGGCAAATTCCGCCGGGTTGCGGGGCGCGAAGACATCCATGATGGCGTGAACGCTGCCGTCACGAACCGGCAGCTGGCTCCACACGTCGGCCACCACGGCGCCGACGCGCGGGTGGGACTTGGCCAGGTGCTTTGCGGCGGGCACGGAAATATCCAACCCAATGCCGCGCGCGCCGCCGACGCTGTCCAGCGTGTGCGCCAGGTAGTAGCCGGTGCCGGCTCCCACCTCCAGCACGGCCGGTTCGGCCACGCCGCGCGCCTCCCCAACTGACGGGTCGCCCGGCTCGGGCGCACTGTGCTCCAACACGTGATGCACCTGCTCCGTCACCGCCTCGACGAACGGCGCGAAGTGCCCCTGCGAGAGGAAGGCTTCGCGGGCGTGGATCATCTCGATCGAGTCGCCCTCGTGGTTCAGGCCCTTTCCGCTGGCCAGCGTAACGTAGCCCTGCTTGGCCACGTCATAAGAATGCCCCGTCTCGGAGACGAGGCGCGAAAAGTCGTCCTCGCCCCGCAACGGGGAAAGATCTGCCGGGTCTGCAAGCACGTCCACGATGTCTTTGAGCATGTGGAAAGCTTACCGCACCGCCGGCCGGGCCAAGCGGTGCAGGGTGAATGCGGTGACGGCGTGGGTTACTGCCCCGCGGCGTCGATAAGCAGCTGGCCCAGCTCGGCTGCCTCTTCCTTGCTCATCTCCACGACGAGCCGCCCGCCGCCGTCGGATGGAATGCGCATCACAATCTTTCGGCTCTCTTCTACAGCTTCCATCGGGCCGCTACCGGTGCGCGGCTTCATTGCTGCCATGCGTATTCTCTCCTTTGAACTCAATGACGTATGGAGTCAATGATACGCCTGTATGGGCCCGACCATCCGGGTCAAGCAGCATTTCCGTAGCTAACTATGCCTTTCCGTACGGATTTTCCCCAGCTTTCGGTGCCGGCTCCAGCGTCGCGGGCGACTCAAACTCCGCCGCGCTCACGCCCTCGGTGAGCGAGTGCGAGTCCACCTTCTGCGGGTTGCGGGGTTGCGCCGGGCGAGCCTCAGCGGCCTCGTCGTCGCGCCACTCCGCGGTGTCCTGGCCGGTCAGCTGCGCGATGAGTGCGTCGACCTGGTCCATCCGGTACCCGCGGTGGACAACCTCCAGCTGAATGTCGTCAAAGTTGCCGTCCTCAACCGCGCGGCGATTCGCCGCCTTCACATCTTCCGTATCAGGCATCGGCGGCTGCGTCTCACCGCGCCCAAAAATCGACGACGCTAGCAGCGTCCCCAGCACGCTGAACAGCGCCAAGACAAGAATCAGGATAATCCAAGAGAGCATGGGCGCTATTCTACTTCCCGCCCCACGCAGCGCGCTGCTGTACCTCGCCCAGCGCGCCGCGCCCCGCGGCCCGATCCAGGATCGTCGCCACGATCACATCCGCCATCGGCGCGAGCTCCTCCAGCGGACGGTTCCGGTGTCGCCGCGCGCTGAGCTGCACTTCGGTGACGGCGGCGGGCGTGTGGGAGGACGCGACATCGAGGAGCAAGCCCACCTCGACCCCGTAGCCGGCGACAAACGGCAGGCTCAGCGCGGTGCTGCGACGGATGGCGTACTCGCCGGCGAGCGGCTGGGAGATGTGGCCGAGCTCGGGGAACAGCGCGCGCAGCAGCGGCTTCGCCGTGAGCTCGGTGACGCGGCCGCCGCCGGGGCCGCCGTTGAGCTCGCGGGTGTAGGCGGCCTTGACCAGGTGGATCGCCGGGTCCGCAAACGGCGCGGCGAGCGCGTCGATCCAGCCGGGTCGCAGCGAGGTCACGTCCGCGTCGACGAAGACGACGACGTCGCCGCTCGCGGCGCGCACCCCGCGCCACAGGGCCTCGCCCTTGCCGGGAACGGTCTCGGCGGGACCAACGTCTCGCCAGTTCACCACGCGGGCGCCCGCCGCTGCGGCCTCGCTGGCGGTGGAGTCGGTGGAGTCGGAGTCGATGACCAGCACCTCCCCGCCGTCGCGCGCGGCGCGCGACTCGAAGCAGGTCCGCACCACGCCGGCGACGGTGCGCTCCTCGTTCAGCGCCGGGATGACCACGCTCACGCGCGGGCTGCTCACGCCAGCCCCCGGACGGTGGCTAGCGGCGCGGCGGTGCCCTGGATCGCCGCGGTCATGCGGATCACGTCCACGGTTTCCGCGACGTTGTGGACGCGGAAGGCGGCGACGCCGCGGGCGGCCGACCAGGCAGTGGCAGCGAGCGTGCCCGCGACGCGTTGCGCTGGGTCGGTGCGGCCCACTGTCTCGCCCACGAAGTCCTTGTTGGACAGCGCCATGAGCACCGGCCAGCCGGTGGCAACGAGCTCGTCGATCCGGCGCAGGATTTCCAGGCCGTGGAACGTGTTCTTGCCAAAGTCGTGGGTGGGATCGATGAACACGCGCTCGGCGGGCACGCCACAGTCCACGGCGCGCTCGGCCAGGGCGGAGGTTTCGCGGATCACGTCGGTGACGACGTCATCAAAATGCACGCGGTGCGGGCGGGTGCGCGGCACCACCCCGCCGGTGTGGGAGCAGACGTAGCCGACCGCGTGGCGGCCCGCCACCTCGACGAGCTCGGGGTCCCAGCCAGCCCAGGTGTCATTGATCAGGTCCGCGCCGGCGTCGATAGCCGCTTCGGCGACGCTCGCTCGCCATGTGTCCACGCTGATGGACACCTCCGGGTGGCGCGCGCGGACCTCGGCAATCAGCGGGACGACGCGGTCGATCTCTTCGTCAACGTCCACTTCATCGCCCGGCCCGGCCTTGACGCCGCCGACGTCCACGATGGACGCGCCCGCCGCGATGACCTCGTCCGCGCGCTGAGCTGCCTTCTCAATGGCAAAGGTCGCGCCCTTGTCGTAAAAGGAGTCCGGGGTGCGGTTCACAATGGCCATCACCCGCGCGAGCGAGTTACTCATGTCCACCAGCGCGTTGCGCGTCGCCGAGGCGCTCGTCCGTTATCACTTGGTGCTTCTCCACGATGTGCGCGATGGCCTCCTCAACCGAGTCAGTGACCAGGAACAGTTTTTCGTCGCCAGGCGAAATGAGCCCGCGCTCGAGCTGCTGGTTGACCATCCAATCGACCAGGCCGGACCAGAAGTCGGTGCCGATGAGCACGATCGGGAAGTTGGTCACCTTGCCGGTCTGCACCATGCACAGCACCTCGAAGACCTCGTCCATCGTGCCGAAGCCACCGGGCAGCGCGATAAACGCCTGCGAGTACTTCAAGAACATGGTCTTGCGGGCGAAGAAGTAGCGGAAGTTCAGGCCGAGGTCGACCCAGTCGTTCAGACCCTGCTCGAACGGCAGCTCGATGCCCAGGCCGACCGACATGCCGCCGGCGTTATGCGCGCCGCGGTTCGGCCCCTCCATCAGGCCCGGGCCGCCGCCGGTAATCACGGCGTAGCCGGCCTCGACCAGCCCGTGACCAACCTGGTACGCCTGCTCGTATTCTGGGGTACCCTCGCCCAGCCGCGCGGAACCGAAGACAGTCACGGCCTTCGGCAGCTCGCTGAGTGCGTCGAAGCCGGCCACGAACTCGGACTGGATGCGCATGACGCGCCACGGGTCTGCGTGCTTCCAGTCGTGGTCGGAGGAGCCGAGCGATTCGAGCAAGCGGCGGTCGTGCGTGGACGCCTGCTCGTTGTCGCTGCGCAGCATGAGCGGGCCGCGGAGCTTGCGGTCACGGTCGGGGCGGGGTGTGGTGTGCGGTGCCATAGTTTTTGTGTAAGGAAAGTTTTTCTATGTTCAGTGAAGGGACAGGTAGTCCATGAGCTGCGCGAACACCTCACGGATCTGGCTGATCGGGCACTGCTCGTCCTTCTTGTGAGCAAAGCCCGGATCGCCGGGGCCGAAGTTCACGGCCGGAACACCAAGGTTAGAGAACCTGGACACGTCCGTCCATCCGAACTTCGCACGGAAGTTCCCGCCCACGGCCTTCACCAGGTTGGCCGCCACCGGGTGGTCCAGCCCCGGTAGCGCAGCCGGCGCCACGTCGTCATACGCAAGCGTCAACCCGTCTTCCAGGGCGAGCACCTCCTCGAGGTGCGCCTTCGCGTTCTCCACGTCACGGTCCGGCGCGTAGCGGAAGTTGACAATCAGCCGGGCGTGGTCCGGGATCGTATTGGTGGCCACGAACCCCTCCATGCCGACGACGTTGATGCCCTCGCGGTACTCGCAGCCGGCGATGGTGACACGGCGCGGCTCGTAGGCGGCGATGCGGGTCAGCGCACCCGCAAGGTCGTGGGCCGCGTTGTGCCCCAGCCACGAGCGCGCGGAGTGCGCTCGGGTGCCGTGCGCGTCTACGAAGACGCGGATCGTGCCCTGACAGCCGGCCTCGATCACCCCGCCGGACGGCTCGCCGAGCAGCGCGATGTCGCCCGCAAGCAGCTCCGGGTGGTCCCGCTCGAGGTGGAACAGCCCGTTGTACTCCTGGGCGACCTCCTCGGCCTCGTAGGCAATGACTGTCATATCGAACGCCGCGCGCTCCCCCGGCGCCTCGGCCTCGCCGCGCACGAGCCGCGCGAACGCCCCGAGGTAGCACGCCATGCCGCTTTTCATGTCCACGGTCCCGCAGCCAAACATGGTGTCGCCCTCAATGCGGTGCGGCGTGTTGTCCGCCAGCGGCACCGTGTCGATGTGTCCCGCCAGCACGACGCGCTGCTCGCGCCCGAAGTGCGTGCGGGCGACGACGGTGTTACCAATCCGCTGCACGTCGACTGCGCCGTCCCCGGTGGCGTCGGCAAGCGCCCGAAGCGCCCCCTCGACGGCGTCGGCGATCGCCTCCTCGTGGTGGGACGGCGACTCGATGTCCACGAGCGCGGCGGTGAGATCGACTGGGTCTGCAAAGAGGTCTAGCGTGTTCACCCCACTCATCCTACGGGCGGCAATCCGCCTAGGATGAGGACATGCCCATTGGAGCGGAAGCAACCGGAATTGCCAACATCGCTATGGACGGGACCGTCTTGGACACCTGGTACCCGAGCCCAGCGCTTATCGACGCCACACCGTCCGAGCCACCCGCTACCGCAAGCACCGAGCGCGTCAGCGCGAACGAGCTGTCCGACCGGTTCCTCAACCTCGTCGGCCTGGACCGCGACCGGCTGGTGGAGCTCGTCCCGGTGCGCACCCGCATCCCGGACCTGTCACAGCCACCGGTGGACGCGCACGACGTCTACCTGCGGCTGCACCTGCTCTCCCACCGCCTGGTCAAGCCGCTCGAGTTGAACATGGAGGACTGCCTCAGCCACCTCGTGCCCGTGGTGTGGACCAACAAGGGCCCGTGCCTGACGGACAACTTCGAGTTCATCCGCACCAACCTGCGCTCCCGCGGCACGATCCACGTCTGGGGCATCGAGCGGGTGCCGCGCATGGTGGACTACGTCGTTCCCTCGGGCGTGTCCATCGCGCAGGCCGAGCGCGTCCGCCTCGGCGCCTACCTCGCGCCGGGCACGTCGGTCCTGCGCGAGGGCTACGTCTCCTTTAACGCGGGCACGCTCGGCCCCTCGCGGGTGGAGGGGCGCCTGTCCTCGTCCGTGGTGGTCGGCGAGGGCGCGGACCTGGCGTTGTCATCCGTGCTCATGGCGTCGCGCGCCACGCAACGCACCCGCGGCCCAATGCGGGTGGGCAAGCACTGCACGATGCACCCCTCAGCCGGCGTGTTCGGCGTGGACCTGGGCGATAACTGCACCGTCGGCGTCAACGTCATGATCGAGCCGGAATCGGTGGTGTACGACGCCCGCCTGGACCGCGAGATCCCCGCCAAAGAGATCGCCGGGCAGGACGACTTGCTCATCCGGCGCGAGGCGATGAGCAATTGTCCGGTTGTGAGGGATCAGGGAAGCGTCGATTAGCATTCAAGCCCCCAGCTGGGACGATGCGAGCCTTATTGGCCCGCGTCGCGGTGCCAACGATTAGAGTAAGACCATGTCTTCTCAGGATTCCCCTGGCAGCGCGTCGGTCATCGCACCGACTTCTGCCTCCGTCTCGCTTGAGCGTGGCCTCAAAACCCGCCATCTGACCATGATGGGGCTCGGTTCCGCAATCGGCGCCGGGCTCTTCCTCGGTACCGGCGTGGGCATCGCCGCTGCCGGGCCAGCGGTGATCATCGCCTACCTCATCGCCGGCGCGATCACCGTGTGCATCATGCAGATGCTTGCAGAGATGGTGGCGGCGCGGCCGTCCTCCGGCACCTTTTCCACCTACGCGGAGCAGGCACTCGGCCCCTGGGCCGGGTTTGCCATCGGCTGGCTGTACTGGTTCATGATGATCATGATCATGGCCGTGGAGATCACCGGCGCCTCCGCCATCATCGCCGCCTGGTTTGGCATCTCGCCGTGGATCCCGGCGCTCGTGGCCATCGTGGTGTTTACCGTGATCAACTTCGCCGCGGTGAAGAATTTCGGGGAATTCGAGTTCTGGTTCGCCCTCATCAAGGTCTCCGTCATCATCGCGTTCCTGATCCTGGGCGTGGCACTGTGGCTCGGTCTGCTGCCCGGCACCAGTTTCGTCGGCACAAGCAACATCGCCGAGGTCGGGTTCATGCCCAACGGCTGGGGCGGCGTGGCCACCGCCATGCTCGCCGTCGCATTCGCCTTCGGCGGCATCGAGCTGGTCACCATCGCCGCCGCCGAGTCGGAAGACCCCGAGGTGGCGGTCCACGCCGCGATCCGCTCCATCATCTGGCGCATCGGCTTCTTCTACATCGGCTCCGTGCTGCTCATCGTCATGCTGCTGCCGTTCGGGCAGATCGGCGGAGCCGAGGACGCCTCCGAGTCCCCCTTCACCGCCGTTCTCCACCTGGCCAACGTCCCGGGCGCGGTGGGCATCATGGAGGTCGTCATCGTGGTTGCGCTGCTGTCGGCGTGCAATACGCAGATCTACGGCTCCTCCCGCTTTCTGCACAACCTGGCGCTGCGCGGCGACGCCCCGCAGATGTTTGCCACCACGGACACGCGCGGGGTGCCCATGCGCGCGGTCATCGTCTCCGTCTGCTTCGGGTTCGGCGCCGTCGCCCTGCAGTACTGGAACCCACCGGGGCTGCTCGCATTCCTGCTCAACGCGGTCGGCGGCTGCCTGATCGTGATCTGGTTTGCCATCAGCTTCTCCTTCCTGCGCCTCCACCCGCGACTCGTGGCCACGGGCGAGATCACGCAGGTGCACATGTGGGCGCCGTCCGTGCTGCCCTGGGCGACCATCGCGCTCGCTGCAGCGCTCGTCGTCCTCATGCTCACCACACCCGACGGGCGCACGCAGCTACTCGCGGTGGCCGTCGTCGTCGGCGTGGCCGCCATTGCAGGTGTGCTGTGGACGCGCACCGACTCCTTCCGCATCAACGCCGCGAAGGCGGCCGAAAGGAACATCCGATGAGCAGCGCTACCACCCACAACGGCCCTGATTCCGAGCTCGGCACCGGCCTGAAATCGCGCCACCTCACGCTGATGGGCCTTGGGATGGCCGTCGGCGCCGGCCTCTTCCTGGGCGTCGGCGAGGGCATCCGCGCCGCCGGCCCCGCCATCCTGATCGCCTACTTTATCGCGGGGCTCATCGTGGTCGCCGTGATGCGCATGCTCGGAGAAATGGCGGCGTCGCGCCCCTCCTCCGGCTCGTTTGCCACCTACGGGCGTCAGGCGTTCGGCCACTGGGCCGGGTTCCTGCTCGGCTGGCTGTACTGGTTCCTGCTCATCATGGTCGGCGGCGCAGAGATCACCGGCGCCGCCGCGATCATGGGCGGCTGGTTCGGCGTCCCCCAGTGGATCCCCGCGCTCGTCGCGGTGGTGTTCTTCGCCGTGGTCAACCTGGCACAGGTAAAAGGCTTCGGCGAGTTTGAGTACTGGTTTGCCATGATCAAGATCGTGGTCATCATGGGCTTTTTGGTCATTGGTGCCCTCCTCTTCTTGGGCGTGCTGCCGGGCAGCGACTTTGTCGGGCTCACCCACGTGAAGGAATCCGGCTTTGCGCCGAACGGCATCCCGGGTATCGCCGCCGGCTTGCTCGCCGTCGCCTTCGCATTCGGCGGCATCGAGGTCGTCACCATCGCGGCGGCTGAGTCCGAAAACCCCGCCCAGGCCGTGAAGAACGCGGTCAACTCCATTATCTGGCGTATCGCGCTGTTCTACGTCGGCTCCGTCGTGGTGATCATCCTCCTACTGCCCTACGCGCAGATCGACGCCGCCGATTCCGCCGCGGACTCGCCGTTTACCCAGGTCTTGTCCATGGCAAACCTGCCCGGTGTTGTCGGTTTCATGGAAGTCGTGATCGTGCTCGCGCTGCTCTCGGCGTTCAACGCGCAGATCTTCGGCACCTCTCGCCTGGCGTATCAGCAAGCGCTCGAGGGCGACGCCCCGAAGTGGCTTGCCAAGACCAACGCGAGTGGCGTCCCCTTCAACTCGGTGCTGGTTTCCATGTTCTTCGCGTTCGTCGCGGTCGGTCTGCAGTGGTGGAACCCGCCGGGGCTGCTCAGCTTCCTCATGAACGCGGTCGGCGGCTGCCTCATCGTCACCTGGATCATGATCACGCTGAGCTACATCCGCCTGCGCCCGGAAATGCGCGCGGGCGAAGGCCATTCCGCCGTCGAGGTACAAGGTGGGATGTTCGTGCCGTGGGCTACGCTCGCCGCCCTGCTCGCGCTCGTGGGGCTCATGCTTATCGACGCCTCCGCGCGCGGTCAGATCCTCGCCGTCCTTATCGTTTCCGCAGCACTTGTTGTCGCGTCCCTATTCACACGGGGCAGGGCTGCAGCGCTCCGACAGGATGATCTAAGCTAACAGGCATGACTTCAGCGATTGCCCGTGGAATTGCCACGGTGACCCATGATGGCACTGTCCTCGACGTCTGGTACCCCGCCCCCAAGCTGGGCGAGCCCGTGACGGGAACCGGCACCACCCGCCTGGAGGAGGAAGACCCGCGCTTCTCCCACCTGGTCGGCCCCGACGAGGACCGCGGCGTGGCACGCGTCCCCGTCGAGACCCAGATCGCTGACATCAACGAGCCGGCGATCGACGCCTACGATGTCTACCTCCGCCTGCACCTGCTCTCCCACCGCCTGGTCAAGCCGCACGGCGCGAACATGGACGGCGTGTTCGGTCTGCTCGCCAACGTGGTGTGGACCAACTACGGCCCCTGCGAGGTCTCCGACTTCCAGATGACCCGCGGCCGCCTCGCCGCCCGCGGCCCCGTCATCGTCTACTCCGTGGACAAGTTCCCCCGCATGGTCGACTACGTCGTCCCCGCCGGTGTGCGCATCGGCGACGCCGACCGCATCCGCCTCGGCGCCCACCTCGCCGAGGGCACCACCGTGATGCACGAGGGCTTTGTCAACTTCAACGCCGGCACGCTCGGCGCCTCCATGGTCGAGGGCCGCATCTCCGCCGGCGTGACCGTCGGCGACGGCACCGACATCGGCGGCGGCGCCTCCATCATGGGCACCCTGTCCGGCGGTGGCAAGGAAACCATCACCCTCGGCGAGCGCTGCCTGCTCGGCGCGAACGCGGGTATTGGCATCTCGCTTGGCGACGACTGCGTGGTCGAAGCCGGCCTCTACGTCACCGCAGGCGCGAAGGTCGTGCTCACCGCCGAGGTTGCCGAGGCGCTGGGCAAGGAGCCAGGCACCGAGATCAAGGCGCTCGAGCTCTCCGGCGCCAACGGCCTACAGTTCCGCCGCAACTCCACCTCCGGAGCCATCGAGGTCGTTGCCGCAAAGGGCATCGAGCTCAACGAGGCGCTGCACGCCAACTAGCACTTCCTGGTGGCCGCCGCGCGACGACGCACTCGTCGACGGCGGCCTTACCCTTTTGCCGTGGTCCCATGTACACACTGTCCCTGGTGTGCGCGAGGACCTCTTCGCTGCCTCCACTGATGATCGAATGGTTGAGTGGACCACTGTGCCTTCGCCGTTCACCGAGGAGATGCTCGACGAATTCCTCACCCACGTTCCAGATGGCGTGTTTCGGTGGGCGTTAGTGGTGGACGCTCGATACGCGGGCAACATCGAACTGCGCCTCGAGCCAGACGGCGCGGCGAACTTTGGTTACAACACCGCACCATGGGCACGCGGACGTGGCCTCATGACGCGCGCGGTGCGCCTCGTGACTGATCATGCCTTTGCGCGCGGGGCCGAGACGCTCAAGATCGAGATGCTTCCGGGCAACTCCGCCTCTCGCCACGTCGCGGAAAGCAACGGCTACACGTTCGCGGTTGAACATGGCCGCCACCTGCAATACCGCAGGTCACGCAGCTGAGATCTCCTTCGGCTTCCTGAAAGCCCAGACCTTGTTGATGATGAAGTTCACCGGCATCGCGATCAAGGTGGACAACGCCTGCGCCCAATACGACTTGGTGCGCAAGCCTGTGGAGTCGTCGAGGATGTGATCCGGCAGCGCGATCGGCGAGTTCGGGTTCATGAACAGCGTTATAAACGTCAGCGACACCAAAAACGCAATACCACCGGTCGCGAGGAACGGAAAGAAGCCGGCAAACCAGTTGCGCTGCTCGAGCTTGCGGAAGGTCCAGGAACGGTTGAGTTGGTAATTCCACACGTTCGCCAGCAGGAACGCGATGGTGGACATGACGTGGTACCAGCGCACATTAAATCGCGTGCCCGGGATCGCCACCAGTGCGTCTGCCTCGTGCAGATCCCAGCCGGCGTCGAGCGCCTTCTTCGCAAGGTAGAACACCACCAGGTTGACCACAACGCCGGAGCCGCCGACCACACCGAACTTGAAAAACTCCCGCAGCCCGGTGGCCACGCGTTGCCCTTTGGTCGGTGGGGTGGCTCGCTGCTCCCCCGGGGTGATGTGCGACTTCGACACGCGCGCATGCCTCCTTCAACTACGCCAACGGCCACGTACTAACCTGTCCAGTCTAGTACGTGGCCGTCTGTGAAAGAAAAACGCGAAAACTGCGTCGCCCGCTATTAGTCCTGCAGGCGCGCCACCGCAGCGTCGATACGCGCGTCCGGGGCAGTGAGCCCAATGCGCACGTGCTGCTCCCCCGCCGGTCCGTAGAAGTCGCCCGGAGCGGCCAGGATCCCGCGCTCAGCGAGCCAGTCGAGTGTGTCGCGCGCACCCATGCCCTCGCGGCACGACCACAGGTACAGGCCGGCCTCAGAATGGTCGACGGTGAAACCGCTGTCCACGAGCGCAGCGAGCAACGTGGCGCGTCGCTTCGCGTAGGTGGCGGCTTGGAGCTGCTCATGCGCGTCGTCGATAAGCGCGGCCCGCATGGCGTGCTGCACGGGCCCGGGCACCATGAGCCCGGAATGCTTGCGCACGAACAGGAGCTCCTGCACCAAGTCTGTATCGCCCGCGATCCAGCCCGCGCGATACGATGCCAAATTCGACGTCTTCGACAGCGAGTGCAGCGCAAGCAGACCAGTCATATCCTCGCCGCAGACACGCGGATCGAGGATGCTCACCGGCTCAGCAGACCACGGCAGGCCCAGGTAGCACTCGTCGGACGCAATGATCGCGCCCGTGTCGCGGGAGAACTCCACCCACTCGCGCATCTCGGCAACGCTCATCACCCGGCCGGATGGATTCGACGGCGAGTTGATAAACGCAAGCGCCGCCCCCTCGACCGGAGTATCGGAACGCACCGGCTCCGCACCGGCGAGCAGCGCGCCGACCTCGTAGGTGGGGTACGCAAGTTCCGGGATGATCACTTTCTGGCCGGCCAGCCCCAACAGCGTCGGCAGCCAGGCTATAGCCTCTTTCGTGCCGATAACGGGCAAGACCGAGCGCTCGTCAAGGCCGGTGACCGCGAAACGTCGCGCCATCGCGCCCACAATCGCCTCGCGCAGCTCCGGCGTACCCACCGTCTGCGGGTAGCCGGGCTCGGCCGCGTGCTCGACTAACGCGAGCTGGATCGACGGCGCGACGTCGTCGACCGGGGTGCCCACAGAGAGGTCGATAATACCGTCGGGGTGCGCGGCCGCCTTCGCCTTGACCTCGGCGATGGTGTCCCAAGGAAACTCCGGCAGGCGCTGACCAAGGGGCTGACGCTTGGGCGTAACCGGCATACGCCTAGTCCTGGTTCTGGGGCGGCAGCGCGTCTACAAACGGGTGGTCGTAGCCGGTCGGGCCCGTCTTGGCCGCGCCGCCTGGGGAGCCCAGCTTGTCAAAGAAGCTGACGTTGACGTCGTAGTACTCCGACCACTCGTCCGGGGTGTCGTCCTCGTAGAAGATGGCCTCGACGGGGCAAGCCGGCTCGCACGCGCCGCAGTCAACGCACTCGTCCGGGTGGATGTAGAGCATGCGCTTGCCTTCATAGATGCAGTCGACGGGGCACTCCTCGACGCAGCTGCGGTCCAGCACGTCCACGCATGGTTGAGCAATCACGTAAGTCATGCTGTCCAGTATGTCACTTCGCTCGGAGCATCGGGAAAACGCCACCCAAAATTCCGGCGAACAGCAGGAGCAACGTCAGAATATTATCCGGCACGAGCTGCGGGCCGCCAGCTGGAAGCACGAACATGAGGGCGAAGAACCCGCCCAGCCACACCGCCAGGGGTACGAAGGCGATCCACGCTCCACCGCGCGCCCACAACCGGGCGGTCCTGGTCAGCACCACATTGAACGCGAGCGCCACCAGCACCGTCGCGGGCACGGGGACGCTGCCCACGCGCGCGCCCAGGTAGACCACCTCAAGCAGCAGTGACACCAGCGCGCCGATGCCCAGCCACACCATCGCGGCGACGACCTCGCCGCGCGAGTAGTCCGTGCGCACGGCCGGCTCCGTCACCGAGCCAGACCCCCGAGCACCCCGTCCTCCGGGCGCTCAATCGGCACGCCCGCGCCAAGCTGGAAGTGCTCGTACGGCTGAATCGGCTGCACGATGAGGTTGGACAACGCGTAGTACACCACCGGCCCCTGCCCCACGACCGAGTGCGGGTTGGTGGCGCTGGTGCGCCCGTCCGCGATCCACAGCTGGGTGGCGTGCGCGCGCATCGCCGCCACCTTCGCGCTGTACGCGGTGTGGGAAAGCCGCACCGCGACGTCGGAATGCGCAACGCCGTCGAGCTCGCCGTCCTCCGGCAGCCGCCAGCCTTCCGGAGCCTCGGCGGGAAGCAGCGCGTTGGTCTCCTCCGCCAGCCGCACTGCCCACAGGATGCGCGGCACGCCAACCTGCTCGGCGGCCGCGTGCGCAATCTCGTGCGCGCGGATGTGGTCGGGGTGCCCGTACCCACCGTCCGGTCCGTAGGTCAGCACCAGGTGCGGCCGCTCGGCCTCGAGCAGGGCAGCAAGCTTATCGACGCACCCCTGCCCCCCATGCACAAACGCCCGCGGATTCTCGTGCGCCTTGGACCCGGCCATCCCGCTGTCCCGGTAGCAGCCCGCGCCGCCGAGGAACGCGCCGCGCACGCCCATCGCCGCGAGCGACTCCTGCAGCTCCCGGATCCGGAAGCCCCCGAGCTGGTCGGCGTGGTCCACGGTGAGCTGCTGGTAGGGCTCGCCGATGACCTCGCCTTCCTCCCCCAGCGTGCAGGTCACCACAAGCACGTCCGCCCCGCGGGCCGCCAGGTCCGCGAGCGTGCCGCCCATCGTGATCGCCTCGTCGTCCGGGTGTGCGTGGACCGCCACCACGCGGTAGCCGGCGAGGTCCCTGTTGGTGGTGTGCATTGTCTACTCCTTGCGTTGAATTGGTTTGGGCGGCGTGCGCTGCTCGGCTGCTACTCAGTGCCGGTGAGCGTCCACTGCGCGGCGCTCGACAGGCCTTGGTTCCATCGTTGCAGGTCCGCGTCGGGGCCGTCGATTGTAGTCCCGAGCGCCAGGATGCGGCGCTCCCGCACCACCGGCACCCAGAGCACCTCCTGCTGCTCGATGTCGGCGACGCGCCGCGCCGCCTCGCCTTGGCCCACCTCGCCGGAAAGGATGGCGCTGGCCAGTAGCTGGTTTTCCTGCGTGCACAGCCCGGAAACGTTCTCCTCCAGGTACTTGCCTGTCGGGCAGGCCACGCGCCCGGCCAGCTGGGTGGTGGTCCCCGCGTCGTACCGCCACCCCACCAGCACGTCAACGTTGCCATCGGGCATGCTGCTGGACAGCAGCGACGCGGTATCGGTGGACACGACGCTCGCGCGCACTCCGCGGCCGTTGAGGATGTCCGCGAGCGAGCGCGCCGCGGCGGACGCGGCCGTGTCGGAGGCGTCCACGCCGATGCGCAGCGGCCGGTACTTCTCCACGAACTGTTGCAGCCGCACAGGCTCGCCTTCCAGGGGCGGGGTAGGCTCGGCTGGGTCCAGGTCCGCGGAGCGGCCGGCGCTGATGGGGGCGAGCAGTGGAACGTCGATAAGCGAGCGAAGCTCCTCGCGCATCCCGCGGGACAGGCCCGAGTTCACTGACACGTTCACGCCGAGCGTGCGCGGGGTGCTGATCAGGCGCGTCTGCGTTGATGGCAGCAGGTCGAGCACTCGCGACGACGTCTCTTGCGGCGTCTTGTCCAGGAACGCGAGCTGGCCCGCGCGCAGCTGGTCCGCAACCTGGGTGGTCGTGCGCACCTCCTGGAGGTTAATGATGTCAATCTGCGCGGGCGACTCGCCCCAAAACCTGTCGTTGCGGTTGAGCGTGACGGTGCCGCGGCCGCGGTCCACCTCACGCACCATGTAGCGGCCGGCCGACGCCGGGATCGTGTCGTGCAGCGCCGCGCGGAAGTCCGACGCGTCCGCCGCGAAGAGGTGCGCGGGAAGCAGGTGCTGGAACAGGCTCTGCCACTGCCCCACCGGGCGGGCGAAGTCCACGTCGACGACCTTTCCGCCGTCGCCGCTGACGCGCACGCCCACGATCGCGTCGTAGCCTTCCGCGTCGATCGCGCCCGGGGTGTGCGACATCCCGCGCCACAGGTAGGCGAAGTCAGCGCCGGTAATCGGCGTGCCGTCGGACCACTGTGCCTCCGGCGCGATGACGTAGCGCACCGTCATGGCGTAGCTCGAGGTGGGCAGCCGCGTCGCCGCGACGAGCAGCTCGTCGTTGCGGACGCCGTCCACAAACGCGCTGGGCAGCACGAGGTTGGCAATGCTGCGCACCATCGCGGACTCGTCGGCGCGCAGGTGCGGGTTCAGGCCGTTGCGCAGCGTGTCCGTGCCGACCGTGATCTGGGTCCGCTCGGGGCCTTGCGTGGGCTTGCTTGTCGACGTCTCCTCGTCCGGCTCCGCGGCACCGTCACCAGCATCGTTGGCGCTGGTGTCGCCGCCGGGGGCGTCCTGCACCTCGGCGGGGTCCACCAGTGGCGGCGGACCTGGGTTGGCGGCGCACCCGGCACTCCCCGCGAGCAGCAGCGCTGCGCCGAACGCGGCACACCACCTGCGTGCGGGGACGTGCATGGGGAGACCGCTTACTTGTTCTTTGCCTTCGCGCGGGAACGTGCGCGGCCGCGCTCGGTGGCGTCGAGGATGATCTTGCGCACGCGCATGGCCTCCGGGGCAACCTCGACGCACTCGTCGTCGTCACAGAACTCGATGGCCTCGTCCAGGGACAGGGTGCGCGCCTTCGCCAGGGTGACGGTCGCGTCCGCGGTGGCGGAGCGCATGTTGGTCAGCTTCTTTTCCTTGGTGATGTTGACGTCCATGTCCTCGTCGCGGTTGTTCGCGCCGACGACCATGCCCTCGTACGCCTCGGCGCCCGGCTCGACGAAGAAGTCGCCACGGTCCGCGAGGTTCTGCAGCGCGTACGCGGTGACCTGGCCGGAGCGGTCGGCCACGAGCGAGCCGGTCGGGCGGCCCTTGATCTCGCCGGCCCACTGGCGGTGCTCGATGGAGTACGAGTTGGCAATGCCAGCGCCGCGGGTCTCGGTGAGGAAGGTGGTGCGGAAGCCGATGAGGCCGCGCGACGGCACGTCGAACTCCATGCGGACCCAGTCGCCGGAACCGGCGTTGCCCATGGTGGTCATCTGGCCCTTGCGGTTGGCCATGAGCTGGGTGACGGCACCCTGGTGCTCGGACGGGACGTCAATGATCATGTGGTCGTACGGCTCGTAGGTCTTGCCGTCGACCTCCTTGGTCACCACCTGCGGCTTGCCCACGGTGAGCTCGAAGCCCTCGCGGCGCATCGTCTCAATGAGCACGGTCAGCGCCATCTCGCCACGGCCCTGGACCTCCCAGGCGTCCGGGCGCTCGGTCGGCAGCACCTTAATGGAGACGTTACCGATGAGCTCCTGGTCGAGTCGGGCCTTGACCATACGCGCGGTGAGCTTGTCGCCGCCGTTACGGCCGGCCATCGGGGAGGTGTTCACGCCGATGGTCATGGAGATCGCCGGGTCATCGATCTTGATGCGCGGCAGCGGCTCGACGTGCTCCGGGTCGCACAGCGTATCGCCGATCATGATCTCGTCGATACCGGAGACTGCGGCGATGTCGCCGGCGACCACGTCGTCGGTCGCCGGGACGCGGTCGAGCCCCTCGGTGACCAGCAGCTCGGCGATCTTCACGTTCTTCACGTGCTGCTCGCCCTCGGCGTCGTAGTGGACCCACGCGACGGTGTCGCCCTTCTTCACGGTGCCCTTGTACACGCGGATCAGCGCGATACGGCCGAGGAAGGAGGAGGAGTCCAGGTTGGTCACCTGGGCCTGCAGCGGCGCGTCGATCTCGGCGGACGGCTCCGGCAGGGTGTCGTAAATGACGTCGAAGAGCGGCTGGAGGTCCTCATTCTCCGGGACATTGCCGTTGCCCGGGTTCTCCAGCGACGCGCGGCCCTCGCGGCCGGAGGCGTAGAGCACCGGCAACTCGAGCAGGTTCTCGGCGGCCTCTGCGGCCTCCGGGTCTTCCAGGGACGCGCCGAGCTCGAGGAGAAGGTCCTGTGCTTCCTCCACGACTTCGTCGATACGCGCGTCCGGGCGGTCGGTCTTGTTCACGCAGATGATCACCGGCTTCTTGGCCTCGAGGGCCTTGCCAAGGACGAAGCGGGTCTGCGGGAGGGGGCCCTCGGAGGCGTCGATAAGCAGCACCACGCCGTCCACCATGGACAGGCCGCGCTCGACCTCGCCGCCGAAGTCGGCGTGGCCCGGGGTGTCGATAACGTTGATGACCAGGTCGCGGCCGTCCTTGCCCTTGCCCTTACGGCGAATCGCCGTGTTCTTGGCCAGGATGGTGATGCCACGCTCGGATTCAAGCTCGCCGGAGTCCATCACACGGTCGCCGTGCTCGCCGTGGTCGCCGAACACACCGGACTGCTCCAGCATGCCGTTCACCAGGGTGGTCTTGCCGTGGTCAACGTGGGCGACGATGGCGACGTTACGAAATTCAGGATGCGACACTGATCCGGTGCTCCTTATACATAGGCGGTAGAACGCTTAAACCTTACCCCTGCCGCGCCCAACGCGCACGTTTGGAGCATTTCGCTTATCGACGCCCCTCCACCCCACCTTGACAGTGTGACAAAAGTGACTACTGTTGCTGTAGTTGCGCAAGGTGCGGGTGTGTTGCGCGCGTTCGTGCGCGCCAGACCCCGCGTCGAGCCCCCAGCCCCGAGACCCCGAAGGAAGACGTCACCGCCGTGCGAACCACCGCCATCGCCGCTGCTAGCGCACTTGCCGCCGCCACGCTCGCCGTCGCCCCGGCCGCGCACGCCGCTCCCTCCGCGGGGCCCGTCACCGTCGGCTCCACGACGTCCTCCAACCCGCTCGACACGCTGGGCCGCCCGAACGACGAGACCATTGCGCGCGTCGAGGCGTTTGCCAGCCAGCCGTTCGTCCCCGCTGACGCGGCCAACCTGCTGCGCACCGCCCTCGCCTTCTACGCCGGGCAAGGCGAGCTCGGCGGCCCCGAGCTGCCGCAGGACGCGCCCGCGTTCACGCAGTTCGCCTGGCCGACCGTCTCCTCCAACTGCATCGGCCCTGGTATGCACTCCACTGCTTCCGCGCTCGTGGTCCCCGGCCCCGCCACGAGCCCCCAGCCTGGCGCCGCCGCGGGCGAGGCCACATTCGTCTTCACGGCGCTCGGCACGCCGGCGGCAGCGCAGGACCAGAGCCTCATGAATGCGTATTGGATCAACCTCGACAATTTCCGCACCGGTGTAACGCCGTTGGGCAACCACGGGATAAACCCGACAGGACCGACCACCTTGTCCGGCACCGCCGCGACAGGCGCCGGCCGCGTCCTGGCAGTCATTGACGGCAGTGCCCGCACCGCCGACAACGTCTGCAAGTTCGCCCCCACCGCAGCTAGTTTCCACGTGAGGTAGTAACCATGAGCGCCGACCTTCACCCCGTGAAGCAGGAAAGCTTCGACACCACGTCGAACACCAACACCGACCCGAAGGGCTTCCTCCGCGAGGTGGACACGTACAAGGTGACGGACTTCGGCCTCTACATGGCCCGCGGCGCGAACCACCCCCGCTTCGGCTACCTGGAGAGTTGGCTGCTGCCCGAGCTTGGTCTGCGCGCCAACATCTTCCACTTCCGCGAGGGCGCGGAGAAGGAGCAAGACTTCTACTTCGACGTCGCGGACATTGACGTTGACGGCGACGTCTGGCGCACCCGCGACCTCTACGTCGACCTTGTGTCGCTGACCGGCAACCCGATCGACGTCGTGGACATCGACGAGCTCGCCGCCGCCTGCTCCGCCGGCCTCATCACCGCCGAAGAAGCCGAAAAGGCGATCGACGTCACCCTTCGCGCGGTCGAGGGCATCACTCGCCACGACGACGACGCGATGGAGTGGCTCCGCGCCCTCGGCATCGAGCTCACCTGGGCCGACGAGGTCGAGCTCACACCGGCCGGCTAAACGCGCCGCACCTCCACGTCCACCGGAACGCAGGCGAGCTGCGCCTCCTGCGCGGCCCACATGTCCCAATACTCGGCGTAGTACGGGTCGCGTGCAAGCGCCCGCCGCTTGCGCAAGCTATCGTCGGCGCTCACCCGCAGCGTATCCACGTTCCCTCGCGCCCGGGCCTTGCCTATCGACGCCCACGTGACCGCCCCCACCCCCTCCACAATCACATCCGCGCGCGGGTCAAGGGGCACCCACTCCCCTCGCCTGTCGCGCTCCCAGTCCCACCGCCAGTATCCGGGCGCGACCGGGTCGAGCACGTCGCGGGCCACCATCGCCGCCCCCTCCGCGAGGCCCGACCAGCCGGGATAAAAGTCGTCCAGGTGCACCACGCGGATGCCGAGCGCGGCGCCAATCTGGTTGGCCAGCGAGGTCTTTCCGGCGCCGGAGGGGCCGTCGATAAGCAGCGTGTACGGCACTTAGCCCACCGCCCACACCGGGCGAAACTCCCCCGTCGCCCACGCCGCGCCGAGCGCGACGGCGGCGAGCGCCACGCACACCGCCAGCACCACCCAGTCGCGAGCATGCATCTTCGACTCTCGAGCCCACGTGCGCGTCCCCGACCGCCCGAACGCACGCGCCTCCATGGCGGTGGCGAGCTTGCCGGCGCGGCGCAGCGACATGACCAGCAGGCCAAACGCCAGCGAAAACGCGTAGCGAACCCGGTTCATGTCCGCGATCCCGCGCGAACGACGCGCGCGTCGCATCGCCTCCACGTCCTCGCGCAGCAGCGTGAGCATGCGCAGCGCGGCGACCGACCCCAGCACAAACCGCGCCGGCAGGCGCAGCACCTGGGCAAGCCCGTCGCCAAGATCCGTCGGATCCACGTCGGCGGAGAGCACCACCACCGGCAGCGCCACCGCCAGCACGCGCAACGTAATCGCCCACGCCAGCGACACCGACAGCTCCGAGACCTGGATCAGCCCGTAGTCCAGGTAGACCTCGCCGCCCGACTGGCCGTACAGCGCCATCGGGATGCCCGCGACCGGGGCGAGCAGGAGAATCGGCCAGGCGCGGCGCGCGAACCTGCCGTAGCCCACCCCGCACAGCGGCGCGAGCACGAGCGTCGCCACGATCGCGACGGTCGCGGAGACCCAGTCGATGCTCACCAACAGCGGCGTGGTCAGCAGCGCAAGGCCCAGGATGCGCGTGACCGGGTTCATCCCCTCGAGGAGGTTCACGATGCAGCCTCCAACCGGATGATGTGGTCGCCGAGCGAGTCGATGAACACCTCGTCGTGCGTAATCGACACCACCGTCACACCCACCTCGGTGAGCTCGCGGATCAGGCGCGCCAGCTCGGCGAAGGTGCGGTCGTCTTGGCCGAACGTGGGCTCGTCGAAAAGCACGAGGCTCGGCGCGTTGACCAGCGCGGTCGCCACCGACAGCCGCCGCTTCTCCCCACCCGAGAGGGTAAACGGGTTCGCGCCGACGAGATGCTCGAGGCGCAGCCGCCGCAACAGCTCGTCGATGCGCGCCTGCGACGCGCCGGACAGCGCCATCTCCTCGCGCACCGTCGAGGTGACAAATTGGTGCTCCGGTTCCTGGAAGACGAAGCCGATGCGCTCGGCAAGCTGCGCCGACTTCCACCGGATCGCGGGCGTGGTCAGCCCGCGGGTGATCGAGTCCGCGTAGGCGATCTCGCCAACCTTCGGCGCGTCCAGGCCCGCCAGCACGTGCGCGAGCGTCGTCTTGCCCGCGCCGTTCGGCCCCGTGATCACGGTCGACGCACCCTCGGGGATGGCCAGGTCGGGCTGCCGGCCTACGCGGGTGTGCACGCCGCGCGCCGTCAGCGCCGCTGGAGTTGCGCTCGGCACGCCGCGTGCGGGAGGCAGCTGCGGGGCGCCGGGCAGCTTGTCGACGCCCACCTCTTCCACCCCTCCGTCACCCAAGTGCAACACGCGCGTGGCGAAGTGCGCCCACGGCCGCGGGCGGTGCTCCACGACGATGAGCGTGGCGCCGGTGTCGTTGCACACCCGCTCCACCGCAGCGATGACCTCGTCGCGGCCCGCGGGGTCCAGGTTGGCGGTCGGCTCGTCGAGGATGAGGATGTCCGCGCCCATCGCCAGCACGCCGGCGAGCGCGAGGCGCTGCTTCTGCCCGCCCGAGAGGTAGGCGGTGTTGTGATCCAGCGGCACGTCAAGGCCCACTGCGTCGAGGGAGGCGCGCACGCGCTGCCAGATCTCCTCGCGGGGCACGCCGAGGTTCTCCGCGCCGAAGGCTACGTCGTCGCCCACGCGGGTGAGGATGGTCTGCGCCTCCGGGTCCTGCATCACCATGCCGACCGTGCCGTCGACGCTCAGCGTGCCGGTGCTATGGCCGTCCTCGTCGTCGCCGCTCGCCAGACCGGCGAGCACGGCAAGCAGCGTCGACTTCCCGGAGCCGGAGTCGCCGGTGAGGATGACGCGCTCTCCGCGCTCGATGCGCAGGTCCACGCCCGTGAACGCGGGCTCGGCGCGGGTGGCGTACTGGTAGCTCAGGCCCTCGGCCAGGATCGCGGGCATCTAGCGGCCCGGGTTCGGCGCGCCTGCCTGTGCACGCAGCCGTTCACGGCCCGCGCCGAAGCGATCAAGCGCGCCGGTCTTCGCCAGCGCCTTGACCAGGACAAAGCCGAGCAGGCCCGCGAGCACCGCGCCGGAGATGGCCGTGCACACGAGGTAGATCAGGTTGTAGCTCAGGCTCATCGCCAGGTTCCCGGAGGTGAACAGCTCGAGCACGAACGCGCCCACGCCCGCACCGATGCCAGAGAGCACCGCAACGTCCAGCGAGAAGCGCTTGTACATAAAGATGAGGAAGATGAGCTCCGCGCCGAGGCCCTGGGCCAGGCCGGAGTACACGGTCTCGATCGCCCACTGGCTGCCCAGCAGCGCGGAGACCGACGCCGCGAGTACCTCCACGAACACGGCCGCGCCCGGCTTGCGGATGATAAGCCCGCCCAGCACGCCGCCGATCAGCCAGATGCCGGTAAACAGGCCGCCGAGGCCGGGGGTGACGGCGTCGATAGCCTTGTAGCCCGCGTAGCCCACGCCGTTCCACAGCACAAACAGCAGGCCACAAGCCACGCCGAGGACGGCGGCGGTGACAATGTCGATCACGCGCCAGGAGTTGGATTTCGGTGCCGCAGTCATGCGAATCTTCCTTCCTTATCGCCGGTATTACCCGGATCAGGTTCGACGGTTTACCGCGTATCGCGGAATCTCAGCCAGGCGCGCGCCCAGCTCCCGTGTAGTGCATCATCAGCGTACCCGAGCGCAACGGGGCCGCCGGAACCGCCCGATTCGTGTGGAGTGGGCGGGGCGGGTGATCGTCGATAAGCTTGGAGCGCTGTCAACAGAAAGGTAAGAATATGGCTGGTGGACTCCTCGCACTGCTTGACGACGTCGCGCTCATCGCGCGCACCGCCGCGGCATCAACAGACGACGTGGCCGCAATGACCGCGAAAACCTCGAGCAAGGCGGTCGGCGTCATCATCGACGACGCCGCCGTGACCCCGCAGTACGTCTCCGGCGTCACGCCCGCGCGCGAGCTGCCGATGATCTGGAAGATCACCAAGGGCTCGCTGCGCAACAAGCTGCTCATCATCCTGCCGATCGCGCTGCTGCTCAACGCGGTCGCGCCGTGGGCGCTCGTGCCGCTGCTCATGGTCGGCGGCACCTACCTCTGCTTCGAGGGCGCCGAAAAGATCGTGCACAAGCTCACCGCCGACGACAAGGCCGAGCAGGAGCGCGCGGCGAACAAGTCGGCTGCGGACGAAGACTCGCTGGTGAAGTCCGCCATTACGACAGACCTCATCCTCAGCGCTGAGATCATGATCATCTCGCTCGATGAGGTCGCCGACCAGCCCATCTGGATGGAAGCCGCCGTCCTCATCGCGGTGGGCATCTTCCTCACCGTGCTGGTCTACGGTGCCGTTGCGCTGCTGGTGAAAGTCGACGACATCGGCCACGGCATGATCGAACGCGGCCGCACGCCAGGACTCGGCCGCGCGCTGGTCAAGGGCATGCCGTACGTGCTCGCCGCAATCGGCATCATCGGCACCGTCGCCATGCTGTGGGTCGGCGGCCACCTCATCATCCGCGGCTTCCACGAGGTCTTCGGCTGGCACTGGCCGCACGACCTCATCGAGCGCGGCGTCGAGGCCGTCGGCGGCGGCGCGCTCGGCTGGCTCGTCGACACCGGCATCTCCCTGGTCACCGGCCTCATCGTGGGGCTCATCGTGCTGGCCATTGTCTCCGGCGTGAAGAAGGTGCTGCCGTCTCGCGACAAGGAAGCGGGGCACCAGGCCGCGTAGTGTGTCGGAGCGCCTAAAGTAAACGGCAACGAACGACACAAGCCGAAGGAGGCCAAGGCCGTGGGACTCCAGCGCTACCCCCTCTCCCCCGCTATCTGGGGCGCGGGCGAAGAGATCCGGCTCACCCACGTGGTGCAGGCCGCGCTCTTCACCGACTTCGACGCCAACCGCGCCACCTCGTACATCGACGTCGACCTCGAGGCGAACCCGCTGACCGGGTCATGGCGCGTCCGCTACAACGGCGCGGTGATCGGCACCGTCCCCGCCGAGGACCGCGCCCGCTTCCCCGACATCGAGCGCGTGCACAAGTCGCTGCTCCGCCCGGGCACGACCGCAGAGCTGCGGTTCAACGCCGCCACCGGCCAGTTCGACGTGGCCGTGATCCTGCCGCCGACCCAGCTCGCCGTGCCGCGCAACGACACACCCGCCGGTGCGTGGGTCCTCCCGCCCGGCGACATGATGGTCATCGACACCGCCGCGGGCGAGTTCTCCGCCGAGGAGCTGGAGATGCTCTCCCCCGGCCAGTGGCTCGTGGCCCTGCACCGCATCGCCGACACCGTCGTCGCGGTCTACGACGGCCGCGTGCTCGGCGGCTTCACCGGCGACGACGCGCTCGACCTCGTCGAGTTCGTCGAAGAAGCCACGGCCCTCGGCGCCCCAGAGGTCTACGCCAGAGCAGTGCTTATCGACGCCATGGCCGCCCTCGATGTCGCCTCACCGGGCGAAGGGCCCGTACTCGTCCCCGCGCTGAGCGTCCCCGACACGCGCCCGCGCCGCCCCTGGTCCGTGGTCGACTTCCCCGACGGCTCGTGGGCTGTCACCGTGGAACACGACTACGCGACGGACCCAGACGAGGAGGTCAAGCCGCTGCACACGGCGCGCTACGTCTCGCTCACCGGCGGCGACCGTCCGGCCGAGATGGCGGCGCCGACGGAGATTTTCGGCATCGTCGACGACACTCCCGCCCCCGACCCGGAACCGGAACCGGCACCGGCACCAGCGCCAGCACCGGAACCGGACCCCACGCCAACCGAATCGTTCGCGGACCTGCACAGCGCGCGGCTCGCGGGGTTCGCGCCCCAGCACTCGTGGAGCGGCGCGGGCGACTACCTCACTGAGGTGGAGAAGGTGCAGCTGCGCCGCCAGCAGCGCGCGCAGGCGGCGTCGGGCCTCGAGGCCGAGGGGCACCACCGCGCCCCCGACCGCACGCTGCAGCATTTCATAGCAGAGCGCGACGGAGTCACGCCGGCCGACTAGGCGGGCGTGTGTCAGATGTGAGCGAGGCGTTGTTCGCGTCTGTCGGGGTCGGCGTGATCAACCCCGCCGGGTATTCGATACCCGGTCGGGCTCTGCCAGGTGACGCGCCCGCGGTGCCGGTGCATCCTGCCGCGTCCTGGCCTGCCGTTTTGCCGATTATGATATGTACATAACCAACACAGGTTCCCAATCTCTGTGCTTCCCCCGTCAGCCCACTCGGTGAGGTGGTGCGCCTCGGAGACATCCGCCGGCTGGTGGCAATCCGCCCAGGCGCACGTCGGCCCGTCCGCACTCATCAACAGCCGCAGCTCCCGGGTCGCCCGCCTCGGGTTGGCCGGGTCATCCCCGGCAAGGGTGGTCGCATACAGGTTGACCGGCCCGTCAGTCGGCGAGATCAGCGCGATGTAGCCCGCCTTGTCGAGCTTCCGGTTGACCAACTCGGCACCGTCAAGCCACTCGCCGTTAGTCAGCTGGACTTGGATCTCGGCGGCGTTGTCGGGGTGGGTGCGCCAGGCGGCGAACTCGCCGATGTCCATGTTAAGCACCGTGGTCACCGCAGGTGCGGCAGCACGGGTGGTGGCATCACCGGTCAACCAGGCTGCCGGGTCGGGGCGTGCTGCGTGGTAGGCGGCGAGCACGTCGCTGGTACGCCCCGTCACGTGCAGGGTGGACAGTCCCTTGTCGTGGTAGGTGATGCTCGCCTTCGGCGCCCGCGGCGCCGGTGGGGCAAGCTTCTTCTTCAGTTTCTTCGCCTCGCGCATGATGGTGCGCAAATCGCCGTCGGTCTCGCACAGGGCGCGGCGGTATTTCCAGCGATCCGCATCCTTGGTCAGGCTGCGAGACGAGCGGGCGATAAAAGCGAGGGTGTCGACTCGGTGGCCGCGGTCGCGGGCGGCGTCGACGCAAGCGGTCTGGGCCCGGCGGTTGCGCACTGGGGCGAAGAAGACCTCGGCGGCGGTGGCAAGTTGGGCGGCGCGGTCGGGGTCCATGCCGCGGGAGATGAGGGTCTCGGCGCTCGACGACGCGGCCGCGGCAACAAGGTCGATGCCGCGGCTGTCGAGGGTGATCAGGTCGTCGAGAAGCGTCATGCCACACACCATAAACCTGTGTGAGCTGCGGGTTCAATGGTTTGTGAGAAGGATTCCACTTTCGGCCGAGCAGGGAACCGGCGGGGCGTTTTCAACGTCTAATAAGGTTTCGGGGTTTCAACGCAGCGCCCGGAGGTTGCCGTCGAGGCGGCGGGTGATGCCGTGGGCGTCGAGAAGCTCGAGCAGCGGAATCGCCACGCGGCGGGTCGTGTCCCACACGCGGCGCGCCTGCGAGGCGGTGAAGGGCGAGTCGAGGTCGCGCAACAGCTCCGCGGCGCGGGCGGGGGCCGAGACAAGCAGCACGACGCCGTCGCCGAGGCGCACGATGCGGCCCGCGCGCTCCGCCGCTGCCAACTCCTTCTCCCCCACGTTCCAGCGCGCGAGGTCCGCCGCCTCCGGCGCGCGGAACGGTTGGGCGCGCAGGTGCTCCTCCAGGCGGGCCACGCCCGGTCCCAGGTCCCGCTGCGCGCCGCTGGTCACCACCCCGCCGGCGAGCGTGAGCTTGGCCGCCGCGGCAGCCAGCGCGAGCAGCCTCGGGTCGGGCAGCCCAAGCAGGTCGGACGCCGCGCCGGCCGAGAGGCCCGCGGAGAGCGGGTTGTCGCGCTCGTGCTCCGCCACCGCCGCCGCCAGCTCGCGCTTCCACGCCATCACCTGGCTCGCGCGGACCCAGTACCCGGCGAACGCCACCGCGCCCGCCGGCGGCGCCGCCGGCACGTCGAACCCGAGCCGAGCCAGGTGCGCAGGCGTGACCGCCACGCGCCGCGCGATCTCCGCGTCCAGCGACGGCAGCGCGGGCAGCTGCTCGGAGCGGCGCCTGCCGTCGCCGCGACGCCGCAGCTCCGGCGGGTCCGCGTCGACCACACGCACGCCCGCCAGGATGTGCTGGGCGCCGGGGCCGCGGAGCACGAGCGCGTCGCCGAGCGTGAGCGGCAGCGGCCGGTCGAGCACCAGCCGCACGTAGTCGGCGCCGAACGGCCGCACCTTCGCCGGGACCTGCGCGGTGCCGACGTGCGCGACCAGTTCGTGCGGGAGGTTGGTGGCGGGTTGGCCGGTGGTGACGTGGGCGTCGATAAGCGAGGTCTGCTCCCACGCGCCCGGGGGGCACAGCGCATCGCCGCGACCGAGGTCCTCGGCGCTCACCCCGCGCAGGTTGAGCGCGACGCGCATCGCGGGGGCGGCCGCGCCGATCGGCGTGTCCTCGGACTGGATGCCCCGCACCTGCACGTCCCGCGCGCCGAGCCGCAGCGTGTCGCCGGGGCGGATCGTGCCCGCGGTGAGCGTGCCGGTGACCACGGTGCCCGCGCCCTTGATGGTGAATGCGCGGTCGACCCACAGTCGCACGCGCGCGTCCGGGTCGGGCCGCGGCGCGCTTCGCAGCTTATCGACGCACACGCGCCCCAACTCCACCATCCCCTCGCCCGTGCGGGCGGAGACCTCGACGACCGGCGCGCCCTCCAGCGTGGTGCCGGCGACGTGACGCGCGATCTCGGCGCGCACCTCGTCTCGGCGCGCACGGCCGGCGCGATCGGCCCTGGTCATTGCGATGACTGCGTCGGTGATGCCGAACGCGTCGATGGCGGCGGCGTGGTCGGTGGACTGCGCCATCCACCCCTCGTCGGCCGCGATGACGAAGAGGACGGCGGGCGCGGGGCCGACGCCGGCGAGCATGTTGGCAATGAAGCGCTCGTGGCCAGGCACGTCGACGAAGGCCACGTCGACGGGGTCGCCGGCTCCCTGCGGCAGTCGGGCCCAGACGAAGCCGAGGTCGATGGTGAGTCCGCGCTGCTTCTCCTCTTCCCAGCGGTCCGGCTCCATCCCGGTGAGCGCCTTGACCAGGGTGGACTTGCCATGGTCGACGTGGCCCGCGGTTGCCATGACGTACGTCGGGGGCGTCATGGCTGCCCCGCTTCGGCGACGGCGCGGGCGAGCTCGGCGTCCCGCGCGGGTGGGATGCAGCGCAGGTCGAGCAGCAGCGCGCCGTCGTGGACGCGGCCGAGGACAGCGGGGCGCTGGAGGCGGAGTGGCTCGGCGAGCGACTGGTCAACCGCCACCGCCCAGCCGGCGAGCGGCACGCCGGGCGCTCCCCCGCCGCCGACGCGGCCGTCGTGCGGCACGACGCACGCCTCCGTGCCGCGCTCCTGCAGCGCCGCGGCGAGCGCGTCGGCGCGGGTGCGCAGCTTGTCGGGGTCGGCGTGCAGCGCCGCTGAGGTGGGTGTGTTCCGCAGCCGGACGGTCGCTTCGAGCGCGGCGAGGCGCAGCTTGTCCACGCGCACCGCGCGCGCCAGCGGGTGCCGCCGCAACCGCTCGACGGCGTCCTTGCGCCCCAGGATCACGCCCGCCTGCGGCCCGCCGAGCAGCTTGTCGCCGGAGAAAAGGACGATGTCGGCGCCGGCGCGCAGCGCGGTGGTGGCGTCGGGCTCGTCGGGAAGCGCCGGGTCCGGGCGCAGCAGCCCGGAGCCCGTGTCCACGATGAGGGAAAGCTCGTGCGCGTCGGCGATGTGGCGCAGCCGCGCCACGCCCGCCTCGGCGGTGAAGCCGTGGACTCGGTAGTTGGACGGGTGCACCTTGAGGATGGCGCTCGCGCCCGATGCGGCGCGCTCGTAGTCGTGCGGGTGCGTCCGATTCGTTGCGCCCACCTCGACGAGCTCGACGCGGGCCGACTCGATGAGCTCCGGCAGGCGGAACCCCGCCCCGATCTCGATGAGCTCGCCCCGCGAGATGAGCACGCGGCCGTGCTCCGCCAGCGCCGCGTTGGCTAGCAGGAGCGCGCCCGCGCCGTTGTTGACCACCAGCGCATCCTCCGCCGCCGGGCACGCCGCGAGCAGCGCGTCGCGCGCGCCCGCCCCGCGGTTGCGCGACCTGCGGCCGGTCGCGAGGTCCATCTCCACGTCCACGTAGCCCGCGGCGTCGACGAGGGCGTCGACGGCCTCCGGCGCGAGTGCCGCGCGCCCCACGTTGGTGTGCACAACCACGCCCGTCGCGTTGAGCACCGGCGTCATAGAGGCGACACCCTTGCCAACCAGTGCGAGGAAGTAAGACTCGGCGGCGTGGGGTGGGATAAGGTGGCGTCGACAAGCGTCTTGCGTTGTGCGCGCGAGGGACTTGAGCGCGTGCGCGGCGAGCGGCGTGTCCTGCGCCAACGCCAGCAGCGCGTCGGTGCGGGGGATGTGGCGGCGCGTGTCGGTCAAGCTCGTGTCCTCCTCGAAAAGCGTGGCGGAGACGGACAGGAATCGAACCTGCCAGGTCGAGCTGCTCGGCCTCACCAGTTTTGAAGACTGGGGCGCCCACCAGGACACGTACGCCTCCGCGCAAAACGCTACCATAGGCCACATGAGCACCACGAACCCCAAGATTCGCCTCACCCAATTCGCCGCCGGCGGCGGCTGTGCCTGCAAGATCCCGCCCGGCGAGCTGGAAGACGCCGTCAAGGGCCTCGTCGGCGTGCACGACCCCAGCGTGATCGTCGGCCTGGACGACGGCGATGACGCCTCCGCGATCCGCGTGCGCGATGACCTCGCCGTCATTTCCACCGCCGACTTCTTCACCCCCGTCGTGGACGACGCGTACACCTGGGGAAAGATCGCCGCGGTCAACGCGCTTTCCGACGTCTACGCCATGGGCGGCACCCCCATCACCGCCATCAACCTGCTTGGCTGGCCGCGCGACGTCCTCCCGCAGGAGCTCATCCGCGAGGTCCTCCACGGCGGGCTCGACGGCGCGAGCGCGGCCGGCATCTCCGTCACCGGCGGGCACTCCATCTCCGCGCCCGAGCCGATCTACGGCATGTCCGCCACCGGCACCATCGACCCCGCGCGCCTCATGCGCAACGACGCCGCCGCCCCCGGCCTGCCCATCACGCTGACCAAGCCGATCGGCTCGGGCCTGCTGAACAACCGCCACAAGGCCACCGGCGAGTGGTTCGACGAGGCGGTCGAGGTCATGACCACGCTCAACCGCGACGCCTCCCGCGCCGCCGTCGACGCCGGTGCGCGCGCCGCTACCGACGTCACCGGCTTTGGCCTACTCGGCCACCTGTACAAGATGGCGCGCGCCTCCGGCGTCGACGCGGTCATCGACCACACGAAGGTGCCGCTTATCGACGGCGCACGCGACACCCTTGCCCAAGGCTTCATCCCGGGCGGTTCGCAGCGCAACCTGGACTGGGTGCGCCCGCACGTAGATGCCGACGGCATCAACGAAGAAGAATTGCTCCTGCTCGCCGACGCGCAGACCTCCGGCGGCCTCCTGGTTATCGGCGAGGTGCCCGGCTACCCCATCATCGGCGAAACCACCGAGGGCACCGGGCGCGTGCGCGTGCGCTAGCTAGGACGCGGTGGTGATGGAGTCACCGACCTGGCCGGCCTCCTGGCGGGCGCGCAACCTGGCGCGCTGCGGCTCGACTACGTACTTCGGGTCCTCGGTGGAGCGCTTGCCAGCGGCGATGATGCCGAAACGGGTCAGGCACGACGCCGCAGCCAGCGCGACACCGCTCGCCGCCGCGACCGCGCGGCGCTTCCCGCCGAACACCGCCCCGAGCCCGCCGGCGATGACCAACGCCTCCGCAGCCTTGAGGAACTTCCCCGCCTTGCCGTGCTCCACCGTCTCTTCCAACGGCTCAGTCAGCCTGCGGGTGAGCACTGACGACGCCACCACGTCCGCCACCGCACCAACCCCGGCCAGCGCGCGGGCCGGGCCGTTGTTCGCGGCGGAAGTCGTCACCAGCGCAGCACCCGCGGACGCGCACGCCGCCGAGGAGACGAACAGGTTGGGCAGCTCCTTGTGCGCGTCCTGCCACATGGGCACGGACGTGTTACCAAGCAGCACCGCGGTGTAGACGGCCAGCGGCGCGCCCATCAGCCCGGAGGCGACGCCGGCTGGGGTGGCCAGCGCGTGCAGGAGCTTCCGTGTCGGCCCAGGCAGCGGGGCCCGCTCGCCGGTGAGCGCGTCCGCCTCCGCCGCGGCGGCGACCATCGCGCCGCCGGAGAAGGCACCGAGGATCCAGGACCCCACCGACATCGGCGAGGACAGCTTGAACACGCGGAACATGTTGAGCAGGCGCTCGGGGCGCCCGAGGTCGATGACCAGGCAGCCGGATCCCACCGCCGCGGCAACCGCCGCGGTCAGGCGCGTGTTGCGCTGCAGCTCCCTGTTGCCGGTCGCGCCGGCACCCACGGCCAGCAGCGAGGACCCGCCCGCCATGCCGCCCAGGAATAGGTAGACGCCGATCGGCCATTCCCACGGCGGGAATTTCACAATCGGCCGCCCGTAGTAGGAATCGTACTGCTCAAAGTCCGCGCGCGGCACCATGAGCTCCTCGCCGCGCCGACGCTTCTTGCCGCCGTAGCGGGTCGAACCGCCGCGCCGCTTCGGTCCGCGCGGCGGCTCCGGCGGGCGGAAGGAATCGAACTCTGCCATCTACTTTCCTCCGATCACGAATGCCGCCGCGGCGGCGCCGACGAGCCCCGCGGCCGCGACGACGGCCCGCTTGGCCATCTCGGGCAGGTTTGCGGTGGGCACCTCGGGGTCCGGCGGCAGGCCGTAGACCTCGGGGGCGTCGAGAAGCAGGAAGATCGAGCCGGTGCCGCCCACGCCGTCGTCGCTGTTGGCGCCGTAGAGCCGCGCCTCGGTCATGCCCTGTGCGTGCAGCTCGGTCACGCGCGCCTTCGCGGCGGCGAGCATCTCGGTGTAGGTGCCGTACTGGATGGAGTTGGTCGGGCACGTCTTCGCGCACGCCGGCCCCTCGCCGACCTGTTGGCGGTCGAAGCACATTGTGCACTTCTGCGCCACGCCGACGTTCTTGATTGGCGCGACCTCGCCGACGGTGAAGTCGTCTCCTACCTTCGCACGCTCGTTGCGCTTTTGCACCCCGCCGTCGGCGCGCCGCTCGATCACTCCGAACGGGCAGCCGGCCACGCACGTTCCGCAGCCGTTGCACACGTCGTCCTGCACCACCACGGTGCCGTGCTCGGTGCGAAACAGCGCGCCCGTCGGGCACACATCCAGGCAGCCCGCGTTGGTGCAGTGCTTGCACACGTCCGACGACATCAGCCAGCGGAAGTCCGGGGTGTCTGGCAGCTGGGGCTCATGCTTATCGACGCCACCGTCACCCTCCCCCGATGCGCCCGGCATCCCCGGCATCCCGAGCGTGACCAGCTTCTTGCCTTCCTCGCGGGCGTTGGCAATCTGCTCCTCGCTCTGTTCGATGAACGCCACGTGGCGCCACGTGTTCGCCCCGAGGGAGCCGGTGTTGTCGTACGACATGCCCGACATGGCGTAGTCGCCGTCCTGCGGGTTGCGGTTCCACTCCTTGCAGGCCACCTCGCAGGCCTTGCAGCCGATGCAGATTGAGGTGTCGGTGAAAAACGCTTTGCGCTGCTCACCGTCGTAGCCCACATTGGAGGGCGATTCTGTGATCCGGTTTTTCGTCTGCAACTGGTCTTAGCCCTCCTGGTTCGACATGTTGTCCTTCGTGGGGTCGTCCTTGGCTGCCGAGGCGTCGCCTTGTCCCTGGCGGACGGCGGCCTGCGACGTGGCGTCGTGAAGCACTGTGCCCGTGTTCTCGTCCAGGCCGGCGCGCTGCTGGTACTCGCGCACCAACTCGACGCGCGCGGCACCGCGGGGCCGGCGGCCGGGGCGGATGTCCACGGCCGAGACCTTGGAGGCCTGGATGTTCACGTTCGGGTCCAGCATGATGCCGAGCAGGTCGTTCGGCCCGTCGCCAGCCACCTCAGCGTAGTTGCCGCGACCGTAGTGGAACGGCATGCCGATCTGCTCAAACGCGCGGTTGCCAACGGTGAGCGTCTTGATGCGGTCGGTGACCAGGACACGCGCCTCAATGGCGTTGCGCGGCGAGACGATCGTCGCCCACTCCCCGTTTTTCAGCCCGACGCGCTCCGCCAGCTCCGGCGAGACCTCGCAGAACAGCTCCGGCTGCAGCTCCGCCAAAAACGGCAGCGTGCGCGTCATCGCGCCGGAGGTGTACATCTCGGTCAACCGGTAGGTGTTGAGCATGTACGGGTAGACGTCCGTGCCCGGCTCGCCGTAGTTCGGCGCCGACAGGTTGTGCTCCCCGCGCATCACGATGCGCGACGGCGACTGCTGCTGGCCGTAGAGCACGTTGGGGAACGGTGACTCCTGCGGCTCGTAGTGCGTGGGCATCGGGCCGTCCACCATGCCGGTGGGCGCGAAGAGCCATGCGCGGCCGTCGTCTTGCATGATGAAGGCGTCGTTGCCCGCGATAGCGGCGGGCCCCACGGCGTCGCGCTCCGGCTTATAGCCGGGGGCGCGGTCCACGGGGAAGTCCACGATGTCCTTGGAGACCCACCGCTCCTCGTCTTCATCCCACCAGGCGAGGCGCTTGCGCTCGGACCAGGGCTTACCGTCCTCGTCCGCCGATGCGCGGTTGTACAGCACGCGGCGGTTCATCGGCCACGCCCAGCCCCAGTCCAGGGCCATCTCGTCCTGCTCCTGGCCGGGGCGCTTCTTCGCCGAACGGTTCACGTCGCCGGCGAACACGCCGCAGTAGATCCAGCAGCCGGACGCCGTCGAGCCGTCCGCCTTGAGGTCTGCGAATTTGTCCACCATCTGGCCCTTGCGCGGGCCGTCGATGTAGTAGCCGTTGATCTCGCGCAGCACGGACTCGGGATCGATCTCGCCCTCGGCATCCGTCTCGTAGTCCCACGTGATCCGCTGCAGCGGGATGTCGCGCGGATCCGTCGAGTCCTTCACGCGTTCCTTGATGCGCTGCCCCAGCTCGTAGAAGAACTGCAGGTCACTGTCCGCATCCCCCGGCGCGTCCTTCGCCTTGAAGCGCCACTGCAGGAGGCGCTGGGTCTGGGTAAACGTGCCCGCCTTCTCCACGTGGTTCGCCGCCGGGAAGAGGAACACCTCCGTGTCGATCTCCTCGGTGACCAGCTCGCCGGACTTGATCTCGGGCGAGTCCTTCCAAAACGTCGCGGTCTCGATCTCCTGGAAGTCGCGCACGACCATCCACTTGAGCTTGGACATGGCCAGTCGCTGCATCCGCCCGTTCGACTGCGCAACGGCGGGGTTCTGGCCGAAGACGAAGTAGCCGTCGATAAGCCCCTGGTCCATGAGCTGCAGGGTGTGGTAGGTGGAGTGCGCGCCCGTCAAGCGCGGCATGAGGTCCATGCCCCAGTTGTTGTCCTCGGTGGCGGCATCGCCCCAGTAGGCCTTCATCAGCGAGACCGCGTAGTTCTCGCCTTGCTGCCATAAGCCTTTCTGGTCGCGCTTGGACACGGCGTCGAGGTACTGGTCCCACGTCTGCACCGTGGACTGCGGCATGGGCAGGTAGCCGGGCAGTAGGTGGAACAGCGTGGGCACGTCCGTGGAGCCCTGGATGGAGGCGTGCCCGCGCAGCGCCATGATGCCGGATCCGGGGCGGCCCACGTTGCCCATGAGCAGCTGCAGGATCGCGCAGGTGCGGATGAACTGCGCGCCCATGGTGTGCTGGGTCCAGCCGAGTGCGTACGCGAAGCAGGTGGTGCGCTCGCGCCCGGAGTTTTCCACGATGGAGTCCGCCAGGTAGAAGAAGTCCTCCTGCGAGATACCGCAGGCCTGCTCCACCACCTCGGGCGTGTAGCGCGAGTAGTGGCGCTTGAGAATCTGGAAGACCGTGTTGGGGTCCTCCAGCGTCGGGTCCGTCTTATTGTCCCACGACACCTTCGCATCCCACGCCTTCTGCGGCTGCCACGTCGCGTTGTCGTAGGCACCGGTCTCCGGGTCGTACCCGGAGAACAGCCCGTCGAGGTCCTCGGTGTCCTGGAATTCCTCGCTGATCAGCGTCGAGGCGTTCGTGAACGCGGTGACGTAGTCGCGGAAGAACAGGTCGTTCTGCAGCACGTAGTTGATCACCGCGCCGAGCAGCACGACGTCCGAGCCGCCGCGGATGGGCACGTGCTTGTGAGCGATTGCCGACGTCCGCGTAAACCGCGGATCAACGTGAATGATCCTGGCGCCGCGCGCCTTCGCCTCAATGACCCACTGGAACCCGACCGGGTGTGCCTCGGCCATGTTCGAGCCTTGGATCACAATGCAGTCCGCATTGGCCATGTCCTGCAGCGGCTGGGTTGCGCCGCCGCGTCCAAACGAGGATCCCAAACTGGGAACCGTGGACGAGTGTCATATGCGGGCCTGGTTCTCAATCTGCACCGCGCCAGAGGCGGTCCAGAGCTTTTTGATCAGGTAGTTTTCCTCGTTATCCATGGCCGCGCCGCCGAGCCCGGCGATGCCCATGGTGCGGCGCAGCGGCCGCCCTTCCTCGTCAAAATCCTGCCACCCGTTCTTGCGCGCCTCCATAAAGCGGTCGGTGACCATGTCCAGCGCGGTGTCGCGGTCCAGCGTCTGCCATTCCGTGGCACCGGGGGCGCGGTAGAGAATCTCGGTGAGGCGCCCCGGCGCGTTCACCAGCTGCTCGGAGGCAGCACCCTTGGGGCAGAGACGCCCGCGGGAGTGCGGCGAATCCGGGTCGCCCTCGATCTGGATGACTTTCTCATCCTTGACGTACACGCGCTGACCGCAGCCGACGGCGCAGTACGGGCACACGCTCTTGACCACCCGGTCCGCATCTTCAATGCGGCCCTTCAGGTCTTTGCTTTTCGACGATTCCGTATTCGCTCCACGAGCGAAAAGGTCACCGTCCCGCACCTGGCGCACCACCGGCCAGTTCAAGGGGCTGAAACGAGACATGCCCCTCAGATTAGCCAAGTTTCGCGCCTTCGACGAGTTTCACACCCGATACACAGACACGTGGTACCCCCGTTTCACAATGCCCTACGCAATCGCAGCCACTTTGATACATTCATTGTGCTTCTTATAAGTGCCCTTACTCACCCCAAGTTTGAACAGAGACAGCATGCACTCCTCTTCCCGCCGCCGCGCACTGCTGTGCGCCGCCGTCGCCAGTTCCATCGCCCTCTCCTCAGTCGCCGCCCCGCAGGCAGCCCAGGCGCAGAAGATTCAGCTTGAAGGCCCGGCTGACTTCTTGGATACCCTGGACAATGCAGAGGAGACGAGCGATGCGATCAGCTCCGACCCTGAATCCGCGGCGGAACTGCACGTCGAGAACTTTGCCGGCCAGGCGGCCGTAAATACCTCCCGCCCGGTGGCGATGCCAAACGGCACGACTGTCCAGGTCAAGGGCGACATCCTCGGCCCCTGGACGGAGGGCATCGGGATGGGCGCGACCGACCTCGGCGTGATGGCGCCGCTGGATGACCGCGAGTACGCGATGGTCTTCGGCGATTCCTTCACCGGCAAGGCGTTTGGCAAGGGCACCTGGATGAGCCCCACCGGCGTCATCGCCCAAACCGACAGCGACGGCTTCGTTACTGTTCAGCGGCCGATGAACAGCGGCAGCAAGGTGGAAAAGCTGATCAGCTACTACCAGGAGGGCAACCTCACGCTCATCCCGTCGGACATCATCAATATCGACGGCACGCTGTACATGCAGGCGATGTGGAACAACGGCATCGGCAACGTGAGCAACACCCAGATCTGGAAGTCCACGTCCCGCGGCCGCGAGTGGACGTCGATCGGCTACACCGGCAACAGTTACATGGGCGGCATGGGCGACCTGATCAGCTGGGAGGAGGGCGACGACGGCTACATCTACGCCGTCTCCTCCTCCTTCAAGCGCGCCGACCCGGTCTACCTGTCCCGCTTCAAGCTCGAGGACATCGACGATCGCACGAAGTGGGAGCTCTACGACCCGGACACGGACAACTGGACCGATGAGGCCGCCCCGATCCTGTCCAAGAACGTCCAGGCCGGTGAGATGAACCTGCGCTACATCCAGGGGTACTGGGTGCTGGTGATGTTCAATGACGCGACCGACGCGATCGAGGTGCGCATCTCGGACACGCTGGAGCGCGACTGGAACGACGTGCCGGTCTCCACCATTGCCAAGGCGGGAAGCTGGAGCGACAAGCAGTCCCCCACCAACTGGTCGCAGCCCTACGGCGGCTACATCGTTCCGGGCTCCACCATCGACAACTTGGACGTCGTCGTCTCGCAGTGGAATACCAACACCAACAAGCGCTACATGTCCACGCAGTTCAACGTGCGCGGGCTGGACACGTTCTACGGGATCGACTCGAGCGAGCTTCCGCCACTGCGCGAGGTGGTCCCGGCGAAGGACGAGCCGACCGGCCGAGGTAATGGTGGCGGCGGTGGCGCGTCCCTGAGCGCCAACATGGATGAAGAGACGGAGCGCATCGTCACCATCGTCGGCGTGCTTGCCGGCATCGCCGCGCTCGCCGCGATGTCCTTCCCGTACTGGCGCGGGGCGCTCCCGCCGCAGCTGCGCGAGTTCCTGCACATCTAGCTGCGCCGGGCGACGCGCCCCGGTTTACTCGCCGTAGATGACCTTGCCCTGCGAGGCCGTGGTGGCGGGCTGGGGCGCGGCCGGGGTCTCCTCCTCGGGGAGGAACTCCGGCTTGGCGTGGTCGGCAGCCTCCTCCAGGAACTTCGCGGAGGGGGCGAAGAAGTTCACGCCGGTGAGCGCCTCGGAGAAATCGAGGATGCGGTCGTAGTTGCCCTCCGGCTCACCGATGAACATGCGGCGCAGCATGAGCTCGGTGATGCGCACGTCCTTGGCGTAGCTCATAAAGTAGGTACCCTGGTTGCCCATGGCGTCGCCGAAGCTCAGGTTGTTGCGCACGATCTCCAGCGACTCGCCGTTTTCGTCCTTCACGGAGTTCAGCGCCACGTGGGAGTTGGCGGGCTTGACGTCTTCGCCCATCTCCACGTCCGAGTGCTTGGTGCGACCGATGACCTTCTCTTGCTCCTCCACCGGCAGGTCGTTCCACGCCTTGAGGTTGTGGATGTACTTCTGCGCCACAATGTAGGAACCGCCGGCCCAGTCGCCGTCCTTGATCAGCGCGGTTTCTACGCCAGCCTGCCCGCGCGGGGACTCGGTGCCGTCGACAAAACCGAGCGGGTCACGGAAGTCCTGGTACTGGAACGCGTGGACCTCGTCGTACTCGGCCACCGCGCCCTCCAACTGCGCGTTGATACGCCGGGCGAGCTCGAAGGCGACGTCGTACTCGTCGGCGCGAATGTGGAAGAAAAGGTCGCCGGGGGTGGACGGCGCGTGGTGCTTCGCCCCCTGCAGCTCGCGGAAGGGGTGCAGGCCCTCCGGCTTCGGGGTGGTGAACAGGCGGTCCCACAGGTTCGCGCCGATGCCCACCACGGCGCTCAGCTGTGCCTCGGGCCAGCGGAACCCAACGCCGTTGACCAGGCCCTTCAGGCCGGTGATGACCTCGAGCGCCTGCTTCTCGGTGCCCTCGTTGAGCGTGACGGTGAGGAAGATCGCGTCCTTGGACTGAGGAAGGATGACAGTTTGCGAAACGTCTGCTGAGTACTTTTCGTTCATGGCCCCTACCCTACGCGGTGGGTGCCTACCACTGCGGAGCGTCCAGGTCCACGCCCGCGGCCTCGGCGTGCGCGGTGATGAGTTCGAGAAGGTAGTCCTGGGCTCCGTCGAATGGCTTGTGGAAGCGCTCGTCGCCGACGTACATGCGGGCGAGGATCAGCTGGCGCGCCGGGGTGACCTCGTACCACTGCGCGATCGAGTCGCGGTGTTTCGCCACAATGCGTTCTGCCTCCTCCGAACCAGGTACGACGCCTGCGTCGCGGGCGTCGACCAGCTCGGCGGCCAGCTCCTCTTGCTCGCGCTTGAGCTGTTCCGCCTTCGATGCATCCATGCGGGCCAGCGCGTCCTGGGACTGCTGCCACTCCGCGGTGTCGCCCCAGCGCTGCTGCGCCTCCTCCTGATGGGCGGCGAACTCCTCGCCGAAATAGTGCTTCATGTCAGACATGCTGAGCGTTCCTTTCTTGTGTTTGCGGATCAACGTCTCGACCGCGTCCAGCTGCGCCTCGAGGGAGTCGCGCTGGTGCACCAGGGCCTCGCGGTGGGCGCTAAGGGCGCGTGCGAGGTGGGACGGGGAGGCTTCGAGAAGCACTGCGACCTGTGCGAGTGGGACCCCGATTCCCTGGTAGAGGGCAATCGCGGCGCCCCGCTCGAGGTCGGATGCGTGGTATTGGCGGTAGCCGGTGCTGGTGCGCTCCGGCTGCATGAGTCCGAGCGCCTCCCAGTGGCGCAGAGCTTTCGGCGTGACGCCGAGGATCTCGGCGGCCTCTCCGATGGTGGTTGCGGTCATGGTGATCAGTGAACAGGTTGCCGTAGGGACAAGGTCAAGCGGACGGGCGCGGCACCCACACCCAGCCCTCTTCCGCGACGAGTTCCGCCTGATCAGACGGCGGTGGTATGCAACGTCCGGCACGCACCTCTCGCGCGACGAGCGCGGCAATGACCGCGTCGAGGCAGTCCGCATTATCGGTGACACCCGCCTCCCGCCCAGCCCAATCCAGCTCGAAGCGCTCGGTGAGTCCCGCCGCAATCTCCTCGCGAGCACCGCGCCCCGCGACGTCCGCGCCCTTGTACCCGCGGTGGCGCAGCCCCCACTGCTTCAGCGCAGCCGCCGGATAGACCTCGGCGACCCGGCCGTGCCCGTCGCGGTCCACGTTGGCGCCCGCCGCGCGCAACCGCGACTCCACTCCAGCCCAGCGCAGCGCCGGGTGCGCGATGCGCTCGGCGGCCACCGGCAGCGGAGTCACCCCGGCGTTGCGGCGCACCTCTAGGTCGGTGAAGCGGTTGACCAGGCGGCGGCGCTCGTCCGGGCCGTAGGTCGCCGGGTCAGCCACGCGCTGGTCCGCGTGCGCACTCACGAACTCCCGAAACGCGCGCGGCCATCCGACGGGCACGTCCACGCCAGTGAGCTCGGCGCCGGTCACGAGTGCGATGAGGATGGCGTCGGTGGCGGAGGCGGTGGCGTCGACAAGCGTGAGCCCGGCGGGCGTTTCCTGGATGGTTGCGATGCCGGTCTTGGCCGGGTCGGCGGCGAGGTCAATGCCGGAGAAGGTGCGGTCCATGCGAGAAAGCATATTGCGCGCTGCGGGGTAGAGTGTCCGAGGTGACGCAACAACGATCCCCCTGGCCCGCATTGTGGTCCATGATGCTGGGCTTTTTCATGATCCTGGTCGATTCGACCATCGTTTCCGTAGCGATCCCCGCGATCACCGCCGGGCTCGGCGCGAGCTATAGCTCGGTGATCTGGGTCAACAGCGCGTACCTGCTCGCATACGCGGTGCCGCTGCTGATCACCGGCAGGCTTGGCGACCGCTTCGGCCCCCGCGCCCTCTACATCTCCGGCCTCGCACTCTTCACGCTGTCCTCGCTGGCGTGCGGGCTGGCCGGCACGATCGAGGCGCTCATCGTCGCCCGCGTCTTCCAAGGCCTCGGCGGCGCAATGGTCACCCCGCAGACGATGGCGGTGATGATCCGTACCTTCAGCCCCCGCGAGCGCGGCAGCGCCATGGGTGTCTGGGGCGCGACCGCGGGTGTCGCCACCATCGTCGGCCCGCTGTTGGGCGGGCTGCTTGTCGACGCTTCCGGCTGGCCCTGGATCTTCTTTGTCAACGTCCCCATCGGCGTGATCGGCCTGGTGCTCGCGTGGATTTACGTCCCGCGCCTCGAGCTCACCTCCCGCAGCCTCGACTGGCTCGGCGTGGTGCTGAGCGCAGCGGGCATGTTCTGCCTCATCCTGGGCATCCAAGAGGGTGAGCGCTTCAACTGGGACTGGCGCGCGCTCGGTCTCATCGCCGGCGGCCTGGTCCTGCTCGGTACGTTCGTTGCGTGGCAGTCGCGCACTCGTCGCGACGCGCTTGTGCCGCTCGCCCTCTTTGCGGACCGCAACTTCTCGCTCTCCGCGGTCACGATCGCCACGGTGGGCTTTACCGTGTCGACGTACATGATCCCGTGGATGATCTACATCCAGTCCGTCCAAGGCTTCTCCCCCACCTGCGCCGCGCTCCTTCTCGTGCCCGCGGGGCTGGTCTCGGGCGTGCTGTCGCCCTGGATTGGCAAGCTCACCAACACGCACCAGCCCAAGCCATTCGCCATCGCGGGCCTGACCATGTTGGGCCTTTCGGTGGCGATGACCGCCTGGATCGCCGACCCGACGATCAGCCCGTACTGGCTGCTCGCCATCTCCGTGCTCAACGGCGTGGCGAACTCGATGGTGTGGGGACCGCTGTCCATGATTGCCACGCGCAACCTCGCGCCCGCGCTCGCCGGCGCCGGCTCCAGCGTGTACAACACGCTGCGCCAGGTGGGCGCCGTCATTGGCTCCGCCGCGATCGCCGCGCTCATGGACGCGCAGCTCAACGCCCAGCTCGGCCCCGGCGCGGGCGAGGCGACCGTCGGCGGCGCCGGTGCGAGCAGCGGGATGCCGGCGGCGCTCCACGCCCCGTTCGCACTCGCCATGTCACACTCGCTGCTCCTCCCGGCCGCAGTCTCGCTGCTGGGTGCCGTGATGGCCTGCTTCTTCGCACGAACGAAGAGCTGGAACGACTAGGCGCCCTCCGACTGCTGTCGCATCCGACCACCCCACGTTCGCACGATCGTACGAATCTTCGGTGGAATGTCGGTCCTGGTGTTCGCCCCTCCCGCTGGTCTCCACCCCGAGAGACACACCGCACCGCAACGGAAGGAAGCACCATGACCGAACACCCCAGCATTCGCGTTGGCGACCGCGAGCGATCCTGCGCCCTGTCCCGGTTGAGCATTTACTTCGCCGAGGGCTACCTCAGCGTCGACGAATTTGATGAGCGGGCTCAGCGTGTTGCAGCCGCTACCACCCGAGGAGAGCTTGACGGCATTTTCAGCGACCTCCCTTCACCGCCGCCCCAGGAGGAGCTCAAGGAACTGAAACGGGCCAGGTCCCTGACCGCGTTTCCCCGCGAGAGGGAATTGGAGAACAAGCTGTTCCGCCGGGAAATTCGGGACTCCGCCCTTTGCCTTACATTCGGCCTCGGTACCGCATTGTTTTTCCTGCTCAAGTTCGGGTTCGGCATAAGTTTCGCCTGGCTGGCGTGGCCAATCATCGGACTCCCCTGCATTGCGATTGTGGCATCCGCTGGCCGCACTCGAGAGGAAGATGCAATCAACAAGGAATTGCAGCAGTTGGTAGACCTCGAACACGCTGAGAAGGTCGAGAGACTCCACATCGCATACGATCGCCAGCAAACGCTCGGCCTCTAGGGAGACTGCCTCGATAAGGCTCGGTGGGCTGCAATACACGCCTTAAGTTAGGGTGTCGGAAGCAGTTCCCGAACGAAAGGATGTCCCCGTGGCCGAGAGTCCCGAGATGCGTATCGGCGACCCAGAGCGTACCTCCGCCCTCGACCGCCTCGGCGAGCACTTCGCCGACGGCTACCTCGACGTCGCCGAGTTCGACGCCCGCACCGCCCGCGCCGCGTCCGCAACCACTCGCGGTGAGCTCGCTGCGCTTTTCAGCGACCTCCCGCACCCCTCCAGCGGCGGCATCCTCGAGCAGCGCGACAATTCCCCCTCGGTAAACGCAGCGCGCGAGGCGGAGCTCGAGCGAAAGCTGAAGGTGAAGCGCAACTGCGATATTGCTGCAGGCGCCATCGTCAGCTGCGGTGCGGCCGTGTTTTTCCTGCTGCAGTTCGCCTTCCACGTGTCGCTGGCCTGGGTCGCCTGGCCGGTCGCGGCCATTGCGGCACTCGCGGTTTACACCATCGCCGGAATCTCCGATGAAGAGTACGACGTGCTCGAAGAGATAGAGAAGAAGGATAAGTCGGAGCGGGCGGAGCGACTCCGCATCGCCTACGAGCGCCGCAAGGAGCTGGGCAAGTAGACTCCCCTCAACGCACCAACATGTGTACAGGCTGCTTGTACACTGTGGCGTGTGAACCTTCGACGCCTTCCTGCCCCCACGAGCGCGCTTCTCGTTGCTGCGCTCACCGCCGTCTCCCTTACCGCCTGCAGCTCCGGCGACGGGGAGCGCGAAACCGTCGTGGTGAAGTCCACGACCTTTGTGAACCCGGACGGGTCCGAGGTCGATCCCGAGGACTTCCCCGAGTGGGCGAAGGAACCCAGCTCTTCGCAGCAGTCCGGCGAGGGCGATTGGAAGAGCGAGTACGAGAACGTCATCGCGCACCCGGACGAGTACGCATTTGACACCGACGCGCTGGTAGAGCCCACGGGCAAGTACAGCTACGCCCTGATCGAAGCAACCGGCGACGGGACGCCCGAGCTGCTGCTGAAGAAGGACTCGCGCGAGTTCGCGCCCGTGTTGGTCTTTCACCTGGATGAGGAGGGCAAGGCCCGCCCCTCGTCGCCGGTGTTGTTGGACGGGGTGCGCTCCGCTGGCGGCAGCCGCGCTGCGGTGTTCGCGTCCGCGTCGCAAAACGGCCTCTACCAGGAGGACCACTACTCCACCCAACCGGATGCGAACTTCCAGCTCTACTCCGTCGACGGCGACACGTTGACCAAGGTTGGTGCCCCAGAGGAAGCCCACATCGATGCCATCCCGGAGAAGTACCAGCAGATCACATGGACCTCGACGACCGATCCGTCGGCGCTGCAGCAGGGGGCACCTGCGGCAGCAGCCCCGGCAGAAGGTGCGCAAGATGAAGCTCCCGCGGATGACATGGTTCTCGGCGAAGGTGAGTTCGTGGGCACCGTCGAGGAGCTCACCATCGAGGAAGCACTGGCCCAAGCTGGCGCTGATGATCCGTCAGCGCCTGAATCCGGCAGCAAGTACTGGGTGCTGCACTTCGATGGCCCACAGGATATCTCGGCAAACAAGGGCGGGTCGCGGGGGCCGGTGACGCAAACTACGGAGTACATGCGTTTGGGGTACTCGGAGATCACCTCCTACGGAAATCATGAGGCCGGCACTGAGTGGGCACAGTACGTGGGCAAGCGCGTGAAAGTTTCGCTCGATCCCAGCACGTTGTCGTGGCCAAGTGACGTGAGCTACCCACTCGGGTCACTCAGGTTCACCTCCGAAGGAGCAGACTACGAGGTCACTGAACTCTAGGCGCGTACGAGTCTCGGCAGCGGGACGTCGATAAGCACCAAGCCCCTAACGGTCACCCGAAATTTACCGGCAAGACACCCTGCGGAAAGCAAGGCTTTCTAAGTTTTATGGCAGCGTTTTGTGCTGCTCCCACCAGTTCGTCAGAAAGGCCCGACCCGTGCGCTTCCGCCGCAACGTCCAACTCCTCGCCACCACCACAGCCGCCGCGCTCGCCGTCTCGCTGGCGCCCGCTGCGCTCGCTGCCGATGACACCGCAGAGTTCACCATCTCCAACATCACCGACTTCCACGGTTATTGGAAGCCCACCGACAAGGTGCCCGGCGCGGCGGCGCTGAAGTGCTCCGTGGACAAGGCCGCCGAGGGCAAGACCCACATCTTCACCTCCGCGGGCGACAACATCGGCGCCTCTCCCTTCGAGTCGATGCTGCTGGATGACCAGCCGACGCTGGACCTGCTCAATCTCATGGGGCTAAAAGTCTCCGCGATTGGTAACCACGAGTTTGACCACGGCGCATCGGACGTCGAGGAGCGCGTGGTCAAGCAGGCCGACTTTGACTACCTGGGCGCGAACGCCCACACCATCGACGGCGTCAAGGACTACACGGTCGAGGAGCTCGACGGCGTGAAGGTCGCCTTCGTGGGTACCGTGACCGACGACATGCCGAACTTGGTCTCCCCCGACAACATCAAGGGCATTACCTGGGATAACCCGGTCGAGACCACCAACGCGCTGGCGAAAAAGCTGAAGGACTCCGGCGAGGCAGACGTTGTCGTCGCGCTCGTGCACGAGGGCAACCTCGGGCCGGACGACTTCAGCAAAGACGTCGACCTCGCGTTCCTCGGCCACACCCACCAGGTCATCGAGCCCGGTCAGACCAGTCCCGTAGTCATCCAGGCCGGCGAGTACGGCAAGCACCTGGCCAACGTCGATCTTTCCTTCGATCGCGCGACCAAGAAGGCGACCGTCAAGCACGCAGAGCTTCTCGACGCCGACGCTATCCGCGCCTGCGACACCCCCGAACCGGAGGTCGACGCCATCATGCAGCAGGCCGAGGAGAAAGCTGGCGCGGAGGGCGAGCGCATCGTCGGCAATGCGGGCACCGCCTTCTACCGCGGCGCGAAGGAAGGTAAGGAATCCGGCTCCTCCGTGGGCGTGGAATCCCAGCTGAACAACTTCGTCGCGGAGATCACCCGTTGGGGCGTGGACCAGAACTCCGCGATCACGCCCGACATCGGTGTGATGAACGCGGGCGGCGTGCGCTCGGACCTGGAGCAGGGCGACGTGACCTACGCCGACGCCTTCGCAGTCCAGCCGTTCGGCGGCGAGAACACCTACGTGGAGATCACGGGCAAGGACTTCGTCGACGCGCTCGAGCAGCAGTGGCGCGACGGCGACTCCATGCCGTTCGCCGCGCTCGGTGTGTCCGACAACGTCACCTACACCTACGACCCGGAGGCGCCGCAGGGCTCGCGCATCACCTCGGTCACCGTCGACGGCGCGCCGATCGACCCGGCGAAGAAGTACGTCATCGCCGGCTCCACCTTCATCCTGGGCGGCGGCGACCACTTTGAGGCGTTCACTCGCGGCACCGCACCGGCCAGCCTGGGCTACTTGGACCTCAACGCCCTCGTCGAGGCGCTCGGAGCAGACAAGGCGAAGGCCCCGCGCGGCGGCCAGTCCAACGTCGGCGTGCACCTGGACGCCCCGCTGACCGCGGGCACGTCCGCGACGATCAACCTCTCCTCGCTGCAGTACACACTTGGCGAGACCGCGAAGCAGGTCACCGTCTCGCTCGGCGATGCGACGGCAACCGCAGACATCGACCCGGCCTACGGCCCGGAGGGGATGAATGAAAAGGGCAAGGCGACCGTGGCTCTCGACGTCCCGGATGACATGTCCGGTCCCCAGGAACTGCACGTCACCACCGACGCGGGCACCGACGCGACCGTCCCGGTCGAGGTCGCACCGGCGCAGGACGCCGACGAGCCGGGCACCCCAGCCCCCGCAGGCAGCTCCGCCGCGGACCTCGCCTGGATCCTGCCGGTTGCGCTCGCCGGCCTCGCCGGCCTGGGCAGCCTCATCGCGCTGCTTCTGCCACAGCAGGTCGACCAGGTGCTCGGACCGATTGCCAAGCGTTAAGGCCACTCCGCTCATGACTGCCGGTGATGCACATGGGCCGCGGTAAGCCGCGCGCCGAGAAACGGCACATCACCGGCACCTATTCCATCGACACGGGCACCGCCGCGATCGTGGCGGACCCGTCCCGCGACGGTGGCTACACCCTCGAGGTCAACAACGTCCCGTCTTCCTACGTGGTCCCCGGCGCGCCCGAGGTGCTGGAGTACGACTACATTCGCTGGTTCGCCCAGCTCATCAGCGCGCACGAGGCGGCCGGCAACCTCCCGCGCCCGTTCACCGCCGTGCACCTCGGCGCCGCGGGCTGCACATTCGCATCGTTTCTCCAACAACGCTACCCGGATTCCACCAACGTTGCCGTCGAGCTGGACAGCGCACTCGCCGACCTCGTGCGCTGGGCGTTCGACCCGCCGGTGCAGCTCGCGGTTGCAGAAGCCCGGGCGTTCACGCACGCGCTTGCGCCCGGCTCCGTCGACGTGATCGTCCGCGACGTCTTCGCGGGGCCGGACACGCCCCGCGCGTTGACCACCGTCGAGTTCTTCACCGCCGCGCGGCGCGCCCTGCGCCCTGGTGGCCTATTCATGGCCAACATCGGCGACACGGAGGGGTTGCCGCGCACCCGCGCCGAGCTCGCCGGCCTGGAACTCGTCTTCGGCCACACCGCCGCTCGCTCCGAGGGTCGGGGGTACGGGAATGTGGTCGTGGGGGCGTCGACAAGCAGCATTGCGCTCGACGGGGCCTTGCTTATCGACGCCAACGAGTGCGCCCCACTCCGCGACTGATTACAGTGTTGCGAGTTCCCGAAGCGAAGCGACAGGAGGCCAACGTTGCACCATTTCAGCCCGCTGTTTCAGATGGGGCCTGCGAAGCGCGACCATATTCCCGCGTTCCGCACCGCGCTCGGCGTGGCGATCCCGATGTTTACACTGCTGGCGCTTGGACGACTTGACCTGGCAATTTACGCAAACTTCGGCGCGTTCACCGGCGTGTACGGCCGCCACGCCACCCCGCAGGTGCGGCGCAAGCACCATCTGCTGGCCGGGAGCGCGCTGACCCTGTCGGTGACGATCGGCGCAACAATTGCCTGGTTGGGCCTCAGCCCCTGGATCTTGTTGCTGGTCAGCTCGCTGGTGTCCTCGGTGTGGGCGACGATTGCGCTCGCGGCCGATATGAAGCCGACCGGTTCCGTCTTTGTGATCTTCTCGGTCGCCGCAGTCGGCTCGCTGCGCGACCCGGTGCACCCGCTCATGGCGTTCGGCATCGCGGGCAGCTCGGCGCTGCTCTGCCTGGCACTCGGCCAGTGTTCCCAGTACATCGGCGAGGGTCCCGGCGGCAACGCGAAGGCCCCCGAGCGCCCGTCGCGCGCCCCCGACGCCGGCCCCGTGCCCCGCAAGCGGCTGCGCGTTGAGGCCGCTCGTTTCTTCTTCTCCCCGCTCCTCGCGGGCGTGATCGGACTGTTCTCGGTGATGCTCATCGACCCCCTCTCGCACTTCTACTGGGCGATGGTGGCCGCGGTCGCGCCGCTGGTGAACTCGCGGTTCAAGGTGCAGTACTTCCGCGCGATCGAGCGCGTGCTGGGCACGCTGTCGGGCATCCTGGTCGCGGGCTTCCTGCTCTCGCACCCGATGCAGGGGTGGCAGGTCGTGGTGTGGATCATCGTGCTGCAGTACCTCACCGAGATGTACGTGACCCGCAATTACACCATCGCCGGCAGCTTCATCACCCCAACCGCGCTGCTGATGATCCAGACGGTGCAGGCTGCCCCCGTCGCGCCGATGCTGCTTGCCCGCACGGCTGAGACCATTCTGGGCGCGGCCGCGGCGCTGGTCATCATCGCGATCGGCTACGTACGCAAGTACCCGACCGTGGTGCTCCCTAAAACTGCAGGTCCTGGCCAACAGTCGGCCGGTAGTACACAGCCCGATCCGCAGTCAGCGCCCTGAGGTGCGGGTTCGTCACCTCGGCGAGCGCCCCGATATACCCGGGCACCATTGCCTTTGGTAGGCGCAGCCCCAGCGTCAGGTGCGGTACCCACCGCTCCCCTCGCCCACCAGGGTTCTCTGCGCTGAGCTGCCGGGCGGCGCGCTCGAGCGCCTCCGGCGCCTCGAGTAACCACGCGACCGTCTGCTTGGATTTGGTACCAAAGACGACGGTGCCCACCCGATCCAGTCTCGCGGGGAGCAGTGGCGGCAGCAGCGCCGCCGCGCTTTCTACCACGCTCTGGCGCATCCGTGGTGCAAAGGTCACTGAGATATGGGGACGCTGGTGCTGGCGCGGGAATCCCCGCTGCTCCAGCGCGTCAAAGATCCTGCGGACCTGCTCCTCCTCCGTGTCGGGGAGGCGCAACAGGATGTTTTCCGGCGAGCGCGAGGACATTCCAGTTGATCGTTTCCCGAGTTAGACAAACTCGACCGAATCGAGGAGCTGTTGAAACTCCGGGGCGAGCTCCTGGATCCGGCCCACGTCCGCGGTGAGCGCGAGCATGACCACCCACCGTTGCGCGCCGCCCTGCTCGCGCAAGATGAGGTAGTTCTGCAGCTGGGCGACCTCGCCGCGCGTGCCGTCTTCCGCCGAGGCGGACAGCGTCACCTGCTGCAGGCCCGCATTACCGTCGGGGCTAACCTCCCCCTGCTCCACGCGCGGATTCTGCCCCGCCTGCTCGAGCCGGGCGAGGTTGTCCTTCATCACCGCCTGCATGTCGGCGTCCTCCGCCAGCGCCGCGGTCAGCCCGCTGATGGTCGGCGGCATGAACACGGACTGCTCCGCCTCGGCCGCACGGGCGAGGAGGAAGTCCATGTTCGCGGGCGTGGTCGCCTGGACCCAGTTGCGATTCGGAAGGGAGAATTTGTACTTCGTGGCCATGGTGCCCAAGGGTACGGCACGGCCGCGAATCGCTACGCAGTGCCGGCAGGCGAGCCAAACTCCCGGATGTAGCACAGCATGTCCACGTCCTGGCCCGGCTCAATGTTGGTGTATCCGCGCCGCTCGTAGAAGCGGCGGGCACCGAAATCAACGGCGTCCACGTTGATCTGCACCTCGCCCACGTGCCGTGCGCGCGCCTCAGCCTCCGCGCAGTCCATGAGCCGGGTGCCAATGCCCCTCCCCCGGAGTTCGGGCCGCACGTAGAGCTCATCGAGCGTTGCGATCGGGCCGTCGTAATACGGGCTCGGGCGCAGCGTCAGCAGCGCGAATCCGACGGGCTCGGGCCACTCCGCGAGCACCACGTACCCGTGGTCCCCAGCGATGAGCTCTGCGAACCGCCGCGTGAGCGTGCCCAGCTCCGGGCACGGTGTAGCAAACTCCGCGTTGAAGTCGCGCAGGAGCTTTGCGACGCTCCCCGCCCGGTCAACCCCCGCGACGGCAACCCCCGCCCCGCTGTCCAATCGCAACCGCGCTACGCCTGCGCAGCGTTGGCGCCGTTGTCGCCGCCCGGGGCGGTGACGTTCCACGCGACGTTAAAACGGTCGACCACCATGCCGAAGTGCTCGCCCCACGGCGCCTGGGCGAACGGCATGCGCGCCTCGCCGCCGTCTGCAGCGAGGGCGTCGTAAAGCTTCTTTGCCTCCTCGGGCGAGTCCGCTTCGACGGTGAAGCCGTACTCGCTGGCGCCGAGCTGCTCGCGGTCGTGCTCGAGGTCGTCGCCGCCGGAGATGGTGAACGGGCCGCGCAGCAACGCGTGCGCGACCTTGTCACGGGGTGGTTCGAACGGGAACTGCACGCCGTTGTCCAGCTGCTCGCCGTAGGTGAGGATGCGGAGCTCGCCACCGAAGACGGAGTGGTAGAACTCAAGCATCGCGCGAGCGTTGCCGGGGAATGCGATATAGGTGCATGTGTGAATTGCCATGCGGCCAAGCGTAGACGCACAGCGCCGGTGTTGCCCGGCGGAGGAGGTTACGGGCGCAGGGGGCGCCGTGCTCGACGGAACGCAACGGTGAGCACGACCACCGCGAGCGCCGCCGCGACGAACTGCGTTGCGGTCCCGCCCAGCGATAACGGCACCCCGTAGTCCTGCAGGCTGGCCGCAGTATTCCACGCCGCGTGCGCCGCGACGGCAATGCCGATGCCGTTGAAATACCAGGCGAGCCAGGCGTAGAGCAGGCCATCGAGGAAGAAGTGTGCGAATGCGAGGGGTTCGCTCCAAGCTGCGGGGTGCACGGCAACGAACAGGAGCGCAGCGGCGATCGCGCCGACGAGCGGGTGCCGCGTCCACGCGGTAAAGGCCTGGAACACAAGCCCGCGGAACAGCATTTCCTCGGCAAGCGCGGCAAGCAGAATCGCCACGAGCTCGAGCGGGAACGTACTGGAAAAGCCTGCAAACGCATTGTCCCACGACGAGCCGAACGCGTAGACGCTGATCAGTCCCAGCGTGACGGCTATGACGGCAAACGCCAACAGATATGCCGCGACGAGCGTGAGCGGCCGCAGCGCTTTCCCACTCCACAGCACCGAAGCCGCGGAGCGGCGCCCCACCAGTGTGACTGCCACGAGCACCGCAATAATCTCGACGATCACGGTGGCGTAGGTAAACCAGCCGTCGACGTCCGGAGATGACGTGTCGAGCCCCGCCGCCTCGAGCGAGAGCCCGACGACCACTGTCATCGCGATCACCATGACGATCACGGTGAGCATTTCGGCCAACGGTTTCCACCAGGAGTAGTTCGGTTGCTGTCTTGCGCCGAACGTGAAATCACGCACGCGATCCACTTGAGTTTCCTCTCCTATTCTTTCGGGTTTCATACAGCCGGCACAACGCTACATCCGTGGATCGTCGGTCGCCCGTTGGCCACCGCTCAGGCCGGTGAGAAGAATTGGATTGCACAATGAAAACCAGGGGGTTGACCCAAAGAAAGGTTTGCCTTACTTTAGAAGGAGTGCTTGCAAAGGCGAGCCTTACCTAAAGCAAGAAAGGTCTGCAGTTGAAACTTTTCCAACGCGCCGGAGCACTCCTTGTCTCCGCAGCCACGGTCCTCGGGCTCGCCGCCTGCTCTGGAAGCGACGACAACACCGCCGCGGTGACCGAGACGCAGAACGCCTCCTCGTCCGCCGCACGGAGCGCGGACGCCGTCCACATCACCGACGCCGCCGGGCGCACGCTCGACTTCGAGGCGCGCCCCGAGCGAATCGTGCTCGCCGAGGGCCGCGCGGTGTACGCCACCGCGACCCTGCAGGACAACCCATTCAACAACGTGGTCGCGTACGGCGACGACCTCAACAAGGCGGCCCCGGCCCTGCAGGAAAAGCTGCTCGAGGACTACCCCGAAGCCAAGGATATGCCAATGATCGGCTCCATCCAGAAGGGCGACGTCACCGCTGAGAACCTCCTCGCCCAAAAGCCGGACGTCATCATCATGACGCTCGACCAAAAGAAGGCAAGCGAGGAGAACGGCTTCCTCTCCAACCTCGACGCGCTGGGGATCAAGTACGCGTTCATCGACTTCCGCCAGAAGCCGCTGGAAAATACCACCGTATCGATGACCATGCTGGGCGAGCTCTTGGGCCAGCAGGAGCGCGCGGAGAAGTTCAACGCCTTCTACGACGAGAAGGTGAAGACGATTACAGACCGCGTAGCCAACATCGAGGACCGCCCAGACACGCTGGTGTGGACCGCGGCCGGCTTCCAAGACTGCTGCTCTGTCGCTGGCGACGTCCACCTCGGCACCCTGGTCACGGCCGCGGGCGGCCACAACCTCGGCCCGGAGGTGCTCGGCACGGATTCCACCCAGCTGACGCCAGAAAAGCTCGTAGAGATCAACCCCGAGAAGCTCATCGTCACCGGTGGCGAGTGGGCAAGCGACCCGTCGAAGTCCGAGTCCTACCACCACGTCGAGCTGGGCTACCAAGCGGACGAACAGACCGCGATCGAGTCCTGCTCCGGCCCGCTGAAGATCCCGGGCATTGACCTGCTTGACGCGCCGAAGAACGGTAATTACTTTGCCGTGTACCACCAGTTCTACGACAACCCCTTCAACGTGTTCGCACTCGAGGCCTTTGCCAAGTGGCTCCACCCGGAGGAGTTCGAGGACATGGACCCGGCAGCAGACTTCGAGCAGTTCCACAAGGACTTCCTCCCCTACGAATACAGCGGCGCCTTTTTCGCCGACCCCAACAGTGAAACCTCGTAAATGACCACTTCAACAGCCCTTCGACAGATCGACCCCAACGGCGCAGAGCGCGCCGGGGCAGACGCCCCGGCCTCGGCGGAAACCGCCCGGAACGACGCGATTCGTTCGTACCGGAAGCGTGGGCGTCGAAAAGCACTTGCGATCGTGGGCCTGATTATCGCGGCGGCGGTGAGCTTCCTCATCGCCATCATCGTCGGCCCGCTGAACCTGTCGCTTGCCGACGTCTGGAACGCCGTCTTCAACCCGGAAAGCGTCGACGATCAGACTCGGACCGTCATCCGGACGCTGCGGCTGCCCGCGGCCGTGATGGCCGTCCTCGTGGGCGCCGCGCTGGGCCTCGCGGGCGGGCAGATGCAGACCATCCTGGATAACCCGCTCGCCGAGCCGTTTACCCTCGGTATCTCTGCGGCGGCCGCATTCGGCGCAGCGGTGTCGATCGTCATGGGCTGGGTCCTCATCCCCAACCCGCAGTTCAACCTGGCGACCATGGCCGCGCTCACCGCGCTGATCGCGGCGCTCATCGTCGCTGCCGCCTCGGTGTGGAAGGGCGCGAACGCGCAGTCGATGATCCTGCTCGGCATCGCGCTGTCCTTCCTCTTCCAGGCGCTCCTCTCGCTCCTGCAGTACGGCGCAAACACCGAGGCGCTGCAACAGATCGTCTTCTGGACCATGGGCTCGCTGCAGCGCGCCAACTGGACCGCCAACATCATCCTCGCCGCCGTCATCGTCTGCGCGATCCCCTTCTGCATCGTCAACGCGTGGCGGCTCACCGCGCTGCGTCTGGGTGAGGACCGCGCCGCCGCACTCGGCGTCGACGTGCAGCGCCTGCGCATCACTACCCTCATCGTCGCCTCTGTGCTGGCCGCGGCCTCGGTCGCGTTCACCGGCATCATCGGTTTCATCGGGCTGGTCGGCCCGCACGTCGCCCGCATGCTCGTCGGCGAGGACCAGAAGTTCTTCCTCCCCGCCGCGGCAGCTGCCGGGTCGATGCTGCTCAGCATCGCGTACGCGGTCTCGCTGTCCATCATCCCCGGGGTGGCCATCCCGATCGGCATCATCACCGCGCTCGTCGGCGTCCCGTTCTTCGTCTTCCTGATTTTCACCCGCGCCCAGCGGAAAGGATAACGCCATGACTATTCAGGCTGATGACCTCACCGTCCAGTACGGCCGCAACACCATCATCGACGCCATGAGCTTCGCCCCGCTCGACGGCGGCAAAGTCGTCGGGCTGCTGGGTCCCAACGCTGCCGGCAAGTCAACCCTGGTGAAGACTCTCGCCGGTGTAAAGAAAGCCGCATCCGGCTCCTGCACCGTCACCATCGACGGCCAGGAAGTCAAGGACAAGGACCGCCCAAACCACGTCGGTTATGTCCCCCAAGACCTACTCTCCGGCGCGTCGCTGACGGCGTTTGAGTCCATCATGATCTCCGCCAACCACGGCGGCAGCACAAGCGGTGACCCCGTCGACGCCACCGCGCGCGTCATGCAACGCCTCAACATCTCCCACCTGGCCGACCGCATGATCACCGCGATGTCCGGCGGCCAACGACAGCTGGTTGGCATTGCGCAGATGCTCGTGCGTGAACCGAGCATTTTGCTTCTCGACGAGCCCACCTCCGCCCTCGACCTCCGCCACCAAGTGGAAGTCCTGCGACTGATCCGCGAGGAGATCGCCGGTACCAACAAGCTGGCAATCGTGGCGATCCACGACCTCAACCTCGCGGCCCGCTACTGCGACGAGCTCCTCGTCATGAAGGCCGGGCAGCGCGTCACGCAGGGCGCACCGACCGAGGTGCTCACCCCGGACCTGCTCGATGAGGTCTACGGCATCCGCGCCAAGATCCTCAGCGACTCTGGCGTCCCCGTCATCTGCCCCGTCTAAGCGGATCAGGTCCTTTATTCACCTACTCGCCGCGCTTGATGTTTTCCATCTTCTTGCCGCGCGCGAGCTCGTCGACAAGCAAGTCCATCATGCGGATCTGGCGCATGAGCTCGTCTTCGACCTCCTCCACGCGCACCCCGCACACCTTGCCGGTGATCAGGTCGGCATTCGGGGTGAGCGTGAGGTCGGCGAAGAATTCGCGCAGCGTCTTTCCCGAGTCCGCGGCGGCCCGCAGCTCGTTCGGTTCAAGGAGCGTGAACCAGCCAAGAACGTCATCGAGCTCCTCGCGTGTGTGGCCTTTCCTCTCGACCTTGGCCACGTAGTTGCCGTAAATGTCGCCAAAAGGGTAAGCGAAGACCCGCTCTAACTTTGCCTGTTCGTTCATGTCATCCTCTTTCCTGTGTGTGACTGATACAAGGGATGCCAAAGCCGATAGGGCTAGCAACTACGGGTTGTATCTCAACATATCTATTGCCAGTCAGTACTACAGTTTCTATGTATGGAGAATACGAGCAAAGAACTGGCTTTCCTTGCAGACGGAGACGGTCTGCTGCTTCTTAGCGATGAAGACAGTTTCCCCTCGAACAACTCATCCACGCTCGAGCCTATATCCCCTCAAGTGCTTTTCCACGCAAACAATGTGCTGAGCACGATTTCCAACCGGCAGTTCAAATCCGGCAAGTATTACAAGGCAACGGACGAAACTGCGAAGCTGCTCCAGCATCGCACGTCGTCTGGACCGGTTCCTGGGGTCCTACGCCGAAGCGACCTCGGGCTCGCTGACAATCCAAGTCGATTCTTCAAACACACCTCGTTTCAAGAGGTGAAGTTTTCGCCCGCCATGGCTTCGACCGCCGCTGGCATCGCAGCTCAGGCCGCAATTGAGGCAGCAATTGCTGAAATCAAAAAGTATTTAGAGGTCATCGATGAGAAGCTCGATACTCTCCTCCGGCAGCGCAAGGTTAACGCACTAGCGCAGCTTGGGGGTATCCAGTACACGATTGAAGAAGCGGACGAACTTTACCGGCGCAGCAGTAGCGTCTCCTCAACTACTTGGTCGAAGGTCGACCACCTCGGATCAGCGCTCAACGGCATCGAGTCTTACGCCATCGAACAACTCGATGACGCCGCTTATCAGCTCCGGAAGCAGAAGAACAACTCCAAGAAACTTGAAACCCTCCTAGCTCGGTTGAAAGGCGATCTGCCGCTTTGGCTGGGTGTGGCTGCACGGAGCATCTACCTCCATGATCGGATGTATGTCTTGGAGATCGCCCACGTGAATGAGTTTGAGCCCCGCCAGCTGGATTCTCACCGAGAGGGAATCCACGACGCGCGCAAGGATCAGTTGGAATCGACCACCCGACGTCTGCTCGAGATGGATACAGCCGTCCGTGAGACAGCCAAGTTGAGCAATCAGGTCTGGGCCACAAACCCGATTCGTGCTCGCCACATCACCGCGCACGCGAACGAAATTCACGACATTATTAGTGCGTTTGCACAGCATTTGCGGATGGGCGTAGAAGACGCAGAGCGTCTCCACGTCCAGGGATGGCGTCAATCTGTGGTGTCGCTAGCGGGCGACACCGTCGATGCTGCGAACCGCGCCCGCCAATCGGCGGTGGATCAAGCACAAAAAGCCACCAAGAAAATTCGCGACATGAACGACGACCGGCTGCTTGCAAAGGCCGCAGAAATCGAAGCGCGACGGGAGCGGGGGGAGCAAAAAGCGCTCGAGTCGACCGGCGACGAAGATCAATCTGCGACAGAATCCCGCACGACGCGACGCGGTTTCCGTTTCCGTCGAGACGAGAAGAAGGCGTAGAGGTTTTCTCCACGAGATCGGTAGCAGTTATGTTCCTGAGAATCCATTTGAGCAGCGAGGAAGCATCACTCGTAACGAAGCTTGCGCGTGCTGAGGGCGTAACTGTTTCCGAGTTTGCTCGATCCGCCATCGCGGAAAGAATCGAAGACCTTCAGGACCTGCAGGAACTTCGCTCAGCCGTTGAGATTGACTCCGGTAAGAGGTTCACGATGGATGAGATTTACTGGCAGTTCGGTCGCTGAGACTTGCGGTGCAACAAGACTGACGTAAACACGTAGGGTGTTGGCATGAAAGACCTGACTCTCGCGCCCGGTCCGGGAATCCCCGGCGGTGTGGTCATCGCCGCCGCCGATTTCACGGAGCAGTTCGCCAAGTCATCGGGGCCGGGTGGCCAGGGCGTCAACACCACCGACAGCAAGGTGCAGCTCTCCATCGACATCGCGGAATGCGCATCGCTTTCCGACGCCCAACGCCGCCGCATCCTACGCAACCTCGAGCACCGACTGCACGGCAACGTACTCACCGTGACCGCCTCGACCCAACGGTCGCAGGTCCGCAACCGCGCCGAGGCACGGGAACGCATGGCTGCCCTGCTGCGCGAGGCGCTCGCTCCACCGCCTCCCACGCGACGGAAAACTAAGCCGACCCGAGGCTCGGTGCGGCGCCGCCGAGAGGCGAAGAAGCGTCACTCGGAGCTGAAATCCACTCGCAAGCGACCCCAGATTCCCTAGAGCCCGCCCTAGACTCGGGTTATGCCAAGAACCGACGTGTCCTTCCCCTCCGGGGGCGGCTCCTGCGCCGCGTGGCTGTATGTCCCCGACTCGGCTCCCGCCTCGGGGCCGATGCTTGTGATGGCGCACGGCCTCGGCGGGGTGCGCCAGATGCGTCTCGACGCCTTCGCCGAACGCTTCAGCAGCGCCGGCTACCGCTGCCTGGTGTTCGACTACAGGCACTTCGGTGCCAGTGCAGGCGAGCCGCGGCAGCTGCTTTCGGTGCGCCGCCAACTGGAGGATTGGCGCAACGCAATTACATACGCACGGCAGCTCGACGGCGTCGATCCGGACCGGATCGTCCTGAGGGGCACCTCGTTCGCCGGCGGGCACGTCATCCGCACCGCCGCACGCGACCCGCGGGTTGTGGCCGTGATTTCCCAGTGCCCGTTCACCAACGGGTTCGCGTCGACATTTGCGCTCCCGCCGAAGGTGTTGGCCAAGATTGCCGCGCTTGCTGTCCGCGACATTGTAGCCGGGTGGCGCGGCGTGGAGCCGGTGCTACTGCCCGCGTACGGCGAGCCCGGCACGACGGCGTTGATGACCTCGCCGGATTCGATTGCGGGCATCGAGGCCTTGATCCCGCCGGGAGACCAGCCCCCACCCGGCATCACCGCCCGCTTCGGCGCCGACATCGTGCGCTACTTCCCCGGCCGCGACGCCCGCAGAATCCAGTGCCCCGCGCACCTCGCGGTGTGCGAGGACGATTCGCTGGCGCCGCCGCGCCCCACCCTGCGGCACGTGCGGAAGGCCCCGAAGGGAGAGGTTCGCATGCAGCCCGGCGGGCACTTCGACATCTACGTCGGCGACGCCTTCGAGCGCAACGTGGCGCAGCAGCTGGATTTCCTCGCGCGATACGTCCCGATAGGCTCCGGGGACGTGGATTAGGCGCTACGCCGAGACAGCTTGGATCGGTTGAATCTGCTCGATCTCGGCGAGGGCCTTATCTTCCGCCAGCTCAATCTCATACTGGTTCTGCAGATTCATCCAGAATATCGGCTCCACCCCAAAATATTTTCCGAGCCTAAGAGCGGTGTCAGCCGTGATTCCACGTTTGCCGTGCACAATCTCGTTAATGCGACGGGGCGGAACCCCGATAGACACAGCAAGCTTGTGCTGAGTGATTCCGAATCCCTCAATGAAGTCTTCTAAGAGAATCTCCCCAGGATGAATCGGCGGGTACAGCTTGTTCGACATGGCATTCCTTAGTGGTAGTCCTCAATGGTCACATGTTCGGGCCCTGCGCCCTTCCAGCGGAATGTAATTCTCCACTGGTTATTCACTCGGATACTAAACGTCCCTTTCCTATCTCCCTTGAGAGCCTCTAGGCGATTCCCGGGCGGTACGCGAAGAGAGTCAAGGGATACAGCAGCGTCGAGCTGGTGGAGCTTCTTGTTCGCCGACTTATGGATCCGAGGATCCAGTTTCGGAACTGGTTCACGCAGGAATACCAGCTCGGTCTCTCGGTTCCCGAACGACTGGATCATGCCTTACCCTATCCCCCCATAACGCAAAGCGTCAATAACGCACAACGTTAAGCTTTAGCTCACCCGAATGCAAGTACACTCCCACCCTACGCAACAACACCGTTTCCGCATTACGGTGACTACCGTGAAGACAATACAAGGGAAGCCGATCAGTGAAGATCAGGTTGATACTTGGGGCACCGAAGCCGAAAATGGCTACGAGATCGAGTTCCTACTTTCTCGCGGGAGAAAACCTCGCGATACAAAACACTCCATTAGGCCGGAAGGCTCTAACTCCGCTCGTACACCAGACAGCGCATTTTAAGCCCCGCCCCTAAAATGATGCTCATGAGCGATCCCAATTTCACGATCCGGCAGATCACCTTCGACTGCAACGATCCCTCAAAGCTCGCCGAGTTTTGGTCCGCCGCAACCGGTTGCGAAATCGCCGCGGATTACGGCGATTTTGTGATGGTTGATTCCACCCCGGCGCTGGGATTTCAGCGCGTTAAGGATCCGACACCTGGGAAAAACCGCATGCACATCGACGTTGGCGGGGCGGAGCGCGAAACTTTTATCGAACGCCTCAAAGACCTAGGCGCTACCGAACTCACTACCCACGAGGCGCCGGGATTGGTGTGGACTGTCATGCAGGACCCGGAAGGCAACGAGTTCTGCGTGGGTAACCCCGGGGCCTAGCTACACATTGAACTTAAACTCGACGGTATGTAGTTGCAAAGTTACTTTCTCGAGAACCTCGCCGCCCACGTCGCTCCCGCGTTGGGTGGCAGCCGAACCACAAAGGATCAGTCATCTGCTATCCCATCGACTAATTCTTGCAGGTCGCAGGACCTTCGCGTAACTGTCAGTTCATCACACTTTGAATAGTTCAGCACACGATGTATTGTTCAGCACATGCTGACTATTGCTTCACGCCTCGACGTCATGAACCGGCTCGGCCGGGCCATGGCGGATCCGACGCGTTCCAGAATCCTGATGACACTACTCGACGGCCCGAGCTACCCGGCCGTACTTTCGCGCGACCTGGGCCTGACCCGCTCAAACGTCTCGAACCACCTGACCTGCCTGCGTGACTGCGGCATCGTCGTTGCCGAGCCGGAGGGCCGCAAGACACGCTACGAAATCGCCGATCCGCACCTCGCGGCAGCGCTCAACGCGCTGGTGAACGCGACGTTGGCTGTCGACGAAAACGCCCCGTGCATCGACCCTGAGTGCTCGGTGCCCGGCTGCGGCGAGAAGGGAGAGGACGCATGAGCTCGGCGTGTGGATGCGAACACGAACCCGCCACGGAGATCGAAGAACTCGATCGGCCATGGTGGAAGGACCCCGAGTTGCTACTGCCGATCTTCTCCGGCGTAGCCCTCTGCGTAGGCCTGGCGCTGGGCTGGTCCGGGCTAGCGACACCCGCGACAGTACTGTTCTGGGTCGGCCTGCTGCTAGGGGCGTATACGTTCGCGCCCGACGCGATCCGAAACCTTGTCACGAAGCGCAAGCTCGGCATTGGTTTGCTGATGACCATCAGCGCGGTCGGCGCGGTAATCCTCGGTTACGTCGGAGAGGCCGCGGCGCTAGCGTTCCTGTACTCGATCGCCGAGGCGCTGGAAGACAAGGCGATGGACCGGGCGCAGGGCGGACTGCGGGCACTGTTGAAGTTGGTACCGCAGACCGCGACGGTGCTGCGCGACGGCACGTCGGTCGAGGTCGCAGCGAAGGACCTCGCGGCTGGCGAGCTTATGCTCGTGCGCCCCGGAGAGCGGATCGCCACGGACGGCATCATTCGGTCTGGGCGCTCCAGCCTTGACACCTCAGCGATCACCGGAGAATCCATTCCGGAGGAGGTTGCGCCCGGCGACGAGGTGCCCGCGGGAGCGATCAACTCCGCCGGTGTGCTGGAAGTCCAGACGACCGCAGCTGGAACGGACAACTCGCTGACCACACTCGTGGACCTGGTCGAGCAGGCGCAGGCGGAAAAGGGCGACCGCGCCCGGATCGCCGACCGGATTGCCCAACCCCTAGTGCCCGGGGTGATGATCCTGGCGGTGCTAGTCGGCGTGATCGGCTCGCTGCTGGGCGACCCCGAGACGTGGATCACCCGTGCGTTGGTGGTTCTGGTCGCAGCGTCGCCGTGCGCGCTGGCAATCTCCGTGCCGCTGACGGTCGTGGCCGCGATCGGCGCGGCCAGCCAGTTCGGCGTGGTCATCAAGTCTGGCGCGGCGTTCGAGCGGCTCGGCGGCATCCGTCACCTGGCGGTGGACAAGACCGGAACCCTCACCCGCAACCAGCCCGAGGTTACCGGCGTGGTCCCGGCAGACAGGTTTGATCGGGCGCAGGTGCTTACTTTCGCGGCGGCAGTTGAGCAGCAATCGACGCACCCCCTCGCCGCGGCGATCGCGGCAGCGGGGCCCGAAGCGCCCGCCGCCCAGGACATCAGCGAGGAAGCCGGGCACGGCATCAGCGGCACCGTCGAAGGCCGACGGGTGCTGGTGGGCAGCCCCCGGTGGATCGACGCCGGGCCACTGAAGGCAGACGTTGAGCGCATGGAGTCCGAAGGCCAGACCTGCGTCCTAGTCACCGTCGATGACGCTCTCGCCGGAGCGATCGGTGTCCGCGACGAGCTGCGTCCCGAGGTTCCCGAAGCCGTGCAGACCCTGCGCGCCAACGATGTGGAAGTGAGCATGCTCACCGGCGACAACACTCGCACCGCCCGGGCGCTGGCTGAAATCGCCGGAATCGACGACGTGCGCGCCGAGCTGCGCCCTGAGGACAAGGCAAGCATCGTCGCCGAATTTTCCTCCAAGACGCCGACGGCGATGATCGGCGACGGCATCAACGACGCGCCGGCACTGGCGGGCGCGACGGTGGGCATTGCGATGGGAGCAACCGGCTCTGACGCCGCGATCGAGTCCGCTGACGTCGCCTTCACTGGCCACGACCTCCGGCTGATCCCGCAGGCGCTGCAGCACGCCCGCCGAGGCAGCAGGATCATCAACCAGAACATCGTGCTGTCTCTGGCCATCATCATCGTGTTGATGCCACTGGCGATCAGCGGTGTGCTGGGCCTGGCCGCCGTCGTGTTGGTTCACGAAGTCGCTGAAGTCATCGTGATCTTGAACGGCCTGCGGGCTGCACGAGCGAAACGCTGAGGCTGTGACCGGCAAGTCTTATAAGAGTTAAACCACGCGCCGAGCGCACACACGTTGGACCAGGCGAGTCATTCGAGTTCACCACCTGGTCCTTCTCGATGCGTGCAGGCACGGGAACTGTGGGTGAACCTAATAGTTCAACGGCCCGATACCGCTTGCAGATTCTACACACGAGGTAGCGGAATGGACCGAGGCCGAACGAAAACCGGAGTTAGAGACAGCGCTCTTCAACCTCCCCCCCAATAACGCGAAACGTCATTAACGCTCCGCGTTACACATTAAATTTGAATTCAACGGAGTGTCGTCGATAAATAACTATTCGATGCGCAAAGTACAACGAAATACCGCTAGAAACAGACAACATATGGGGGTGCACAGAAACACATATAGGTTCTGCGGAAAACCTATAGGGTGCGTCGCTAAGAACCGCTGTGCGCGAAAAACATAAAGGGTTTACGGACCCGGTCCCAGACCCCTCAATACTCTGAGCCGGAAGAATGGAAAGTGGAAGGTTGATGTATCCCCACTATTTATTTTTTCCGTTTTTCGGAGTACATCGGGAGCTACAACTGCGGACCAGCTCTGTGTGAACTAGATGAGAAGGCGCAGCAGCGAATCATCGACGCTGGACAGTTGGTGCTGCGGGCACGCGAGCGGCACCCCCAGCGGTCACTCGCGGAGCACTACAACCCGTTATCGATGGACCCAATTCTGCTCAAGGCCCACAACAACTTGGACCGGGAAGTCGATAAGGCTTTCGATGTGGCACGCAAACTCACCAACGAGCGCCAGCGCCAGGAGCTACTGTTCGCCAGCTACGGGGAGTTGGCGAGGGGCTATGTCTCCTCGCTTTCATCAAAATCGAAACCACCAGCAGGGTCGTTCCCCGTGCGGGTGATTTTGATCGGTCCCGCTGCTGGGTGTAGAACCCTGTCGCTGGCAACGCCGGGAACTATGACTGTGCCCGACGAGAACACGTCACTGCCATAACGCGGCTCACGGTAGACGAACATGGGTCGTTCACTACTACTGGTGGATTTCGGTTTTGGTGGTGGGGGGATTACCGCCGCCGGCCTCGATTTTTCCGTTGAGGAGGGCGTTGACTACTTCCCGATTGTGAAATGGGCCGATGGCGCGGTGAAGAGGAACCAGTCACCTGGAAGAGATCGATCCAGTCGCTGGTGTGCAATCTGGGAGGTAGGGTTGCGGGGTCGATTCCTCGCGAGCGCAACCATGATTGTGTCTCTGAACGTGATGAAAACAACCCTGCCCTTCGGAGAATTTCCCCTATCCCGCGTCCCCGGGCGGTGAAAACGGTGTGCACCATCGCCTGAAAGGCTTTGCGTTGCTCTATCGGGATCTTCGGGTCACCCACCCGGCGGATCACTAAGATCCCCCCGTCAACGTTTGGCTGTGGCCGGAAAGCAGACCTTGGTACTCGGGAACCAAGGTGAAACGTGAACCATGGGGACCACTGAGCTGTCATCATCGTGCTTGCACCTACCCCGGCCCGGCGGCGAGCGACTTCCCACTGCATGAGGAGTACAGCGGCAGTCCATGCCGGCGCATGCAACAACTTTCGAAGAATGGCAGTGGTGAGGTGAAAGGGAATGTTTCCCACAATGACGCAGGGAGTGGCGGGTAACGGGAAGTTGAGGAAATCATCATGGACCACTTCGACCGACGCCGAGGCGGTCTTTTTTGTGAGTTTGGCAGCTAGTTTTGCGTCTACCTCAACTGCCGTTATTGCCCTCCCCAAGTGGGATATCGGGTGAGTGAGGGCACCGCTTCCTGGCCCGATCTCAATGATGGGGCCGGAGGTTTGTTTTACAAGATCGACGATGGAGTTGATGATCTTGTGGTCTGTGAGAAAATTTTGGCCATGTTCGTGACGGCCGTATCCGTATGTAGACATCAGGTGTGCTCCGTGGAGTTGAAACGGAGCCGGGCATGGCAAATGGCCGCCCGGCTAAAGGACCGGAGCGGTTTCTAACCTGCGGGAGGGAGAAAACCGCCTTAGCGGCTGGTGAGCGGCCGCATGAAAACGGAACCTGAAATCAACATGGGCCTATCGTATCCAATTAATTTCGCAGGGTCCAATACGGTGAGAAAGAAGACAACCGCACCGCAACAGTGCAAGACCTCTCTGGATTGGAATTTAATTGAACATGGGTTTGGGGTACGACGCGCCCTACTCGGAGTGGCACGGACACTACGGCTGCGCGCCCACACACAACAGTAAAGAGCTCGGCAATGCACAGACACGTAACGAGAGCGCCACAAATGTATGTACGTTTAAGTTACAGCATCGACACTGACGCTCCACATGGAGGGACGGCCGCAGCCCTGCAGCAAGCACACGGCAGGGTGTCTGCTTCGGGCGACGTGAAATTACGCAGAAAAATACGAAACACATCACCGCAGGTCACGGTAGGTATTTGCGGGTCATTTCGTAATCTCGTAAACGAAAAGAACAAAACTACGAAACACAAAAACATACGTTGAGCAGCGTAAATGGTTTTCGTTTCGTAATTTTTCCACTTTTTGAAGAAAATCTAAATAAGAAGAGACACCTTGATTGCGATTGTGTCCCGTGTCACATAGCTGCAACCCCTGCAGCGTGCCCTCAACGAGGACGCTCTGTGTCGTAGACATGTGCCTGCAATGCGTGTCTGTGTCTCTCTCTTAAAAGGTTTGGGTCGAAATACCGCAAAATTACGAAACACCGCCGAAATGTGACGTGTCTATGCAGGTCACAGCGTTATCGCGTGTTTCGTAGTTTTGTTCTTTTCGTTTGCGGAAATCACGAAACCGCAGGTAGAGCGTTTCGTAATTTTTTCGTATTTTGATCGGCAAATTACGAAACGAGGTCAAAACTACGAAACGAACACACAACACCTGTGTTGCGTGTCACACAACGGCGCGCCACGGACGTGTTGCAGCGTGGCAGTATCCCGGCCGTGTCACATAGCTGCAACCCCTGCAGCGTGCCCTCAACGAGGACGCTCTGTGTCGTAGACATGTGCCTGCAATGCGTGTCTGTGTCTCTCTCTTAAAAGGTTTGGGTCGAAATACCGCAAAATTACGAAACATCCCCGAAATGTGACGTGTCTATGCAGGTCACAGCGTTATCGCGTGTTTCGTAGTTTTGTTCTTTTCGTTTGCGGAAATCACGAAACCGCAGGTAGAGCGTTTCGTAATTTTTTCGTATTTTGATCGGCAAATTACGAAACGAGGTCAAAACTACGAAACGAGCGCGCTACAGACGTGTCTCAGGTCATAAAAAGGCGCGCCCCTTGCGTGTCACCGTGACGCAGCATCCCGGCCGTGTCACATAGCTACAACCCCTGCAGCGTGCCCTCAATGAGGACGGTCTATGTCGTAGACATGTGCCCGTAATGTGTGTCTGTGTCTCTCCCTTAAAAGGTTTGGGTCGAAATGCCGCAAAATTACGAAACATCCCCGAAATGTGACGTGTCTGTGCAGGTCACAGCGTTATCGCGTGTTTCGTAATTTGGTTTTCCGATTTTCGTAGTTCTACGAAACCGCAGGTAGAGCGTTTCGTAATTTTTTCGTATTTTGATCGGCAAATTACGAAACGAGGTCAAAACTACGAAACGAGCACACTATAGACGTGTCACAGGTCACAAAAAGGCGCGCCCCTTGCGTGTCACCATGCCGCCACACAACAGCTGCCCCACCACAACACCCCAGCCGTGCCACGTGGCGTGTAGAAACGTGCTCGGTTCGATTCGTAAAGATTAGGTCGCAGGCTATTGTGCGCGACGCATAAGTTCCGTACGATGGCCCCCAGACCGTATGTGGCGTTTTAATTCGTTTTTGGTTTAGCCAGCCGCATACGGGGGATAACCCCGAGGATAATTCATAAAGAGACAGCCTCTCGACCGTGATAGGCGCGGTTCCTCCGACGAGATAGACCGGTCGGCAACGGCATTGCCAACCACAAAAGCGGTCAGGTAGGGAGTAAGCGCTCCCGTAAAGCGATGGGACGGCAGACCACCGTTCTAGCGAGTTGAGCACGGCACTCCAAGCCGCCTGAATAGCAAGCCGGTAAAGCACCCCGCTCCGGGACAGATCAATCTGCCCAGGAGCGTTTTTCTATGTCCGAAAAGGACACGACTACCGCCGTCGCGCCACGCTTTTACACGCTGCAGGAACTCGCCGATCTCGGCGTCGGCTCCGAGTCCACGTTGCGAAAAGCTATTAAAGAGGGCCGTCTTTCATTCCACCGTTTCGGCACCGCCTATCGGATTCGCCAAGACGATCTCGACGCCTACCTCGCGGCCGCACGCCGCCCTGCCCCGCAGCTATTCGACGGCTTCGTCGATGCCGTCGTGAATGCAGCGCCCCAACTGACAGATGAGCAGCGCCAGCAGCTCGTCACGGTGCTGGGCGGTGTGAAGCACTAATGCGGACAAACCCGCCTACGACGAGATCCCGCCGCTTAGCTCAGCTAGTCAGGCTGGGTCTTGAACTGAGTGCGAGGGCTGATGGGTGATGGCCGTGCTACTACACACGCGCGCTCCACCGTCGTGCCCCGAGTCCAAATAAACAGTTCATTCAACCAAGGAGAACAAACCATGTCTTTCAGAGACGATTACGCAGCAGCGCTGCGCGATGAGCAGCAAGCAAAAGATACCGTGAACGAGGCGCGCCGTGCACACAAAGCGACAAAGGAGCGCCTTGCGCAGTTGCGCAAGTATGCCGAAGAGTTCGAGGTGAATCTCGACGGTGACAAGTCCGCCAGCACCGAAGGGGACGGTGACAAGTCCGCCAGCACCGAAGGGGACAGCGATACACCTGAGAACGGTGACGGCGACACGCCTGAGAGCACCGAGGGCAGTAAGCCGAAGCGGCATCTAGAAGTTGTACCCGACTAACCCTTTAGCCGTACACGCAATCACCTCATGTGTGTACGGCCACGCGGCGTGACGACGTACAGCCGTCACGTTTGATGTCGCCACACACCCCGCTCGCAAGGGCGGGGTTTTCGCGTGTGTGCGGGTGGCTGCGGCACCGCTACACGTGACACTGTCACGATGCTTGCGCCGGTATCGGCGACGGGGCATATACACGTCTGCCCCGTCGCCTGGATCATCCGCCACATGGCTGGCGGTATGTCGCGCTGCTGTTATGCGCGGTTCTGGCCGGCATAGTCTTGTGTGGACTTGAAATATGCCGAAGACGGGGCCGTGGGTGCAGCAAAGACAGCAGCGTGGACAGAGCAGATTTCAGCAGCTGTGCTGCTGAAGATGCAACCGCGACGGCAGATGGTATGCGGCGCATGCCGCATCATGCCGCGTCGGTAGAAACGTTGATGTTCATCACGGCACGCTTGCCGTGATGGAGCGTTTCGTGATGACCCAAACACGACACACAGATGCTGGCATATCCGACTGTATATCGACAAGATATATCGGATTGCCGGCAGTGTCGTGACGTAAAGCATGGGTCATCACACAAGGTGCAGCGCCAGCTGCACTATTGGGCACCTTGACCGGAGCGCAGCGGAGGGAAAGGTAGACCCAGCCAGACCGAGCGAGCGAGGTCTGAGTCTGGGGCTATGAGGGGCGGCGCGCCAGCGCCGGGCACCGGGTTATGCGAGCGCCAGCGAGTAGTAATACCCGGTGCAGTGCCTCGGCTATGCCGAGCGCCGGAGCGCAGCGGAGGCGTCGCACCCCCTTTGAAGCGTCCTGGGTTTGGTTCCGCTTCTTTTACGGCCCTGTGTTGATGGGCTCGGTGAGATAGTACTCGGTTTCTACTTCTTGTGGGGTGGCGTAGCCCAATGCTTCGTGAAGACGTTTGGTGTTCCACCAGTGCACCCACCGCAAGGTGGCTAGCTCGACTTCTCCTACTGATGTCCACGGGCCTTGAGGATGGATAAGTTCAGCCTTGTAGAGACCGTTAACAGTCTCGGCCAGCGCGTTGTCATAGGAATCTCCGACTGTGCCGACACTCGGCCGGATCTCGGCTTCGGCCAGTGCGGTGGAGTACTTCAGTGACACGTACTGACTTCCCCGGTCACTGTGGTGTATCAGCTGGTCGCCGTGGATTCGACCGGCAGTCG